>JBAZNF010000001.1:0-90282 GCA_041649335.1 Patescibacteria group bacterium
GCCGTTGACGCTCCAGACGGCCCAGAGCGCGACGACCATTCCTTCGCCTGCGTCATCGCCTTTTGTGGTGGTGATGCCTGAATTAGTGACCACTCCTCCGGCCTGCCATACGGTATCGTACAGGTTCCACCCCCTTAATTCGGTGATGTAGATGTCGTCAACCCGACGGGCGACCTGGAGCTTGGGTTCGGTGATAGCCCCTTCAATACGGATGACCAGTCCTGGGCCGGGAAACGGATGTCGGGTCAGGAGTTCTTCGGGTACCCCGACAGCGCGGCCGATATTCCGGCCATTGTCCTTGACGCAGTCGTCAAGTGGCGTCAGCTCCGGCAGAGAAAACTCCAGTCCGGTATTGTGGTGGACCTTGATCACCGCTTTACGGGCGCCGGTATTGTAACCGCCGCCGCTTTCAGAGATGTCGGTATACAGGGTGCCTTGGGCAATGAAGTTAGCGCCGAACTCCCGGGCCTGAGCTTCGAGGATTGCCTTGTATACGCCGCGCATCGCGATGCGTTTGTCACGCATCGCGGTTTTCCCGGACAAAGCGGCGAGAAATTCCCGCGTTTCGTCAATGACGATCACTTCGAGCCAGTCAGCTTGCCCAAAATATTTCTGGACATGCGCCTCGTCGTCCGGCCGGTCGATACCTTTGATGTAGACACCGCGAACACGGCCGGGTTGTTTCTGGATCGCTTCCCTGAGGAGGTAAGCGACAGTGGACGAGTCCGAACCGCCCGATAGCGCCAAGAGTACTTTTTGGCTGCCGATTTGATCCCGTAGTTCAGCGATTTTCTGGTGTGCTACTCGTTCAGCCGGAAAGCGATCCTTGGCCCCGCAGATGCCGAAGCAGAAATTTTCGAATATGCGGGGACCGTACGCAGTTTCCGTGACTTCCGGATGGAATTGGACTCCGTACAAGTGTTTGTGCGTTGCGGCGGAAACCGGTGCGTCGTCTGTCTGAGCGGTGACTGTGAGTTTGCCTCCCGGCTCGATTCTATCCCCATGGCTTTCCAGTACCGGCATGGCCGTGTCACAGCCGGCGAACAACTTGTCATCAGGCTTGATGACGGTGGCAGTGTGCGTGCCGAACTCCCGGTTGTCTGACGGGACGACTGGTACGCCTATATGCTTGGCCCAGAGCTGAAATCCGAGACAGATGCCGAGGACGGGGATGTTGAGATCGAAAATGGCATGGTCAAACGGCGGCGGATCCTCATGGACCGAGACCGGACCACCGGACAGGATGATGCCGAGTGGTTTGATCCGTCGGACATCATCGGCCGTGACCGTGGCCGGATCCGCAACCAGGCAAAACACGCCCAGTTTTTCCAGGGATTGTTTGATCAGATGGTCAAACTGGCTGCCCAGGGAAAAGAGCAGGAAAAGTTCCGTTGTCCGGCGGACCCGGCATTCTTCCTGGATGGCGGCCAGTGCTTCAGGTGAAGCGGTTCTGAATGTTTCGAGCATGGTTTCCTCCGATTGTATTATTAAATACTTGAATGCGATATTCACTCATTGATTGGTAATGAGCGGTTGTTGGTATTGTATTAGATAAACTTAGACTATCTAGTCACGGGCGTCAAGCGTATGACACAAAACCGTCCCTCTTATCAGCGGGGGACGGTTTTTTTACATTCATATCATTTGATTATACACGCTTTTCCTCGAATCCGAAGGTAATGACGGCGAGCGTTACCAAGACGACTGACCAGCCGATCATCCAATACATATTGCTAGCGATGTCACTCAAGCCGGCACCATTGGCCATCACTTCACGCATGGCACTGGCAAAATGGGTCAACGGCAGATAATTCACGGCGTGCTGCAGCCAGGCCGGCATGCCCGAGGTCGGGAAAAAGATACCGGAGAGGAAAAGCATGGGGAAAGCGACAAGGTTAGCGATGGCCGGGACCGCTTCCACGGTTTTGGCTATCCCTGAGATGGTGAATCCCAACCCGAGGAACATGACACCGCCCAGGATGGCAATCAACAAGATAAGGGCGTAGCTGCCGACAACATGCACGTGGTAGAGGAGCGCCCCAAGAATGATCAAAATAGCCGTCTGGGCGAGCGCCATGAGGAGGCGGACGATGACCTGGGCAGCCACGAACTGGTACGGCTTCATCGGGGTGGCTAGCAGCCGTTTGAGGATGCCTTTTTCCTTATAGTCGGCAAAAACGAAAGCAACCGAGAAGATGGCCATCTGCATAACTGCCATTGCGGCAATACCGGGGAGGAGGAAGTCTATGTATTTTGAATTATGGGCGTTGACGTCCTGCACCTGCAGGTCGAACAGGTCCGGGGCATTGGCGATAGCCAGACGGGTCTTGTCCAGCAGCTGGTTCATGATTGAAATGGCTGTACCAGCTTGTTGGGCCTGGCCGACGTTTTGCAGTATCGTGACGGTTTGTTTCACCGGAGGGGTGGTGGCCGTCGGATTAGGAATAAGGTTGTCCGGGATCTCAATCACTACCGCCCGGTCGCCTTTATTCAAGGCGGCAGTTTCATCGGCTAAATTTCCGGTGGTAACGTCAAACGCGGAAATACCCTTGATCTGGTCGATGAATTGCTGCGTGGCCGACGAGGGGTTAGTGGCCACTAATCCGACGTTTGTCTGCGGGACGCGGTCAAAACCGATCAAGCCGAAGATGGTCATGATGACAACCGGCATGAACAGGGCGAAGAACAGGGACTGCTTGTTCCGGATGAACATTTTAAAAACTGACACGGTGAGTTTAAGTACGGTTTTCATAAGGTTATTCGCGGAGTTTGCTTCCGGTTAATTGTAAGAACACGTCTTCCAGTGTCGCCTGTTTCAGCTGGAGGTCGAATAATTTTGCTTCGCAGCCGACTTCATGTCCGAAGAGCGCGGGCAATGTTTCCTCCGGATTAGATGTGAGTAGCCGGTACCCATGGTCTTCTGATGTTGCTTCCGTGACTGCTGGCAAGGCCTTAAAATGCTCGATTGGGCATTGTTTGTCAACCCTGAATGTTATCCTTGAGCCGACACCGGAGTTACGCAGCAGGTTGTGCGGCGTGTCCATGGTAATGATTTTTGCGTGGTCCATAATGGCGATGTGGTCGCAGAGCACTTCCGCCTCTTCCATATAATGGGTGGTGATGACGATAGTTTTTCCCTGGCGTTTTATTTCAGAAATCAGGTTCCACATGTTATGTCGGGCCTGGGGATCGAGGCCGGTGGTCGGCTCGTCCAAGAACAATACTTTCGGGTCGTTGACCAGGCCGACGGCGATGGACAGCCGCTGCTTCTGTCCGCCGGACAGTTCTTTGACGTAATTTTTCCATTTGTCCTCCAGCTCGACGTTTTTCAATAAGGCCATGGCGTCCACCTCCCGGTTGTAAAACGCGGCGAAGGTGTTGAGCAGCTCTTTCAGGTTCAGCCCGTCAAAAAATGACGACGACTGCAGCTGGACGCCGATAATGGATTTTACCTGCTGTTCATGATGGACGACGTGGAGGGTGTCGACCAGGACATCGCCGAAGGTGATGGGCTTCAGACCCTCGATCATCTCCAGTGTTGTCGTCTTTCCGGCGCCGTTCGGGCCGAGGATGCCGAATACCTCGCCTTTTTCGACGGTGAAATTAATATTGTCCACGGCAGTGAGATCGCCGTACTTCTTGGTCAAATTTTTCACTTCAATAATATTGGGCATGGTTGCGGTATATTAGGTTTTTTTTGTTAGTTAATTCTTGCCTAGCATTTTTCAGTGCCTTCGTCCACCAGATGAGTTGCGTAAACATCGCTCCGGCCTGTTTGATCGCGCCTGGGTTTGCTGGTTGCCCGGATTTGTCGAAAGCTTCGGAAATATACGGGATGTGTACAGATCCTCTGATTGGCGCCATTTGCAGTGCGACGACTACTTGCCGCAGCTGTTCGACTGACCTGGTACCGGCTGCTAAGCCGCCGTAACTGACAAATGCCACCGGTTTTTTGTTCCAGGGTTTGTACAGGTAGTCTAGGGCGTTTTTCAACTGGCTCGGGTAGCCCCAGTTATATTCCGGTGTGACAATGATGAATCCGTCAGTGGAGTTGATTGTCTCGTACCATTGTTTTTCAATTTTTCCGGAATAAGCATTTTCAATTTCATTCGGTTGGTCGGAGTAATGGTAAAAGGGTAGCGGAAATTTTTTCAGGTCAACAAGTTTCGGATCAAGTTCCGGCTGCTGAGTGGCGAGCTGCAAAATCCATTTAGCCACTTTTTCGCCGGCCCGTTGTTCGCGGATGCTCGCTAGGATGATGCCGACTATGAGTTTATCTTTCATGATTTGGAGTTTGAAGGCTGATTTTACTCTGGTAAAAGTAATACGCATTCTACACCTTTTTTGCTTACCTGACAAGCATGTTGTGTTTTCTGACGTTGACAGCCGACGAGGAGTGATGTATGGTTTTACTGTTATGATAATTGGACCAGTCATATTAAATAACGAAAATAATAACCGACCGAGGCCGGTGTAGTTTGTTGCCCAGTTTCTTCTACAGCACCGGCATAAATGGCCGGTTTTTTGTTTATCCGCCGGGCTCTGGGGTAGTTGAGTTGGTACAACGCCGCGCTGTTAACGCGGATATCGCAGGTTCGAATCCTGCCCCCAGAGCCTGGTCGGTAAATCGAAGTAATCCCAGTCTGGCCTTGACGATTAACTGTGGTGTCGTATACTTACTATATCGCATTACGATATATGGATCAGCAATTACTAAAAGGTCATTCCCAGCTCCTCGTGCTAGCCGCTTTGCAGAAGCAGCCGATGCATGGGTACGCGCTGTCCGAATACCTCAAAGACGAGATGGCTGAAATTTTTAAATTCGGCGTCGGCATGCTCTACCCACTGCTCCATAAGCTTGAGAAGGAAAAATATATCGTAGGATTCTGGGAAGAGTCCGGTGGATTACGGAAACGGGTGTACCGACTCACCAGACAAGGAAAAAAAGAGCTCAATAAAAAAAGGCAAGAGTGGAATAATTTGTCCCTCCTCGTACGAAATATCATTAATCATGCCACCCTATGACCGATGAGCAATTTGTAAAAGATTTTCAGCTTTATCTTGAGGTTGGCGGCCCTCTGCGGCAGGAGATCGTCAGGGAGGTGACGAGTCATCTGCAGGAACAGTCGGCAGATCAGCTCGGTAATCCTTCGGTAATGGCGAAAAAAATGAATCGTGTGCATTTGGGGCTCTTCGCTTCGTTTCAATCCCTGGCGATTACAGCTGCCATTACGACCGTTCTCTTTGATGTCGTCGTTCCTTATGTCGGACTTATTTATCACGGAAGTCCAGTGTGGAAAAATGTTTCATGGATATCCTCAGTGCTCTGGCAATTCATCCCGTTTATCTCTCCTCTTTTGTTCATTTACGGTGCACATGCCATCAGTCGCATGCGGAATCGATGGGTGTATACAGTGGCTTTTGCGGCCATTTTTACGGCTGGATTCGCGATCCAGCAGGAGCTGATGCAGGCGGCGGGGTATCTGTCTGTTTTTTACGTGGGCGGTAGCCAGAATGCATGGCATATACATATTCAACCGGTCGTTACTTTTTTCATCTCATATGCTGTTATCGGGTACGGTATGCTGGCAATCAGCGCGGGTAGGCAGCATATCGTTACGCGGCACCACATCATTGATGTCCTGCTCGCCGGCATACTGGAGGGCGCCGCCGCCTATTATATTGTGCCTATGGTATGGAACGCCATTACGTCGTTCCATTACACGGAGGCAATGTACCGGTGGTCAGTGGCAGTTTATGAAAATCTTTTCATAATTTGTGTTGGCATCGGTTTGTTGGGCGCGGGTGTCGAGTGGTACCGGATTCGAGCGACTAAAAAGCGGATCTTTCAGGTATAATTTTAAACCTACCGCATTTTCGCTCAGCAGTGATGAGCGAAGCTTTTTGGCTGCGCGTTACAATCACGTATCCGTTCGAAGGGCGCGTAAGTCCGGGTCCACAGTGCCGAAATCACTGGCCGGTTATCCACACCAGCGATCTTGACGTCGGTTAAAGAGGGGAGTAGGATATGTATGATATTTCATACTTATCATATTAATTCATCGTCCTATGATTGAACACCAATTCCCCAAAATTTCCGGGACCACTACTGTCGGTGAACGGGGTCAGGTAGTCATCCCGGCCGATATTCGCAGCCAAATGAAGCTTGTTGTCGGCGAGAAGCTGTTTGTTTTCACCCATAAAAACGAGCTTATCGGGCTGGTGCGAGCAGCAGACTTCGATAAAATTTTAGAAAAGATGACCAGTCATTTTACTGAGAATATCAGAAAAATTAGAGAACAAATTAAAAAGAAAGCTTCTTAATTATGGAAAACATTATTGAAATTAAGGGCAGAGTGAGTACAACTGTACGGTTTCATGATGGTAATGCATTCGGTATATGAAGTGGATAATTTCCGGC
This sequence comes from Patescibacteria group bacterium, assembly GCA_041649335.1. GTDB lineage: Bacteria > Patescibacteriota > Patescibacteriia > UBA10025 > JAHIVO01 > JBAYGJ01. Next base: position 6,422 of record JBAZNF010000001.1, read on the forward strand.
ATCCCCGGTACAGGAAAAACATTTATCGGCGATTATTTGCGTGACACAAAAGGATTCCGCCATATTGATATGGAGTCTGGAGCCGTATTCCAAACATTACTGTCATCTCCGGAGGATTTTATCCGCGACCAACTGACCAAATCCGAAAATATCGTCATTACCGGCGGTTTCATGACTTCAGATTTAGCGTTTAGTCTGGTAAATAAAATTATTAGTGAGGGTTACGTGTTTATTTGGTTTGATGGCGATCGCCAGGCCGCCAGAAAAGTGTTTATAAAACGCAATACCGTGGCAGTTGACTTGTTGGACGCTAAAATGCGGGAACTGGAAGGATACTATACAAAAATTATGGATCTGCATCCGATTATTATTAATACATTTAATACAAAAGGCGAGTTTAAAATGCCGGATTTGATAATTGAGGAAATACATAAAAGACTTAAAAATTAATTTTACATATGGAAAATATTATTGAAGTAAAAAACCTAGTCAAGGATTTCAATGGATTTAAAGCTGTTAATGATATTTCGTTTTATGTGAAGAAAGGGGAGGTATTTGGTTTTCTCGGCCCGAACGGCGCCGGAAAGTCGACGACCATCCGGATGCTGACTACCCTGACCCGACCGACGTCCGGCCAGGCCACTGTCGCGGGTCATGACATTGTCAATGAGCCCGCCAACGTCCGCGAACATATCGGGCTGGTCGCCGAAAAGTTGATATTATACGATCGACTGACTGCCATGGAAAATCTCATGTTTTTTGGCAGTTTGTATCATCTCCCCAAAAAAGAAACCAAGGACCGGGCCATGAAATGGCTGAAAATACTGGAAATGGAAAAATGGGCCCATAAATTGGCCGGTACGTTTTCGACCGGCATGAAACAGCGCGTGAACATTGCGCGCGCCTTACTGACTGAACCAGAAGTCATGTTTTTAGACGAGCCGACGCTCGGCCTGGATCCCCAGACGTCACGCTCAATTCGGGATTTCATTAAAGACCTGCATGCGCACAGCGTCACGGTTATCCTGACCACCCATATCATGCCGGAAGCGGACGAGCTGTCGGATAATATTGCGATTATCGATCACGGTAAAATAATTTCTATAGATACACCGGCCGGCCTGAAGGCGAGCATTAAGAAGGATAACGCCACGCTCGAGGACGTGTTTCTCCAGTTGACCGGACGTAACATGCGGGACGATGCCACGGTACATATCCCGTCTGCCCGCGGGCATATGTTCGGCGGTAAATCAAGGATCAGATAATAAAAAAAACATGAACAATATACTCCAAATTTTTTCAGACAGTTTCCGGATGGCCCGCAAGGACCTGTTGGATTTTACCCGTGACAAAATGCAGCTGGTGTTTGTCATTATAATGCCCATTTTCATGATGATCATGACCGGGTTTATTTTTCCCACGGAAAATTCACTGAAAGACATCCCGCTCGGCATAGCCAACCAGGACACCGGACAAATTAGCGCCACGATGGTTCAGGCGCTGACGCAAATGAAGACGTCTGATGGCAGTCATATTTTTTCGGTAAAAACGTATACAGACGTGAATTCGCTGAAGGACGCCATCAAGGCGCAAAAGATCAATGGCGGCGTGTATATTGCAAATGATTTTTCTCAAATGATCCAGCAGAATGAGCAGGCTTCCGCTACCATTATTCCGGACCAATCCAACCCGCAGATTTCCCAGATTCTGACGCAACTGCTCCAGCAGGTGATTTCCGGGACCTCAACGGGCATTGCCCAGACGAAAGTCGGCGAGATGCTGAGACTTTCAGGCACGGCCAACCCGCAACTGACACAGCTTGATCCGGCGGCCATCATTTCGCCGGTTCAATCTGCTACCGACAACCTCATTCCCGGCAAGCCGAATTACTTCCAGTTCGTAGCCCCGGGCATCATGGCGCTGATTGTGATGATGTCGGTCATGACCGGGCTGGCCGTGTCGGTGTCAAAAGAGCGCGAAGCCGGTACGTTGGACGGGCTGTTGATCGCGCCTGTTTCACGATTATCGATTATCCTGGGCAAAGCTTTTTCGCAGACTGTGCGCGGCATGGCCCAGGGACTGATCGTCCTGCTTCTGGCTATAGTAATTTTCGGTGTGCATGTGTATGGCAACTGGTTGATCATGATAGTCCTTATGTTCCTCGGTGTATTCGCATTTATGGGCATCGGTATATTGGTTTCAGCTTTGGCCTCTGCCCAGGAATCGGCCATGACTATCATGATGACCTTTCAGTTCCCGATGATGTTCCTGTCGGGTACGTTTTTCCCCATCCAGCAGATGCCGAAAGTCATGCAGTACATATCGAAGGTAATTCCGTTGACGTATGAGGGTACGGCATTGCGAAAGGTAATAATTCTGGGCGCGGGGTTTTCATCGGTTTGGACTGAGGTGTTGATTCTTTTCGTCTTCGGGGCGGTCATGCTGGCCGTCGCCGTCCCGACGTTCCGGCGGGTGATTACGAAGTAGTTTAATTAAAATCAGCCCGATGTTACTATCCAGGCTGATTTTATTTCCTCATTATTACTGTATACTGAAAGCATGAATAGGACTACTTTGTGTTTATTATTGCGAAAGAGTGATATTTGTTTGGCCATGAAGAAGCGGGATTTTGGCGCTGGCCGGTGGAACGGTTTCGGGGGTAAGGTGCGTGATGGGGAAACTATTGAACAGGCGGCGTTACGGGAGCTGGAGGAGGAGGCGCGGATCAGCGCTCGGGAGAAAAATTTAATCTACGCCGGCCAGCTTAAATTTTATTTCAAACCCCACCCTGAATGGGCTCAGTCTATGCATATATATTTACTTCGAAAGTGGAAGGGCGAACCGGTGGAAACCGACGAAATGAAACCGCGCTGGTTCCCGATTGACGCCATTCCGTACGATCAGATGTGGGTAGATGACCGCCGTTGGCTGCCCCAAGTGCTTAATGGCGTAAAGATTGAAGGTGAATTTTATTTCGCCGATGAAGGCATGATTGTGGAGAAGTTTGACGTTCGGGTGATAAGCGCTTGACAAATCGCCAATACTAGCCTATACTTTCCGCACTTTAGCAAATCCTCACGCAGGATTTTTATTTTATAGAAACACAGTATATGACTGACAGTACAACAGAAAAAACTCTCAATATGCCAATTAATGGATTTCATGGCTTAGGGATCGCGCCGCGATTGCTGGAAGCGTTGGAACGACTGGCATTTACCGAACCTACCCCCATCCAAAAACGCTCAATTCCAGTTGCGATAGAAGGCAAGGACCTGATCGGCATTGCCCAGACGGGGACCGGCAAGACCCTGGCGTTTGGCATTCCCATGCTCCAGCGTTTGGCGCAGATAAGCGGCAAAGGTTTAGTGCTGTTGCCGACTCGTGAACTAGCCATCCAGGTGGATGAGTCGTTGGCCGAGCTCGGCCGTTCGTTTGGCCTGAGGACCGCAGTCCTGATCGGCGGGGCATCAATGAATGTGCAGCGGCAGCATCTGCGGAACAATCCGCATGTAGTCATCGCCACACCCGGCCGGCTGCTCGACCATATAGAACAGCGCACTGTCCGATTGGACGGGGTTCGCGTGCTCGTGCTCGATGAGGCTGACCGCATGCTGGATATGGGATTTGCGCCGCAGATTAAAAAAATATTGGCCGCATTGCCAGCCCATGACCGCCAAACGCTTCTTTTTTCCGCAACGATGCCAAAGGAGATCGTGGCCATTGCTGAACGGCATATGAAATTGCCGATCAGCGTAGAGATCGCCCAGTCAGGCACCACGGTCGACCAGGTTACCCAGGAAGTTTTTTTCGTTTCCAAGGAAGATAAAGGGCGCCTCCTGGAAGTCATACTCCAGCAGACTATCGGGCCGGTATTAGTTTTTACCCGGACGAAATTTGGTGCCAAACGCCTGACGCGCCGCGTCCTGGCCATGGGTCATACGGCGGCTGAGATCCACTCAAATCGCAGTCTGGCCCAGCGCCGTGATGCGTTGGACGGGTTCAAGTCCGGCAAGTACCGGGTCTTGATCGCGACGGACATTGCCGCGCGGGGAATAGACGTGACCGGGATTGAGGTAGTAATAAATTTTGATTTGCCGATGCAGGCGGAGGATTACGTCCACCGGATAGGCCGTACGGCGCGAGCCGGACGCACCGGACGGGCTGTATCTTTTGCCATGTTTGACGAGCGTAATGATGTCCGGAGCATTGAACGCCTGATCAGGACAACTTTGTCAGTAAAGCCGCTGCCGACTTTGCCGCCGGCCAGGTTTGAGCCGCATAATGAAACGGACCAAGGGCGACGCAGCCGGCCGCGGGCGCCACGGCAATTTACGGGCGGGTTCCGGCCCCGTCTCGGCCGCGCCTCGCACCGGTATCGTTAAGAACATTCCGGCTCGGCATGCTTGTCGCTGCCGGGTTGATAATTTGTATTACGTACGTTATGGAAATACGAAACATCGCTATTATCGCCCACGTCGATCATGGGAAAACGCTGTTGACCGACTCGATCATGCGGCAGACCGGTATGGTAACAGACCTGAATGCCAGCATGGATTCCAACGCGCTTGAGAAGGAGCGGGGCATCACCATTTATTCAAAAAATGCCTCCGTATATTATCATGGTACGAAGATCAATATCGTTGACACTCCAGGTCATGCGGATTTCGGATCCGAAGTAGAACGTGTCTTGCGGTCGATCGACAGCGTGCTGCTGGTCGTTGACGCGCAAGAGGGCCCGATGCCGCAGACGCGTTTCGTGCTGAAAAAATCGCTTGAACTCGGACTGAAGCCGATTGTCGTCATCAATAAAATTGATAAGCCGGCCGCAGACCCGGATTTGGCGCAGGAAGAAGTATACGAATTGTTCCTTGATTTGGGCGCGGATGATGAGCAGCTGGATTTTACGACTGTCTACGCCATCGGCCGCGACGGGATCGCCAAAATGAACTTGTCTGATGAATCAACCGATTTGACGCCGTTATTGGACACGATCCTGTTAAAAGTCCAACCGGCGCTCGCGGATACTTCTGCGCCATTCCGTTTTCAGCCGTTCAATCTGGGTTATGACAATTACCTCGGCCGGCTGGCCATCGGCCGTGTCTATGAGGGGAAGGTGAAATCCGGGGCTTCGCTGGTCCTGAAAAGGCCGGATAATTCCACGGTACAAACCGGCAAAGTGACAAAATTATTTACGTTTAAGGGCATGCAACGCATAGAAGCGGAACAGGCCGACGCAGGCGATATTGTCATGATCGCTGGTTTTCCCGACATCGATATCGGGGAGACCTTATGCGAACTGGAGAGTCAGGTCCCTTTGCCCGCCATTTCAGTTGATGAGCCGACCATATCGCTGGATTTTTTGGTGAATAATTCTCCGTTTGCCGGCCGGGAAGGTAAGTATGTCACCAACCGGCAGCTGCGGGAGAGGCTGGAAAAAGAACTGGAGGTCAATGTCGGCCTGAAGATTGATTTTACCCCGGATTATTATAAAGTATACGGCCGCGGTGAACTGCATGTCGCCATTTTAATTGAAAATATGCGTCGTGAAGGGTATGAGGTCCAGGTGTCGCAGCCGCAAGTGATTGTCAAAGAGGTGGGCGGCAAGAAAATGGAACCGTTTGAAGAGGCGACGGTTGACGTACCGGAAAAGAATTCGGGGATAGTCATCGAAAAAATGGGCAAGCGCAAAGGGATTATGACGCATATGGAGCATGTGTCCGGGGTCGTGCGGATGCTTTTTGAAATCCCGACCCGGGGATTATTGGGGTACCGCAGCGAATTTATCGTGGACACGCAGGGCGAGGGGATATTATGCTCACGGTTTATTGAATACCGGCTGATAGCCGGCGACATTAAGAAGCGCGACGTCGGATCGATGGTGTCCATGGCCACCGGTAAGGTGCTGGGGTATTCGTTAGATAACCTTCAGCAACGGGGTACTCTCTACGTCTCACCGAGTACTGAGGTATATGAAGGCATGGTCATCGGCAATACGTCAAAAGGCGTCGATATTGCCGTCAACCCGATCAAAGGCAAGAAGCTGACGAATATGCGCGCATCTGGTTCGGATGACGCTATCCAGCTGGCGCCGCCGCTGGAATTAACGATCGAGCGGGGATTGGAAATAATGGCGGAGGACGAATATCTGGAAGTGACGCCAAAAACCGTCCGGTTGCGAAAAAAATATCTAACCATAAACGAGCGTAAGCGGGCGGGGAATAATTCAATGGAAGTCGAGGAGGAGTAGTTCGCAGATATGGTGGATGGATTGTTTAGCGGACTATCATGAGCGTATAATGGCACGCGCCGGGCAGTTCATGATCGCATACTGTAGTGAAGGAGAATTAAGGTTTTCCTGGGTAGTGACTGCAACTTTTCTGTCATTTTGGTCCAGTATAAAATGTTCAGGGTCAGTCCGTACACACCGACCACATCCAATACAGCCGGAGGAGATTTTTAATTGCGTGAAATCATACGGTTGATTTATTGCTGGAATGGTATCCCCAGAGATATTTGATGAATTAGTTTGTTGGGTAATGACGCCGCTGGAGGCAGAATTCGTGTTCTGGTCGTCAGTCCCTTCGATTTTTTTATTCACTGCCGTACAGCCGGACAAGGCCAACGCCGAAAATATTGGCACTACTAATGAAGTCAGGGTGAGGATTCTTTTATTCATGAGGTACTATTTATTTCTTAAAAGCCAGAAGATAATATTTTATATGCCAGGAGAAGTGGATGATGGCAACAACAGCCATGCCAATACCTGATTCAACATGTATCCAAAGAATAGCACGGTACCAATGAGCGACCGACTGTTGGTCGATGCTGATTGCCAGAAGTAGTCCCAGTCCAGCGGATATCAGTGCAAAGCCTGCTAACATGAAGTTCCAAATACGGCGGTGATCCAATGGAGTTAGTACTTTCGTTTTTGTCAGTGCAAAACTAATTAAAAATAGTAGGATTATACTAAAGATAATTGCCCAGGAATGATATGAAGTCATAAGGGTAGTCATGTTTTAAGAGTATCATGGTAGCGTGAATTCAATGTGAATTAGTATTACTCATAAAATCTCATTGAGTCTGGCTGATTGACACTGGAGGCAGTTGAAGGTATACTGTCGGCACTTTATTATTGGAAAACTTTTTTAAAATATGAAATTACTCTGGACATACCTTAAGCGGTATAAAAAATTATTAGTTGGCGCGCTGTCACTGGCTGTGGTCAACCAGGTCTTTTCACTTTTGGATCCGCAAATTTTCCGGATCATCGTGGATACATACGCCAGCCGGCTTTCTGAATACTCCCGCAGCGAATTTTTTCGTGGCGTTCTGCTACTCCTGCTCGCGTCGGTCACTGTCGCGCTCATCTCCCGAATCGCAAAAAATTTCCAGGACTATTTCGTCAATTCCATCACCCAGCGATTGGGTACACGTTTATATTCCGACAGCGTCGAGCACTCGTTCAAATTACCGTATATGGTATTCGAGGACCAGCGGTCAGGCGAACTGCTGCGAAAGATGGAAAAAGCCCGGACTGATTCGCAGACATTCATCGCAAATTTTATCAACATTGTCTTTTTCTCGCTCATCGGCATCATCTTCGTGCTGGCTTATGCGACGTACGTTCACTGGTCCATCGGGCTGACCTATTTCCTCATGATTCCCGTGCTCAGTGGCATCACGTTTTACATCAGCCGCCGCATTAAGGACGCTCAGAAAAAAATCGTCACAGAATCTGCGGCACTAGCCGGGTCGACGACAGAAACGATCCGTAACGTTGAATTGGTAAAAAGTTTAGGATTGGAAAATCAGGAAATTTCCCGGCTCAACGCAGTCAATGACCAGATCCTGAAACTGGAACTGAAAAAAATTATATTGGTCAGGAAGCTGAGTTTTATCCAGGGTACGACGATTAATGCCATCCGGTCCACTTTGCTCCTGCTGATGCTCTGGCTTATTTACAGTGGCCATATCACTATTGGCGAATTTTTCTCCATATTTGTGTATTCATTCTTTATTTTTTCTCCATTGGCCGAGCTTGGATCCGTAGCGGCTAATTACCAGGAAGCCAGGGCCAGCCTGGAGAAATTACAGGAAATTCTGCAGATCCCGACTGACGTCAAGCCGGCCAATCCCCAGACAGTGGGCCGGTTGGAATCCATTACCTTTGATTCTGTAGATTTTCGGTACCAGTCCAGCGACATACATGCGGTCGCCGATATCTCGTTATCCGCAACGGCCGGGGAAACCATTGCCCTGGTCGGTCCATCCGGCTCTGGTAAATCCACTTTAGTGAAACTGATCGGCGGTTTGTACCATCCCACCGACGGCATGATCAGGTTCAACAACATCAAGAGCGATGAGATTGATTTTTCGAATTTCCGCCAGCGGATCGGCCTGGTGGCGCAGGAAACGCAGCTGTTCGCCGGCACCATCAGGGAGAACTTACTGTTCGTGAATCCGGACGCGTCAGACGATGAATGCTTGTCCGTCCTCCGGGCCGCTTCTGCCGAATCAATTCTGGGGCGGGTTGAGGGCGGGTTGGACACGCGGATTGGCGAGGGGGGCATAAAGTTGTCCGGGGGAGAGCGTCAGCGCCTAGCTATTGCCCGGGCATTGTTGCGAAAACCGGAGTTGTTGATTTTTGATGAGGCAACCTCCAGCCTGGATTCTATAACTGAAAAAGCTATTACGGAGACCATCAAGGCTGTTGAACGACAGCAGTCAGACCTGATCCGTATAATTATTGCCCACCGACTATCGACTGTAGCCCATGCGGATCGGATTTATGTCCTGGAACACGGTCGTCTGGTTGAGCAGGGGACGCACGATGAGCTGCTCAAAAAAGCCGGACTCTATGCCGCAATGTGGCGGGAGCAGGTTGGGAGCATTTAATTTTTTTTCAGATACTCATCCAATTTCTTCAAATCAGAGACTTGTCGGCACCAACTATCTCTTGGTTTTTTTTGTACTGATACAGGCCAACCGCCTCCTCCGATTATCAGGTGTGCTTTAATTTTTTTTATCATTGGTTTTAGGTGAGCCAGGTATTTAGAGGCATCTTGGCCTTGGCTGTATGTTTTTGTCAGGCAAATTAATTGTGGCCTGAGGAGGCGGCAGGCTTTGTCCATTTCGGGTGCAGTGATATTTATGCCTAAGTTTGTCGTACGCCAACCGTTTCTTTTCAGGACGAGTCCGACCATCAATAAGGGGAGTTCGTGATGGTCGCCAGCTGCACAGGCCAATATCGCATGTGGCGACTTATTCGTTGTACGGTCAGGGACTAATTGGTCTAACTTTAAAAGCTGGACACGGACAATAAAACTCATCCGGTGCTCTTCAAAGACCGAAACACGGCCGGAAAACCACTCGTCGCCGATGTGGCGTAGGGCAGGGGCGATGACTTCATCCAAGATGGTGACCATCGGCACATTCGCCAGGTACAGTTGCTGGACCTGCTGTTCTGCCTGTCGAACCTCATTTTGGTGGAGATGTCGGTAATATTTTTGCCAATCCTTCAGCCTGGTCTGCTTGTTTTTCAGCAGCCGGGATAGGACGTATGAGTTGTGCACGTATTTCGGGTATCGCTGGACAAAAGCCGCCAGCTGTTCCCGTGAAATCCGCCGGTGGCCACCGGAAGTTTTAACAGATTGGATGAAACCTTTATCCACCCATCGTTTGATGGTGGAGACATTAACCCCGAAAAGGGGAGCGAGTTCCGGAGGACTCAAATGCACGTTTTGCATGTTTTTAGGATATCAAGTATTCTGTCATTACGCAAGACTTGCCATAGCCCATTAACAAACTAACTGATACTAAATATGTCTACTATCGTTGATCTAGCGGTAAAAGCAGGTACCTTTAAGACACTGGTGGCAGCGGTCAAAGCCGCAGATCTGGTGTCCACCCTTTCTGGTCCTGGTCCCTTTACCGTATTCGCCCCTACAGATGACGCCTTTGCGAAGCTTCCTGCCGGTACTGTCCAATCATTGCTTGAGGACAAAGCCAAGCTGACCGCAGTCCTGACTTATCATGTAGTCGGCGGCTCCATGCTTTCTGGTGACGTCCTCAAGCAGAAGTCGCTCACCACAGCCCAAGGCAGCCCCTTGCCCGTGACGGTTTCCGATGGAGTGGTGATGGTCGGTCAGGCCAAAGTCCTGAAAACGGATAGCACTGCCGATAATGGCGTTATCCACGTCATTGATTCCGTACTAATTCCCGAATAATCAACTAAATTAACAGCTATGAAAAAGATGAACACATTAGATTGGGTTGCCTTGATCCTGGTACTCGTCGGAGCCCTTAACTGGGGCCTCGTCGGACTATTCAAGTTTGACCTGGTCAAGACAATCTTTGGGGACATGTCCGCTCTATCGCGGATCGTGTACAGCCTAGTCGGTTTATCCGCCGTATATATGGCGGTAACCATCCCCGGAAAGTCAAAGAATGTGCAATAACCCTTTCTCACTGCCAAGCCCCATCACCGATTGATGGGGTTTTGGTATTGTCAGTTGTCCACACTCTTGCATTTATCCTGATTTGGAGTATCATTCGTATTGCTGTACAGCCTGTGGTGATTGCTTTACGTCCAGGACCAGGGCAGCAAAGGTATGAACCAAGACAAACCGCCAAACGGTAAAAATAACCACAATCATAACGGAACAGTTAAGCCTCATGAGGCCTCAACTCCATATGTCAATGGTGGGATTTTGCGTGTACGGAATTTTCCGTCGAAAAAGTTTCTCTTTGTGTCGATCGAGAGCGTCAGCGGCGATCTAGCATGGCGGCTGCAACGCGAGGGGCATCAGGTAAAGATATTCATAAAAAATCCGGACGATGCCGATGTGTATGACGGATTCGTGGAAAAAGTGTCTGACTGGGAGGCACAGGTGGACTGGGCCGACGTGGTGGTATTCGATGACGTTGGCTACGGCGAGCAGGCTGACCGGTTGCGACAGAGAGGGAAATTGGTGATCGGCGGCAGCGCTTATACTGACCAGTTGGAAGACGACCGGGAGTTCGGACAGGCTGAGCTTAAAAAGCACGATATTAATACCCTTCGCTGGTGGCAATTCCACGATTATGACGAGGCCATTGCCTTTATTAAGAAGCATCCCACTCGGTATGTGTTCAAGCCGAGCGGCAGCGCGCCGAAAAGCCTGTTGTTTATCGGGCAGGAGGATGACGGCCGAGATTTAATAGAGCTTTTTGAGAACAACAAGCAGGTATGGTACAAGCGTGCGCCGCATTTCGTGCTGCAACGGTACGTGTCCGGCGTGGAAGTGGCGGTCGGAGCTTTTTTTAACGGGCATGAATTTTTGTATCCCATTAACGTAAATTTTGAGCATAAACGAATTTTTCCCGGCAACTTGGGGCCGTTTACCGGCGAGATGGGCACGCTGATGTACTGGTCGACGCCGAACAACCTGTTCCGCGAGATTTTATTGCCAATGCTGTCGGCGCTCCGGGCTTCACGATACGTCGGTTATATCGACATCAACTGCATCGTCAATTCCCGGGGCATTTACCCGCTGGAATTCACCTGCCGTTTCGGTTACCCGACTATCCATATACAGCTTGAGGGCATTGAGATGCCCGTGGGCGAATTGCTGTTCCGGATGGCGAACGGCGAGAATTTCGAGATCGACACGAAACGGGGATTTCAGCTGGGCATCCGACTGCTGCTCCCGACGTATTTTTCCCAGGAACCGGATTCGGAACTCGTCCATACGTACCGCGACCTGGCCATCGCGTTCAAGTCGCGGCCAAGCTGGGAAGGCATCCATATTGAGGACATTAAAAATGACAACGGCGTCTGGCGTGTGGCCGGCACATCAGGCTGCGTCTTGGTAGTGACGGGCAGCGGAGCGACCGTCGAAGAAGCACGCCGGGTGGCGTATGGACGGGCTCAAAACATTTTAGTGCCCAATATTTTTTACCGCACGGACATCGGTCTCAGTTGGGTCAATGATAGTGACCGCCTGCATACATGGGGATACCTGAGGTAATTTTTAAAATTACTAAATTCTAAATCAAGCCACAATGGTCTAATGGGGTTGTTGGTTTTGTTGAATTTTTAATTACCTCTCAAGCAGAGTGGCCGGGTTTTATCAACTTGTCCATCAGCAGAGCAATGCAAAAAATGGCCGTACCGGTCAGGACTATGGTAGCGCCGGTCGGCCAGTCCAGTCGGTATGACAGGAAAATGCCGACGATTACGGTTATTTCAGCCATAATGATGCTGACTACGACCAGGCCCCGCAGTGAGGCGGCGCTAATTTTAGCGATTGAAGGCGGGATGATCAGTAACGCGCTGACCAGGACGATGCCGAGAATTTTGACGCCCAAAACGACCGCGACCGCCATGGCAATATAGAGCGCCATGTCCAGGAGGTTGACGTTTATTCCGGAGAGAAAAGCGCTTTCCCGGTCAATGGTCGAGAGTGCGATTTTTTTGAAATTGACCGACAGCCAGGTAATCAGCCCGGCTGCCAAAACGGCCATGAGGATCAGTTCCGTGGTTTGGATGGCCAGGATATTACCGAACAGGAAACTAATCAATTCCGGCTGGTAGCCGGATTTGAAACTGATCAAGAGGACACCAAGCGACATGCTGGCCGTGAAGATAATGCCGATAATTGTATCGGACGATAAGTTTGTTTTTTTCTCCAGAAAGTAAATGGCAATGGCGAGCGCCACACTGAACAGTATGGCGATCACCAGCGGATTTGTGCCGGCCAGGATGGCAATAGCAATGCCGGCCAGTGAGGCGTGAGCAATGCCATCGCCGAAAAAAGCCATTCGCCGTAAAATAACAAATACACCTAGGAACGCCAGCAGAGCCGCCAGCAATATGCCGGCGATAAGCGCACGTTGGATAAAGGGGAACTGGAGAATGTCAGCCATGTTTGTCTGCTTTATGGTGATAGATAGAAACGGTGTCGTTATAGAGTTCTTTGATGTGCTGTTCAGTCAGGACTTCGTCCGGCCGGCCGAAACAGAGCATTTGCCGGTTCAGGCAGATGACCTGCGTCGCGTATTTAAAGACGATATCCAGTTCATGTGACACCAGCAGGACGGTCACGCCGTGAAATTTGTTCAAATGGCGGATCAGTTCGTAGACATTCCGTTCGCCTTTTATGTCGATACCGGTAGCCGGTTCGTCAAGGAACAACAGCCGTGGGCCGTTGAGCATCGCCTTAGCGATCAGCACGCGCTGGAGTTGGCCGCCGGACAGTTTTCCCAGCATTTGGTATTTGTGTTCGGACATGCCGACTTCCATGAGCAGGGCATTGATATTTTCTTTAGGCGCGCGGCGCAAGCGCTGCTCCAGTTCTAAAAATTCCTGGACGGTCACCGGGAAGGTCGTGTCGAATGTGAAATGCTGCGGCACATATGCCAGTTCAGTTCTGACGACCTGTATTTTTTTCTTGCCGAATATTTCCACTTCGCCAGCAAATGGGATAAGGCCAAGAAGCGCCCGAAGGAGGGTGGTTTTGCCGCTGCCGTTCGGCCCGATGATAGCGGTGATGGACCGGGCGGGTATGTCGAACGTCAGCCGGTCGAGTATCGTTTGGCCGCTATACTGCACGGTGAGATTTTTTGTTGTTATGGCATTCATGATCGTAAGGCGTTATAGACCGTTTGCGCGTTATAGCGGATCAGGTCAGCGTACGTCTGGCGTCCGGTCACGCCGCCGAGCGGGTCAAGAATGTAGAGGGCAAGGCCCCGGTCTTTGATGAATTGGTTCAGGGCATCGACGGCCAGTTGGGGTTCGGCGAAGAGCGCCTTGACCTGATAGTGTTTGATTTCGTTTCCCAAATTTTGTAGATACTGGGGCGTCGGTTCCTGGCCGGGGAACGGTTCGAACGTGGCTAGGATGTTGAGATTGAAGTCTTTGGCGAAATAGGCCCAGGCATCATGAAAGGTGACCAAATTGTGGTCAGTTAATGGCGCCAATTGCGCGGTTATTTCTTGGTATAGGCTGTCCAGCTGCGCCTGGTAGGCGGCCAGATTTTGTCGGTAATATTCCTGGTTGTCAGGGTCCTTTTGGGAGAGCTGGTCCGCGATATTGGCGGCGATGATTTTTGCGTTGGTCGGAGCCAGCCAGTAGTGCGGATCATCACCGGATTCGGTTGGGTCGCTGGATGGCCGCAAATTAATCCCGTCGCTCACCGCAATCTTTTGTGACTGCGGGATCGAATCACTGATCGGGTCGGCCCAGTCGTCCAGGCCGGCCCCAATTTTAAAGACTACTGTGGTGCCCAACAATTTTTTGACCGTGCTGGGGGTCAGTTCGTATGTATGCGGACTGGCGCCGGGCGGCAATATGTTCACGACGGTGATTTTATCGCCGCCGACATTTTTGGCGATGTCAGAAAGCGGGAAAATCGTGGTGGCGATTTTTACGGTTGTCGATGAATTGACCGCCGGAGTGCTGGTCATGCTTAGCGTGAACAGGGTGCCTATGGCGAGCAGGATGATAATTGCCGGGATAATGTATTCCTTTTTCATACCGCACAATTATAGCATTAAAAAGGGTAAAATCAACGCGTATACGGAGGCGGCAGTATTGACAACAAGACGTTTTTCGTATAGACTGCCAGTACTTTATTGGGAAGAATATTATGGCAACGAGAAAGAAAGCAGTTGCAAAGCATGTTACTAAGGTAAGCGGTAAAAGGGACCAGGCCATAACCGGCGACATCCTGATGGGCGAACTCATGGCCCGGTATCCGCAGGTGGCTGGACTTCTGATGGAGCGGGGATTCCATTGCATCGGCTGCGCCGTTTCGCCGTACGAATCGCTGGAATCCGGAGCCGCTGTCCATGGACTTGAATTAGAATCGTTATTGAAAGATATAAACGAATTCATCCGAGCATCATAGCCTAACACCTTTTTTTTTCTTTGGAGGTTTCTATTGAGTACAGTAATTTTTTCTCAGCCAGAACCGGCTACGCCAACATTCCAAGGGATTTGGGATTCTTGCGGTCGGTGCGGAAATCGGCAACTTTTCCGTAAGCAGGGCGAAAACATTCCTTTCTGTGGATTTTGCCAGAAGGACGCCCTGCCCCCGAACGTTAAACTGGATCCGCGGGAACTAGTCTTCGTATAATAGATTTGGCATCCCTGGCAGGCCAATAAATAACTCCGTCCATTCCGGGCGGAGCTTTTTTTGAGAAGTATTTTACTTCTCGGTGTCTTTTGTCGGACCAATGAAGAAGTCTGGCGGTACGGTTTCGTCGCCGAAAAACTGCGTGGCGTCGGGTTCATCGTGGAATCGTGGGCCGATCCTTTTGGCGATCCGACGGTCCGTATTGCGGATTTCCTTCCTGACTTGACGCAGGAGGTATTCAGTTGTCCCAGGGAGAAAACTCGCAAAAATAGATCTTAACGATTCTTTCACGCACCCTCCTTGGTGTGTTGAAAGGTTGTGGCCAATGTACGAGTGAAAAAAGTATCATAGCAAGTACCAGGCACATTGTCAATGCGGCGTTTTATTATTTCGCCAATATCAGATATTTTTTGTCATTTATGCGGCAATCATATATACTATAGCCATACTATGCTTTATCTGAAGGCAAAAAAGTTGGATTTTTCTTCTGGCGGCCAACCCTGGGTCGTCATTTTGCATGAGGATGAGGCAAAAACGTACGGCATCGTCCTGGGAGACCTTTTGGAAGTCAAATGGGCGGGCCAGCGGGCGATTGTCGTCGCCTATTATTCCCGGCACAAGGTCAGTACGGGAGAAATAGGATTATTTGCCGAGATTTGGAAGCACCGTAGTGTCCGTGACGGCGATCCGGTTTCTTTGCGCGTATTGTCCCGTCCGCCATCAATCGAGGCTATCCGTAAAAAACTGTTGGGAGAAAGCCTGTCCTATGAAGAGATGCGTTCGATTATTTATGATGTCGTCCACCATAAGCTTTCCAATGTCGAGATTACGTATTTTGTTGCCTCGAGTTTTATTAAGGAATTTTCCAATAAAGAACTGTACTTCATGACCAAAGCCATGGCGGCCACCGGAGAAGTCCTGAAACCGGACGCAAAAGTGGTGGCTGACAAGCATTCGGTGGGCGGCGTGGCCGGTAATCGGACGACGATGGTCGTCATCCCGATTGTGGCTTCGTGCGGGGTATTTATCCCCAAAACCTCATCGCGGGCCATTACCTCGCCGGCCGGTACCGCAGATACCATGGAGGTGCTGGCGCCAGTCCATTTGACGTTTGAGCAAATCCAGAAGGTGCTGGCAAAAGTCGGCGCGTGCCTGATTTGGGGCGGCAGTTTCCGGCTGGCTCCGGCAGACGATTATTTGATCCGGGTGTCCCACCCGCTGATGCTGGAACCATTGGACAAGATGGTGGTGAGCATAATGGCCAAAAAAGTGGCCATGGGCGTGACGCATCTGGTGGTGGATTTGCCGTATGGTCCGTCCGTAAAAATTTTAAGCAAGAAAAGCGCGCTGGAAGTCAAAAGAAAATTTGAATACCTGGCCAAACAGTTCGCCATGAAAATCGACGTGGTCATGACCGCAACGTACGAACCGGTCGGACGCGGTATCGGTCCTTCATTGGAAGCGCGTGATGTTCTGCGCGTCCTGCAGCAAAAGGACTACCGTCCGGCCGACCTGGAAAAGAAGTCTATTGGGCTGGCCGGCCGCCTTTTGGAACTGTGCGGAAAAGCCAGGCGCGGAACCGGGCATATGATGGCTGCCGAAGCATTGACGTCCGGTCGGGCCTGGAAAAAAATGCAGGCTATTATCAAGGCGCAGGGCGGCAAACAGAAAATAGATTCGGAAGATTTGACGCAGTCGGCGATCCGGCAGAGGTTTCACGCCCCGTACAACGGGCAGGTCACCGAGGTTGACGACCAAATGGTGGACGAGATCGCCCGGACGCTCGGCGCGCCGCATGATAAATTGGCCGGTATTTATATCAATAAGATGCTGGGGCAAAAAGTACGGAGGGGGGAGCGGCTATTCACGTTGTATGGGTCGAATGACGACCGCATCGCCTTGGCGCTAGAGGCATTAAAGGGCAAGAAAATATTTACAATTAAGCGGATGAGCGTCAGAGAAGACGCCGCGGGATAATTTTACCATGAAGAAACCGATAGTCGATCAGGAAAAATGTTCAGGATGCGGCACCTGTACCGCATTATGTCCGGAAGCTTTTGAATTGAGCCTGGAGGGCAAATCGCAAGTTAAGCCATTGGATAGTTATGACGGCCTGCCTATTCAGGATGCCATTGATAGCTGCCCAAACGGCGCAATTAGTTTTGACGAATAAGAGGAAGTGGACATTGACACCGGCGGGGTCCTGATATATACTTATTGAGAATCATTCTTAATAAGTACTTTAGGATGTCTAGGCAAAAAGCCATGCAGAAGGATACGCCACGTGACTGGCGGCTGACCAGCCAGCGCCTGGATATTTTGGATTTTTTACGCAAGGATAAAGGGCATCCGACCGCCGAACAGGTGTACCGGGGTGTCCGTAAAAAAATACCCAACATCAGTTTTGGCACGGTATACCGCAACTTGGATTTTTTACGCCGGCATGGCTATATCAAGGAATGCGTGGTAGACAAGGTCAGCCGGTATGAGAGCCGCGTGGATTCCCACGTGCATTTGGTATGCGAAGGGTGCCATGCGATATTTGAGCAGAAGGACGGCCGACTCGGGACGATAGCCAAGGACCTCGCTGAAAAGAGCCGTTTTTTTATGCGGTCTGATAATCTGGAAATCCGCGGCTACTGCCGTGCCTGCCAGAAGAAACTTTCGCCGAAACTCAAAACGCCTGAACTATTTTGCATGGCCTGCGGCGAGCTGCTGGATGACATGCATCAGGAAGCGCCCGTTTGCCAGGACTGCTGTTTCCAAACTCATTGCCGTTATTATGGACCACTGCCAAAGAAACAACCCGTCGGAAAATAGTCAGGACCTGCAACCGTGCCCGACTTGCGGATCGGACATGCCGTCGCTACGCGGGAGCAAACGTTCGGTTTGCAGCCAGTGCGGGTATAAGGAAAGCTGCTGTTATTAATTTTTGTGTATGAAATTATTAGAAATATATAACCTTAACGTCAAAGCCGGGAATAAGCACATCCTACGAGGAGTTAATCTGTCCATGCGCCCCGGTGAAACGCATGCCATCATGGGGCCGAACGGTTCCGGTAAATCAACTTTAGCTTCGGTTATTATGGGGCATCCCGGTTATGCAATTACCCAGGGCGGCGTGCGGCTGAACGGCAAACTTATCAATTCACTTGATCCTGATGAACGCGCGCGAAAAGGCGTGTTTTTGTCTTTCCAGTATCCAAGTGAAGTACCAGGTCTCTCAATCGAGCATTTTTTACGCAACGCCTTCAATGCCATCCATCCCCAAAACAATTTGTCAGTAGTGGAATTTCATAATCGTTTTCTTACTGCGGCAAACCAGTTGCGCATACGCCAGGATTTAGCCGGCCGTGGTTTGAACGAGGGGTTCTCCGGCGGCGAAAAGAAAAAACTTGAGATTCTGCAGTTAGCCCTGCTTGAACCCTCATTGGGGATTTTGGATGAAACTGATTCAGGGCTTGATATTGATGCCCTAAAAACGGTTTCCGCCGGCGTTAATGCGTTGCGAACCGCGAAGCGGTCTTTTCTAGTCATCACCCATTATGTCCGTATCCTGAAATACGTCAAGCCGGACTGGGTCCACGTAATGATTGACGGCCGGATCGTACTGTCAGGAGACTGGAAACTAGCGCATCAGATAGAAAAGCGGGGGTATGACTGGCTGAACGTGAAGAAGAAATAAACATGCGGCCCAAGGCGACCAACGAAGAGCTTCTTACCCGGCCTGATGACGTGGCCTATTTGTTCAAGGCAAAAAAGGGATTGTCGGAACGGGTTGTCAGGGAAATATCACACCTCAAAGGTGAGTCTGACTGGATGCGCGACATACGTTTGCGGGCGTACCAGGTATTCCTCAAGAAAAAAATGCCGACCTGGGGCGGCGACCTTTCGAAGATACGCTTTGAGGATATTTTTTATTACATGAAGCCGGTCGAGAAAGTGTTTCAGAATTGGTCTGACGTGCCGACGGCTATCCGTTCGACGTATCAACGTCTAGGCATACCGCAGGCTGAGCAGAAATACCTGTCCGGAGTCATGGCCCAGTACGAATCAGAAGCCGTCTACCATAATTTAAAGGATCGGATGGGGAAAAACGGCGTTATTTTTGAAGACATGGATACTGCACTCAAGAAATACCCGGAAATCGTGAAAAAATATTTCGGCCGGGTCATCCCCGCCGGGGACAATAAGTTCGCCGCGCTGAATACTGCCGTGTGGAGCGGCGGCAGTTTCGTTTACGTGCCGGCCGGGGTAAAAGTTGAATTCCCCCTTCAGGCGTATTTCCGTATCAACGCCCGCAATGCCGGGCAATTTGAACGCACGCTCATTGTCGCCGAGCCCGGCAGTTTCGTGCATTACGTTGAAGGATGTACGGCCCCTGTTTATACGACAAATTCCTTGCATTCAGCCGTCGTGGAAATTATCGTCAAACCAGGGGCGCGTGTCAGATATACGACCGTGCAAAATTGGTCAAAGAATGTCTATAACCTAGTCACCAAGCGAAGTTTTGTCTACGAAGAGGGGGTCATGGAATGGGTAGACGGCAATTTGGGGAGCAAGTTGACCATGAAATACCCTTCCGTCTATTTGCTTGGACGCAAGGCGCACGGCGAGGTATTGTCCATCGCTTTGGCCGGCGACGGACAGCACCAGGACGCCGGCGGTAAGGCCATTCACGGCGCACCAGAAACAACTTCACGTATCATTTCCAAATCTATCGCCAAGGAGACCGGCCGCACCTCATACCGCGGACTTGTCCGCGTGCCGCGTGGCATGACCGGAGCGAAATCGAATGTCGTGTGTGATGCGCTGTTATTGGATGAACGTTCCCGCTCTGATACGTATCCGACCATGGAAATAAAGGAAAGTGACGTGCAGATCGGCCATGAGGCATCGGTAGGCAAGATCGGGGAAGAGCAGTTGTTCTATTTGCGCAGCCGCGGATTGAGCGAAGCCGAAGCCATGAATCTGATCGTAGCCGGTTTTATTGAACCGATCGCCAAGGAATTGCCATTGGAATACGCCGTCGAGCTAAACCGTTTAATTCAATTGGAGATGGAGGGGAGCGTCGGATAATCATATGATGAAATCAAAACATTTTCACGTCAAGCAGGACATGACATTGGAAATCGACATGCGGAAGCATCCAGCACTTGATTTCAGTATTACTGTCGAAGCCGGAAAGCAACTGAACCTGGTCTGGCTGGGGAACGGTTTACCGAAGCCGGTTCAGCCGTCCCTGCGCATTGTTTTGAAGGAAAAGGCTCGTATGCATTTGGCACTGGCTGTGGCGCGTACGCATGTGGCAACGGCCGGAGTGGCGCTGGTCCTGGCTGGGGACGGCGCGGAGGCATATGTGTCAGCTGTCTTTCATGGTTCAGGCGAAGACCGGCATGCGTTTGATGTGGCCATGCACCATCAGGCAAAAAATACCAAAGGTGATATACTGATAAAAGGTGTATATGAGGATTCGTCGTTTGGCCAGTTCAACGGATTGTTGAAAATACATCCCCGCGCGGATAAGACAAATTCATATTTTGTGGATAACGTGTTGTTGTTCGGCCGGGGCATGGCTACGTCCATCCCGACGCTGGAGATTTCGGCCAATGATGTCCGGGCGACTCACGGGTCAACGACCAGCCGGGTCAATGCCGAACAGCTGTTTTATCTCCGGAGCCGTGGATTGAACGTCGGTCAGGCGACAAAACATATCATTCAGGGATTTTTCCATCCGGTCCTATCCCGCCTGCCGCAGAACGCTTTACCATTATTTCCATATACCATATGACTCCATTAGTAAAAAAATCCTGGCCAAAGATAAAAGCGGACTTTCCGATCTTTTACCAGAAGGTAAACGGCCAGCCGCTGGTATTTTTGGATTCTACGGCCAGCACCCAAAAACCGCAGTCAGTCATAAATGCGGTCAAGGAACTTTATGAGACGTATTATGCCAATGTGCATCGGGGGATATATATGCTGTCGGAAAAATCATCCGAGGCGTATGAATTAGTGCGGCAAAAAGTTGCAGATTTCATCCACGCGCCTTCGGCCAGTGAGGTAATTTTTACGCGCAACGCGACGGAGAGCATCAATCTGGTTGCGTATACGTGGGGTCGGCAGAATATCGCTCAGGGGGACGTGATCTTGCTTACGGAAATGGAGCATCACGCCAACCTGGTACCCTGGCAACTCCTGGCCAAGGAAAAAGGTGCCCGACTGTCGTTCATCCCGATCACGAAAGATTTCCGGTTAGATGTGGCGGCGTTGGATTCATTGTTAGTCAAGCAGGTTAAATTAGTGGCGTTGACGCATATGTCCAACGTGTTAGGCACTATCAATCCGGTCAAGAAAATTATCAAGCAGGTTAGGAAAAAGGTGCCGCAGGCGGTCGTGCTGGTTGACGGAGCGCAAAGCGTGCCCCATTTTGCTGTGGACATGAAAGACATTGATGCTGATTTTTACGCATTTTCCTCGCACAAGATGCTCGGCCCTACGGGCGTCGGCGTACTGTACGGCAAGCGGGAGCTGCTTGAACGCATGCCGCCGTTCATGACTGGCGGGGACATGATCGCCCAGGTGACGTATCAGGACGCTCAGTGGAACGATCTGCCATGGAAATTTGAAGCCGGCACGCCGAACATCGCCGGTACTATCGGTTTTGGCGCGGCCATTGATTATTTGCAGGCAATCGGCATGGACCGGATTTTTTCGCATGAACAGGATCTGACAGCGTTGGCCATCAAAGAATTGTCCGCCATCCCCGGTATCGTGATCTATGGGCCGCGTGAAGTGAAGGACCGGGGCGGCGCCGTCGCTTTCAGCGTCAGCGATATCCATCCGCACGATCTCGCATCCATATTGGATGAACAGGGGATTGCCGTGCGGGCCGGACACCATTGCGCCCAACCGCTGCATGAGAAGCTGGGCGTCGAATCCACGACGCGGGCTAGTTTTTACCTCTATAACACTGAATCCGACGTCATGTCTTTAGTGGCTGCCTTAAAAAAAGCTAAGGAAATTTTTAACGTATGACTTTCGACATGTACAGGCAAATCATCATTGACCACGCGAAAAAGCCAAAAAACGTCGGTACGGTCAAACAGGCCGATGGCCAGGCTGAGCGAAATAATCCGCTATGCGGCGACCGTATTATGATTAGTTACCGTACGGATAAAACCAAGAAAAAGCTGCAGGAGGTCAAGTTTGACGGCGCGGGCTGCAGTATCGCAAAAGCGGCCGCCTCAATACTGACCGAAAAGGTGACCGGAAAAAGTATGGCAGAATTGAAAAAATATACTGACGACGATTTTATAAAGGACATGGGCGTGCCCATCACGCCGGCCAGGCGAAAATGCGCCCTCCTGGCGCTGGAGACTTTCCGGCAGGCTGCTCACGTAGAAAAAGACAATCATAAACACTAACCAAGAAATGATAGACATATGAGGAAATACGAAACGCCCAAGTTGCCCTATGCATACGACGCACTTGAGCCATATATCGATAAGGAGACGATATTGATCCATCACGACAAGCATCATGAGGCTTATACGCAAAAGCTGAACGCTGCGGTGGAAAAGCATCCGGAATTGTTCAGTAAGCCCGTGGAAGATTTATTGCGTGATTTGGACGCAATCCCTGAAGACATCCGCTTGATAGTACGGAACCATGGCGGCGGCCACTACAACCATAATGTGTACTGGTCGATACTGGGCCCGAATGCTGGCGGTGAACCCAGCGGACAGTTAGCTACAGTAATCCAGCGTGATTTTGGCAGTATTGAAAAGTTGAAGGGGCTGATGGGCGAAACGGCGACCGGAATATTCGGTTCCGGTTGGGCGTGGCTGTCCGCGGCAGAGGGCACACTGATCGTGGAAAAGACAGCAAACCAGGATTCGCCGCTTTCCGCCGGCCATATACCGTTATTGGCAATTGATGTGTGGGAGCATGCATATTACCTGAAGTACCATAATGTCCGGGCGGACTACATTAAGGCATTTTGGAACGTGGTGAACTGGCAGGCGGTATCGGAACGGTATTTGGCTACCGTTTAATGAAAAAATAGTGTATAGTGAGAGTAATTAATCATTAAGATATATAATTTATGATAAATAAAAAAGTTGAAGCAGCATTCAATAAGCAGATTGCGGAAGAACAGTATTCGGCCATGTTGTATCTGGCATTGGCCGCGTATTATGAGTCACGCAACCTGAAAGGGTTCGGGGCCTGGCTCCGGGCTCAGTACGAAGAGGAGTTGACTCATGCCATGAAATTTGTTGATTTCATCCTGGAACGTGGCGGCAGTATCGAGCTCTCGGCATTGCCGAAGCCCCCGGTCAAACTACCTCCACCGCATCAGGCTTTTGCCCTGGCCTACCAGCATGAGCAGAAAATCACTCGTTTGATACACGGGCTATACGATTTAGCCACAAAAGAGAAGGATTACCCATCCCAGAGTTTCCTGAAGTGGTTCATTGACGAGCAGGTCGAGGAAGAAGCGAATACCCTAGAGATAACCGAGAAACTGAAGATGATCGGCGAGAAAGGCAGCGGCATCTTCATGTTGGACCATCAATTAGGTAAGCGTGGGAAGGAATAATTTATGAAAATTCATCTTGACCGGGATAAATGTATCAGTGCAGGTACGTGCGTAGCCATTGCGCCTGACGTTTTTGAGCTGGATGAGGAGGGGAAAGTCAAGATGAAAAATGAACATGGGGCTGACGACCAAACCATCCTCGATGCCGCCAAATCCTGTCCAGTCCTGGCCATTGAACTGTATCAGGATGACGGCCGCAGGATTTTCCCCGAGTAACGAATCATAGACACATTACCATCAGTATGGAACAGGGCGAAAACAGCAGTGACCAGGTTTCCGAATTGCAAAAAAAAGCCCGGCGGTGGAAGGCGTTGTTTGTTGTGATCGCCGCGGTGGTAGTAGTGCTTTTGTCACTGGGTGTGTATTTTTATGTCTTAGTCAGGAAAAATATTGAAATCGTCAATGGGGGCGCTGATACGAACCAATCAACAATTGCAGAGGTCGACTCACCCGATGCCCCGTATACCGGAAGTGCGGATTCGCCGGTGGTAGTAGTGGAGTTCTCCGATTTCCAGTGTCCGTATTGCGAACAGGCGTTTCCGGTAGTGCGGGAGCTGATAAATTTTTACGGCGATAGGATCAAGTTCGAGTACCGCAATTTCCCTATTTCAGAAAGCCATCCGGACGCGCAGAAAGCAGCCGAGGCCGGCCTCTGCGCCCAAAATCAGGGGAAATTCTGGGAGTTGCATGACAAGATGTTCATAAATCAGTCTGATCTGTCCGTGTTGGCCCTAAAAAATTACGCCAAAGAGATCAACCTGGATTCGGCAAAATTTAATACTTGCCTGGATAGCGGAGCATTCGCCCAGAGAGTCCAGAAGGATTTCCAGGACGGTCTATTTGCCGGGGTGCAGGGGACGCCGACATTTTTCGTCAACGGGCAAATCCTGCAGGGTGTTCCGACATTCGCCGACATGCAGGGGGCAATTGACCAATTATTGTCTTATTACGGCCGATAAGATACACTATACTGGTTATTACTGATTTGGGGGGGAAGCGGTTGGTGCGGCTCAAGAATTCGTTTTTGACCCCTAGCGCTTTGACTGGCGGGGGTGGTGTGCTACAATAATAAGCACAAACGTTAGTAGTATTTAATAAAGAATAATAATTAAATAATTATATAGTATGTCAGATATGAAGAATTTTGACGAAAAGCCGCAGGCAGTCATTTTTAAGACTCCACCTCGCATGGCTTTCATTACCGGCATTTTAGCCGGGGTTACGCTCACGTCATTGGTGGCATTTGTCATGACGTATTCATTGTTACGGACAAAGATCGACGATAGTAACAGCAATACCAACCAGGCCGCTGCAGCCCAGGCGAACTCCAATTCAGCCGCTGTCGCAGATACCAATACGGCCCCAACTGTCGCAGATATCACCATAAAACCGACTGATTATGTCCGGGGTGATACCAATGCGCCGGTAACGCTGGTGGAATATTCGGATTTTGAATGTCCGTATTGTGAGTCGTTGGCCACGACGCTGGATCAGGTCATGACTGATTATCAGGGGAAGGTAAAATTGGTATACCGGTATTTTCCCTTGACCAGCATTCATCCCAATGCCCAAAAATCGGCTGAGGCGGCTGAATGCGCAGGGGCGCAAGGCAAGTTTTGGGAAATGCATGACAAGTTGTTTGAGAACCAGAGCGCGTTGGCGGTGACTGACTTGAAGCAATATGCTAAGGATTTAGGATTGAACACCACGACATTCAACAATTGTTTGGATAACGGCACGGCTACGGCCCGCGTGAACAGCGACGAGCAGGAGGGGATCAATTATGGCGTACAGGGGACGCCTGCAACGTTCATCAACGGCACGCTGGTCTCCGGGGCTTTGCCATATTCCAGCTTTAAATCAGCCATAGACGCTGCATTGGCTAATACCTAAGGATACATAACAATAGCTTGAGGCAATGTTTTTACATACATTCCACCCACAAGCTATTGCACTGACAATCGGAGAAGTCTCTGTTCACTGGTACGGCATCAGTATCGCTACAGCCGTTGCCATTGGCCTGATCACTACACTATACACATTCACGAAGAAGCAGGTTGATACGACCCATGTCTACAACCTGTTTTTTCTTATTTTATTTTTTGGGTTGTTTGGCGGCCGGATTGGCCATGTTATCGGCGAGTGGTCGTACTATCATGACCACACTGCCGAATTGGCGAGTATTTGGCATGGCGGGCTGGCTATCCACGGAGTATTGGCCGGCGCATTAGTGGCCGTGTGGATATACGCTCGGGTGAAGCGCCTGTCCTTCTGGTTGCTGACTGACCTGATGGTGGTGGCCCTGCCCGTGATGCAGGCTGTCGGCCGGTGGGGGAATTATTTCAATCAGGAGCTCTACGGCCGGCCGACATCAAGCGGATGGGGCATCCCGATTGATCCGGCATTCCGTGAACCGGGGTATGAGTCGTATGCATTTTTTCACCCGTTGTTTTTATATGAGTCCGGGCTGATGCTGATGGTATTCGGGCTGATGGCCTGGCTTTTTTTTAAAGCAAAAATACGTCCAGGGGCACTGACCGCCATTTATTTTGTTCTTTTTTCAATTGTGCGGTTTATGTTGGACTATATCCGTCTGCACAAGCCGATGCTCGGTGTTCTCAGCGAAACGCAATGGTTGAGCCTAGTCATTTTTTTCTTGGCCGTTTTTGGCCTCTGGCGACTCTATCGCCAGCCCACGACGGCATAAAGCAAACCGAAAAAAATTATAATCTGGACGGCAATCCCTAGCCAGATGCTTTTACAATGGCGGTCAATCAGGTTGTGGATATACCTATGAAAGTCATTGACATGTTTAAGGACAGTAAAAATTCCTATTCGTCCCGTCTCTGGTTGGGGGCGTCTGGAAATGAAAAAACCGATAAACAGGAGCAGGTCAGGCAGGACACTGGCCATCAGTACCGGCAGCAGCGTTGTAATTTTTGGCAGGACGCCGGTTTGCCAGAGGATGGCCAATAGAATCAATGTGCCAAACAAGTCCGCGCCCACGACATAAGCCATGCGCCGGTTACCGGGGCCCCGTGCCATCCATGGGCCCAGGTGTTTGTCGCCGTGAGGGATCAAATCAAGAAAATAATGCGATAATAGTGCGAGGCCGATAGCCGGCCACATGCTTGGCATGCGCTGGCAGATGGCGATGCCGGCTAAAACATGGGTGGTCGCAAACATATTTATTACATTGGGGAATTATGCGCTGACGATGGCCAATAGTACAACCGCTATTAGGGAGATGGCAATGCCATAATATTGATGGCGGTCCAGTTTTTCCCGATTCAGCATGACACCCAGCAGCGCTGCCAGAGCGATGTAGCATTCAGTTATCGCTATGGTGATTGAAATGGGGATTTTGGTTACCGCGTAGGCGTATGCTACCCATGCGGCGTTGTCGAAAATTCCCTGAAAAATGACGGGCGGCCAATGTTCACGGGTGAGGCTGAAAGTTGATTTCAATTGGCCGCGATATGCAATCCAGATGAAACAGAGGGTGGTCAGGATTATGTCCACGCCCCAGATGGCCAGCAGCGGATCGGTGCGCCGGCTCAATACACCGGTTAATACATTGGTAAATGCGGCAGCGACTGTTCCGATGATGGCAATAATCACGCCCTGCTCGAGGAACGTGCGGTGGCGAAATATGTTCCACCAGTGTTGAGGATCCCGTCGTAATACCGTCACCAGCAAGCCGATAAAAACGAGGATGATCAGCCAGAGCTGCATAGAAGTGACGGTTTCTCCGATGATAATCAGGCCGATGATGATGGTCAGTGGCAATTCAAAGCTCGCGACCGGTTCAATGACCGACAGTTTGCCGCGGCGGAACGCCTCCAACAACAGGATGGAATAGGTGGCAGCGATGAATACGGTCCAGGCCAGAAGTGGCAGGATATGTGTTGTTTTGGCGAGTTCGGGGATGCGGTGCCACACTAACGGCAGTAAGCCGACAGATCCGATGAGACTGATATAGAACAAAGTCGGTATCGCCCCGATGATCCGGGTGGATTTTTGGATGATATAGTCACCGAATCCCCAGGCGAGGAGGGCGACAAGCGCAGCCAATAAGCCTTCTGTTTGGTGCATAGAAATTTTTCATTATTACCATTAAGTATAGCATGGGTTGATTATGAACCAGAATGACTGCCCTGCGGCCTTGCGTTTTTCCGGGTATTACCCTATACTGCCAAAGAACCCTTACAAGGGTTTTTCTATACCTCATCGCCGGGTAGAGCAGTGGCAGCTCGCGGGGCTCATAATCCCGAGGTCGGGGGATCGAATCCCCCCCCGGCAACCAATAAACAATTCTAAATTATAAAGCCAGTCCACCTGACTTAGGCCAGGGTAGCTCAGTTGGTTAGAGCGTGGGACTCATAAGCCCAAGGTCGTGGGTTCAACTCCCACCCCTGGTACCAGGTAATATGACCTGTGATCCAAAAAATACTCCTTAACGATGTTAAAGGGTATTTTTTGGTAATGCCTTATCTTTTTGTTTGGATTATTTTTTATCGTTATATGTTGGGTTTCAAGGCAATTAATGACAACAAAGCCAGGCCGGCATCTGTTATGCCGGGAGGGAGGGTCGAACTCCCATGACCTTGCGGTCGCAGGATTTTGAGTCCTGTGCGTCTGCCAATTCCGCCATCCCGGCATATATGAGATTCTATTAGAAATAACTGTCTATGTCAACGGTTTTTTGCTATAATTACCCAATATGCCACGAGTCATTGCCATCGTCAACCAGAAGGGCGGTGTGGGAAAAACCACAACTGCCGTTAATGTCGCTGCGTACTTGGCTCACCTTGGCAAATTTGTCCTGCTCGTCGATATGGACCCCCAAGGCAACGCTTCATCCGGCATTGGCATTGATTACCGTACAATCGACCGGGGCGTATACCATCCGTTAGTCAGCGATATGTCTTTTAATGATGTAGTTCAGCCCACCACCGTCGATGGGTTACGGGTGGCGCCGTCAACATCCGATTTGGCCGGTGCCCGCGTGGAACTCGTGGAGCTGGAAACGCGTGAGTTTCGGCTGCATAACGCGATTTTGGAGATACGCCATGATTATGACTATATTATCATCGATTGTCCGCCCAGCCTGTGCCTCCTGACGGTAAATGGTTTAGTGGCGGCCGATGAGGCGCTCATACCCGTACAGACAGAGTATTACGCTCTTGAGGGGCTGAGCCAGCTCTTGGAGACAATTGACCTGGTGCAAAAAAATCTGAAACCTGACCTTAAAATTTTAGGGGCGGTCATGACCATGTATGACGAACGCAGCCGGCTTTCCAAAGAAGTGTTTAATCAGCTGTACCAGTTTTTCCCCAATAAAATATTCCGGACCGTCATTCCGCGCAACGTACAGTTGGCGGAAGCGCCAAGTTACGGGCAAAGTATCCTGCATTATGACCGCCGGTCATCAGGCGGCCGGGCGTACGAACGCCTTGCCCGTGAAATTATAGAACAGGAAATTAACTAACTGCATATTCTATGAATACATCCAGTCTGGGTCGAGGTTTGGGCTCGCTGATCCCTCCCCGAAACAGGAATACCAATGAGTCGGATACGCGGCCAATCCATCAGGGAGTCAATGAGATAGACATCAGTGATATTCAGCCGAATCCCCACCAGCCGCGCCAGAGTTTTGACCGGGCAGCGCTGGATGATCTCATGGGGTCGATAAAAATCCACGGAATTATCCAGCCGTTAGTGGTCATCCAGGCCCGCGGAGGGTACCAGCTCATTGCTGGCGAACGACGGCTGCGGGCGGCAAAACTGCTCGGGCTGAAAAAAGTGCCGGTAGTCATGCGGACAGCAACGGAACAGCAAAAACTGGAAATTGCGATTGTAGAAAATGTCCAACGGCAGAGCCTGAATCCGGTTGAACGGGCTAAAAGCTATCAGCGGCTGATTGACGAATTCAATCTGACTCAGGAAGAGGTCAGCAAGAAAGTCGGGCAAAGCCGGGTCGCCGTAACCAATGCGCTGAGGCTGCTCACCTTGCCACGAGAAATCCAGCAGGCGCTGGCAGACGGCAAGCTGACGGAAGGGCACGCCAAAGCGCTATTGTCCGTTGATTCCCCGGCTGAGCGGGAAAAATTATTTAGGGAAATATTGAAAGGTGGGATGTCCGTGCGCGTCACGGAATCCCAAGCGCGCAAGGTGACGTTCCGGCAGCACGCCCGTCGCAGTAAAGATCCGAATATTCAGGAAAAGGAAGATGCGCTCCAGGCGTCATTAGGCACAAAAGTGGACATCAAACGGCGCGGCAAACAGGGGACTATTGTCCTGCATTTTTATTCAAATGAGGAGCTACAGTCAATTATCAGGAAAATTACCGATTAACATGGGTATTTTGGGGCATATACAACGATGGGTCGGCCTGGACCACGAGAGTGCGTATGTACGCCAGGTACGCTGGATTATCCGGGTCGTGGTCATATTAATACCGGTTTTTTTCCTGCCCGTTGGAAATTTTCCTCAGGAATTAAATAAAACGCTGATTTTTAACTTGCTCATTTGGCTGGCGGCTGGGATTTTTTTATTCGGCTTGCTGGTAAAAAAATCCGGACGTTTGTATGTCCACCCCATCGGCTGGTTGCTTGTTTTGCTGGGGGTATGTATCCTGGTCAGCGGCTTATTGTCGTTAAATCTTTATGCCAGTTTTATCGGTTCGGGCGGGGTGTACAGCACGAATGTGGTAACCTGGTTATCCTATCTGTTTTTTGTTGTCCTTCTGAGCGTCAGCGTACGCTCCCATGATGAACGGGTGTGGCTTGTCAGCGGCCTGGTTCTGAGCGGGTCGCTGGCCGTAGCGTTCGGAGTCTTTCAGGGGTATGGCCTGCATCTCTTGCCCTGGAGCGTGACTCAGGATCTCCGGTTCAATATGATTGCGGCCTCATCCCTGACTTCAGCGGTCGTCGCTGCCTTGTTTAGCGTTTTAGCCTTAATGTTGTTTTGGCAGTACCGGCAGAGAGTATGGAAAGTCGTTTGGGCATGTTTAGTAGGGCTGAATGTCCTGGCCGTCATGATGTCCGAGAAATCATTGGCAGTTATTATTCTGCTTTTCATGCTGTTCATTTTTTCGGTAACCGTGGCTTGGCAGGCAAAGAAATTCGCATCATGGGAAATATTGGTGCCGCTGGCTGCCCTAGTCGTGTTAGCTGTGGGCCTGCTTATTCGATTCCCTCAATTGACGCACGTACAGAACAGCACCAGTTTATTGCTGGACCAGCGTTCATCTATGAGTATTGCTTGGCGGAGCGTAAGTCGTTCTCCGGCCTGGGGTTCCGGTCCCCAGACTTTTGCCGAAGATTTCCAGAGTTATCGCCCGGCTAGTTTCAATGATACGCAAATTGCGGGCGTTCGGTTTAATAAATCAGGCAGCGAATGGTGGGGACAGTTGGCTACGTTAGGGACGGTGGTCGTACTGGTGCAATTGGTAATTGGCGCGTGGTTTTTACTGCTGGCCGGCAAACGGTTGTATGCTGACTGGCGCGTCAAGGACCGCCAGTGGGCATGGTCGCTGGGTATGGTTGCCGTATCTTTGGGTTTATGGGTGTTGTTTTTTTCCATGCCATTCAATGCCTGCCTGTATGTGATCTGGTGGTTTTGGTGGGGGGTCAATATTCGGCTGCTTCAGTCTCGGTCCGGCCGTGAAAAGGAGGTCGTATTCAGTCAATTTCGGTTCAAATGGTTTTTACTCGGTGGGGGGCTGGTGGTAGTTTTTATTGTTATCATTTTCATCGGGTACGCTGGCATAAAAGTTTGGTTGGCTGATTATTATTTTTTCCAGGCGAACCAGCGTATCCAGCAGCAAGCCAGCATCGAAGACGTGCAGCTCTTGTTGCGCGGAGCGATTGCACAAAATCCGAACGAACCGGCATATTTCATTACTTTGGCGCAGGGATATGCCACTGCAGCCCAGCTGGAAGCTGGCAAAACTGACCAAGATAAGACCGTGATACAGCAGGCTGTCCAGGGTGTCGTTGATGCCCTCAAACAGGCACGTGATGCAGCCCCGCATAATGCCATCGTCTATGAGCAAACCGCCGGTTTGTATGACGGGCTCCGCAATATCATCGGAAACGCGAACGATCTGGCCATCACCGCATATTCGGAGCTGACGGAATTGGAGCCGACAAATCCCATGGCGTTCCTCAATCTCGGGCGAGCGCAATTGCTCCAGTCGCAGCAACTGGCGCCATCAGACACTGAAGGTGATACGGTCAGGTCGTCGGCGCTGGTTGCCACTGCGCTGGACAATTTCAGGACCGCCAAATCACTTCAAACTGATTATTATTTAGCGGACGTGAATATCGCCTTTGCACTAGAGGCGCAAGGGGATCTGGTTGGCGCGAAATCGGCACTGGAGGAGGCTCAGCGCATCAAGCCGGATGACGCCTCGATCTCGGACGCATTAAGCCAAAAAATAAACACCCCACAGGAATAGGCCGGTCAGTGTATTGACAAGCAATTACGACTTTGCTAACCTTACCCTAAATCAACAGTTTTTGCGTACCTTGAAAGATTAAGAAACCGTTTTTTCCGTTGGCAGGAAGCCAATGGACAGGTTCAATAAACCCTTCATGTCACGTCCGCGAGGAGGAAGACGTGCCTCACCATGGGGAACTTGGTTAGGTTAAACGGTAGTTGACCGTAATTCGCAACCATCAATAAGGAGTACTCATGTCCAAAAAACTGAGCATCCTTCTGCTGGTGGCAGTGGTAGTCATGGCTCTGGTAAGCGTCGCGATTGCTTACCCGAACCCGTACAAGACGGCGCAAGATCAGGCGCCCGGGAACGCTATTTCCCTGATGAACGCTATATCGACCACTGCCAACGACCAGTCGCCGCCGGCCATTACCGATACCGGCCCGACTATTTCGATGAATTCGAATCTGAAGAACGACCAGTCGCCGGCGTCCGATTCCACGATCACCGGAACGAACGGCGCCGCGAAGAACGATGAAGAAACCACCCAGAAATCGATGATTACCACGACGGCTCTCGGAAACAGCCCGCCTGCTGACGAAATCGGCCTGTTTTCGAGTTCGCATGCTACGATGAGCAGAGCGCCAGCCTACAGGGAAGTGGGGTTTGTCTACATTGGTGATCAAGGTCAGGCGGGCTCCGGCCTCAACGGGAGCATGTATACGGTAAATTCGAATCTGGTCCAGCAGGGCAACGCGGCGGCAGTGCGCACCGGTTAGTACGCCAGTTCGCCGACGGTTTCTGCAGCGCCATCAGGTGCTGTGCAGTATTCTACAACTCCGGGCGGGTTCACTCCCTCCCGGAGTATTTTTTTTATTTTTTTGAAGTATCCTAACGATGCGCACCCTGGAGAGGATGCGCTTGGAGGATTTGTTAATGCTAGGACGCGAAAAGACTATTCTTTACTCCCGCCCTCTTTCTCAAATTTACATTCTTTGCTTGAACAGCGGATCTTGTTGCCGGCGGCATAAATCAGGAGTGACCCGCAGGTCGGGCAGGCCTCGCCGGTCGGTTTTGACCAGAGGGCGTATTTGCAGTCCGGATAGCGGTTGCACGAGTAAAATGTCCGTCCTTGCTTTGAGCGTTTGACCACGATATCGCCCTGGCCGCATTGCGGGCATTTGACGCCCGTTTTATTTTCAATATTTTTGATGTTTTTGCAGTTTGGGTATCCGGAACATGCCAAGAACGGCCCGAAACGGCCGCGTTTTACTACCATCGGCGAGCCGCATTTGTCGCATTTTTGGTTGGCAATTTCTTCCGGCGTTTTCTCTGCGACTTGGCCGTTCTGGTCGAGCGGTTTGGTATTGCGGCATTCTGGGTAACCGGTGCAGGCCAGGAATTTGCCGAACCGGCTCATTTTTATCACCATCGGTTTGCCGCATTTGTCGCAGACGATATCGGATGCAATTTCAGATTTAGCCACCTCTTCGTGTTTTTTCATAAGATTTTCCTTAAACGGTTCATAAAATTCCTTGATAATCGGCACCCATTCCTTCGTACCGCTGGCGATGGCGTCCAGGTCGTTTTCCATGCGAGCCGTGAATGCGTAATCCATGATGACCGGGAAATGTTCCGTCAGAACGTCACAGACATGGAATCCTATTTCCGTCGGTTTGAGGCGGCTTTGTTCTTTATTGACGTAATTGCGTTCGATCAGCGTGGCGATGGTCGGTGCGTACGTTGACGGGCGGCCGATATCCCGTTCCTCCAGGGCATGAACCAGGCCGGCTTCGGAATACTGTGCCGGCGGTTCTGTAAAATGTGGGATCGGGTCGATTTTTTTAGCATCCAGAGGCTCTCCGGACTGGACGACCGGCAGGGCGTTTTCTTTTACGGGGTTGTAAATTTTCATGAAGCCGTCGAATTTTACGGTCGAACCGGTCGAACGGAACGTATACGTATGGGCCGTGTCCTGGATATCGATGGTCATGTTGCTCATGATGGCTTCGGGCATTTGGCTGGCCACGGCCCGTTGCCAGATGAGTTCGTATATTTTAAGCTGTTTGGGTTCAAGGAATGACTGTATGGCGTCTGGCGTATTGACCACTTCGGTTGGTCGGATGGCTTCGTGGGCTTCCTGGGCCAGTTTTGATTTTGTCTTGAAGCGGCGCGGTTCGGGCAGGGAATACTGTTTGCCGTATGATGAATTCAGGAAATCCTTGGATTCATGCAGGAATTTTTCTGACAGGTTGACCGAATCTGTCCGCATGTACGTGATCAAACCTTCGCGGCGGTTATTGCCAAGGTCGACGCCCTCATACAACTGCTGGGCCAGCATCATGGTTTGCCGGGTTGAGAACCCGAAACGGCGGTTGGCTTCCTGTTGCAGGGTTGAGGTGGTGAAGGGCGTCGGAGGATTCTTCTTGGATTCTTTCGCCTGTACGTCAGCTACTGTATAGTTCGCGCCTTGGAGTTTTGCCATCAGTGCTTGAGCCTCCTGACTGTTTTTTATAGCGAATTTTTCGAGGGATTTGTCCTGAATCTTAAATAATTTAGCCTTGATGTCGACGGGATCGTTTTGCCGTTTGTGGAAAATCGCTTCAATGGTCCAGTATTCCTCCGGTTTGAAGGCGTCAATTTCGCGCTGGCGTTCGACGATCAGGCGCAAAGCCACGGATTGGACGCGCCCGGCGGATAACCCTTTGGCCACCTTTTTCCATAGGAACGGCGACAGCTCGTATCCAACCAGTCGGTCAAGTATCCGGCGTGCCTGTTGAGCGTTCACGAGGTGCATTTCCAGCTGGCGGGGATTTTTTAAGGCCTCAGCGATAGCTTCTTTGGTGATTTCATGGAAGACGATGCGTTCTGACTTGGCGTCGAGCAGGCCGGCGTCGGTGGTTTTTTTGGCGTTTTTCTTTTCGGTTTTAAATGATTCGATCAGGTGCCAGGAAATTGCCTCCCCTTCGCGGTCTTCGTCAGTCGCGAAATATATCTTGGGAGCAGCCAAGGCAAGTTTTTTAAGTCTGGTCAGGGTTTTTTGCTTGGTGCGCGGTATGATGTATTGGGGGGCGAAATCATGTTCGATATCCACGCCCATTTTTGACCGCGGAAGATCCCGGATATGGCCAAAAGACGCCTCAACGTGAAAGGCATTCCCGAGGAAGCGGGAGATGGTTTTTGCCTTGGTTGGTGACTCGACGATGATGAGTTCTTTTTTTGCCATATATCGGTAAAAAATGTCAGTCTGTTGTGGGGCCCAGGGCTATGACTGAGCGGTTGGAAATATATTGTATTTATTTTGAACGGATATAATACATTCCGCCCAGATGACGGACTATCCCTTTTATTTCCATCATGGTCAGTGAAGAATTGATGATACTGGTGTTCAGTTTACACTCTTGGATAATTTCGTCAATATGTACCGGTTCGCGGCCGATGCAGGACAGCAATTTTTCTTCCTCTGGTGAAGCAGGGAGGATGACGGAATTTTTATAGTACTGTTCGGCCATTTCCAGGTCCACTGCGGTCAGTATATCATCAGCCGAGGTGACGGCTTTTGCACCCATTTTAATGAGATTATTTGGCCCGGCGGATGAAGGTGACGTGATATTGCCCGGTATGGCCAGAACGTCTCGGTTCTGGTCGATGGCGCACCGCGCGGTAATGAGCGAACCGGAATTTTCACCGCCTTCTATAACAAGTACGCCGCGGGACAGTCCGGAAATGATCCTGTTACGGGCCGGGAAGTGCTGGCGGAGCGGCTTGGTCCCGGGTGGGTATTCGGAAACCAAGCACCCGCCGGTGGCGATGATTTTCTCAGCCAGTAGGCGGTTTGCGAGCGGATACAGTACGTCCAGACCGCAACCAAGAACGGCTATGGTCTTTCCGCCCACATCAACAGCTGCCTGGTGGGCTAGCGTGTCAATGCCAAGCGCCAATCCGGACACGATTACTACCCCGGTCCGGGCGATCGTACCGATCAGATCCGGAGTGACCATCCTCCCGTAAGCCGATGTTTTACGCGTTCCGACAACCGCTAAGCCCAGATCCAGGTTAGCGGGTAATCGCCCTCTATAATATAGAAGGGCAGGCGGCGAATGGATTTCTTTGAGCCGGCGCGGATAATTGGGGTCTTGTATCGTAACTACAGAAATACCGGACTGTTCGATCTTTTCCAGAAATTTTTCGGGTCGGATGGAGCCCCGGCTTTCGCAAATTATTGACGCATCCTTTTCTCCCAGTCCGGCCCGTCTCAATTCTGGCGACGTGGCCCGCCAAGCTGTTTTCATATTTGGGAAATTTTCGGCCAGTTTAATGATTTTCTGGGGGCCGATAGAGTCGATTGAGGAGAACGCCATCCAGTAGATTAGCTCATTTTTTTCCATAAAAAATAGACCTTACGTCGCCGGGGAAGGTCTGAATAGTATTGTAGGGCATTGAAGTCTGATTGGCAAGCAGCTTGACATGCCAGCCCGAGATGATACTATACTGACTTGTCAGTCTGCGATACTATTGCCCTTTAATAGATTGGAGCTTCTATGTTGCGGGTGTTATGTATTAAGTTGCTTTTCGTCATTGCTACGTTCCTCGGATTATTATTTGGCCTGCTAGCCACTGTCGTTTATGGGTGGACCTTGCCAATCGTTTGGCGGAAAGCACGAACTCCGAAATGGAGGTGCGTTCATGTCGACACGGATGCGTTGCCCAATGTGCCGGGCGTCCATGTACAAAGATGACCCTGAGTGTCCCGAATGCGGCTGGGAAAACGAGAAGGAGATGAGTCGCCAGGACCAGGTACGTCGCGAAATGACGAAGACTAAGCGCGACAGGGGTCGGGCGGGACCTTCAGGGCCGTACCCGGACACAAAAAAGCGGTGAGTATGTTCACCATTCGTACTGAGCGTCAATAACGGCGCTCTATTTTTTTGTCTGATTCACCGGGCACTGGAACAACTGGATAACTTTTTTCAGCTCATTGAGCCAGTTATCGCCGAGTTTGATCAGGTCGATTTTTATGGAATCGTCGGTAAATTGCCAGTCAGGGTTTTTTTGCAGCAGACGGGCCAGCTGCTCAGCCTTCAGTGGAAAGAGGAATTTTATAATGAGTTTTTGGATTTTATGGCCAAATTGGTCAGTTGACCAGGTTGTATCGATATGTGAAATGTCCGTCTTTTGCGCCAGGATCCGGATGGTCAGGATCTCGAAGAGGTTCAACAGCTGCTTTGGGAAGTATTTTTGTTCTTCACGGGTCCGCGAACGGATCATTTTGTCGCGCATCTCCTCCAATTCCTTCATGTTCATGATTCCGGCCAATTGCTGGTACAGGATCAGCCGTTCTTCTTCCGGCAGGAATTCCTGGGGGATATACGCTTCCATCGGCAGATCGATCAGGATGTCGCGTACAGGCTCCTGGATTTTGCCAAATTTCAGTTCTTCAATAGCCTGAGCCAGGAGTCGCGTGTATAATGAGAGCCCGATAGCCGACACTTTTCCGTGCTGCTCTTTGCCGAGGATATTGCCGGCTCCGCGGATTTCCAGGTCGCGCAGCGCTAGCTGGAAACCGCTGCCGAGTTTTTTCGCTTCCATGAGCGCTTGTAGGCGTTTTTTCGCGTTACCTTTGAGCTTTTTCCGGTGGTAGAGGAAATAGGCGTGTGCCTGACGGCTGCCCCGGCCGATCCGTCCGCGTAATTGGTACAGCTGGGCCAAGCCAAAATTGGTCGCATTATCAACGATCAGCGTATTGACATTCGGTAGATCGAGTCCGTTTTCAATGATCGTCGAACAGACCAGGATGTTCGTCTTGCCGGTGTCAAAATCCGCCATCGCTTTTGCCAGATCTTTTTCCGGCAACCGCCCGTGGGCGATGCCGATCCGGCTGCCTGTGATCATGTCGCTGATCTCCTTGGCGGCGAAAGCGATGGTTTCCACCTTATTGTGGAGATAATAGACCTGTCCGCCCCGTTTCAGTTCTTCGGTGATAGCCTGTTGAACCTGTTCTTTGGAGTACGGTTCGATCAGCGTATTGATCGGCAAACGGCCTTCTGGTGGTGTTTCGATGATACTGACGTCGCGGACGCCGGACAAGGCGATATTGAGGGTGCGGGGGATGGGCGTAGCCGTCAGTGTCAAAATGTGGGATTGTGTGCGAAGCGCCTTGAGCCGTTCCTTGGCCTTGACCCCAAAACGCTGCTCCTCGTCGATGATGATCAGTCCGAGGTTTTTGAAGCTGACGTCGCTGGACAGCAGCCGGTGGGTGCCGACGACGATATCGACGGCGTTGCTTTTCAATTTGGCGATGGTTTGCTGCTGTTCTTTTGCCGATTCAAATCGGGAGAGTATGCCGAGGGAAACCGAGAATTTTTTCAGACGCTCGCTGAAGGTGTCGTAGTGCTGTTGGGTCAGGATGGTGGTAGGCGAGAGCAGGGCAACCTGCTTGTTGTTCATGACTGCCTTAAATGCCGCCCGAACAGCCACTTCCGTTTTCCCAAAACCGACATCTCCGCATATGAGGCGGTCCATCGGTGTTTCGCCTGTCAAGTCGGCCTCGACGTCACTAATGGCCTTCCCCTGGTCGGGAGTTTCCTTGTAGGGGAATGTTTTTGCCAATTCAATTTCTTCCGGTGTTTGTGCGTTCCACGCTTTGACCTTTATCAATTCGCGCTTAGCGTAAATTTTCAACAATTCCTGGGCCAGAATTTTTGCTTCCTGTTTTACCTTGCGGGTCAGCTGGTACCATTGGCCACCGGAGAGACGGTGCAGTTTCGGATGGGCGATGCCGATATATTTAGAGATTTTATCCGCCGTTTCTACCGGTACGTAGAGTTTATCGCCTTCGGCATACTGGAGGACAAAGTATTCCCGCGTGATGTTTTCAACGATATTTTTATTCATACCTACGAACCGGCCGATGCCGTGGTCCAAGTGCACGATATAGTCACCGGGTTGCATGCCCATGATGAGGGCCTGGTCGACCCGGTGCCGTGGGGTTTCCTGGCGCAGGTTTTGTTCTCCGAAAATGTCCCGGTCGGTAAGCAGTTGCAATTTTCCCCGGTCGCTGCGAAACCCTTCCAGTTCATGGGTATACGGCCACCACGCGATGGGTATGTCGGCGGCCTTTTTTTCTTTCAGCATCTGTTGGAGTTCTTTGGGCCGGTTGGACGCGATGGCTAATTGCCAATTTGATTTATGGGCTTCCCTCAGGTCAGCGACCAGCTTGGTATAGTTTTGCCGGTAAACGGGCGCGTATTCGAAGTGGAGGTGTATTCCGCTTTTTTGGAAATCATGGAATATCATCCTCTGGTAATCGGCGAGTTTCTGCTCAAACGTATGCCAGGTCGGCAATTCTCCGGACGCCTCCTCCTGGTCCCGGTAGATGATGAGCGGGTTATGGATGGCCTCCAGGTAGGTCGTAAAAGTGGTCCGGCCGGAGTTCGGCCGGAATTTTGTCGCTACGATCTGGCATGATTTCATCGGTTCGCCGACCCGTTTGGTAACAGGGTTGAAAGCGTGCAGGCTGATGATTTGCCGGTCAGAAAACTCAAGCCTAATGGGCCGATCCAGGTTAATCGGGTAGATGTCCACAACGCCGCCCCGTCGTGCGAAAAATCCGCTTTGGCTGGCCTGGCCGGTGAAATCGTAATTGAAATCTATGAGTTTTTGTGAGAGGGAGGAGGGGGTGCAATTATCGCCGACAGCGAGGGTCATGACGTGCTGGCCGTTTGAATTAAGCGCGGGCAGTTTTTCGATCAGTTGGCGGTATCCCGCCACGATAACCTGCGGTTCCAGTTCGGCCAGTTTCTGTGCACGAAGGGGATTGATGTCCTCAAGCTTCCAGACGGGGACGTTTATTTTGAAAATTTTATGCCAATACGAAATTAGCCTCTCGACCGTATTAAGTTCGGGCGCCGTGGCCAGCCATAAAATCACCCGTTCGGAAATGAATGGATGAATGGTCACGTAATAGGTTTGGGCCGCGAGATGCGGGAGCCCGGCTAGGTTGACGGTTTTCTTGGTTTGCAGCTGTTCGGTGGATTCTTTGACAAAGTCGGGCAGGCCAGCGTGGCTGGACTGGGTGACAGGCACAGATTTGATTTAATAATGTGAAGCGCCGATGAACGGCAAAGTCCACTCCCCGGCAGGCGTTCTGTGGCCTTGACAGGGGTGGTTTGGTCTGCTACTATTCTATATTAACGCATTTTTATAACTTTGGCAAGTGGAAAACTATTGAAAAACCCAGTTTTCTGCCGACCCAAGCGGTGATGACGAGACAACCCCTCCTAACGTTTCGTTAGTAACCTTAAGTTAAGGTATTGCAGATTTTTCTGTGAAACCTTGCGCTTGGCGGCAGTAAAGTGGGTTTTTTTTAATCCATGAGGAGACACCTTACGGTTTCTCCTCAGCACTTCTCTTCCCTCAGTTGTATCCCTCATCCTGGAGTAAATCCAGGATTCAGGATGATTAATTTGGATTTTAGTATATGGTCGCGCTAGGCCTCGTGTCCGATTGCCTTGTGGTAGCACAGCGGGTGGGGCGTCATCAACTTTTCGTAATGATGAGGATTGGCATGGTTGAGAAGAAATAAAAAACCGGGTCAGGGGAGACCCGGGATATCTGAAAATTCAGGCTTAATTTGGCCAAGAGATACGGTGAGTCTTGCCGCCATGCTGGAATGAAACCCCAAATGCGTCAGATTTTGTGATTACCGGCGCTATCCCGTTGGTAATCGATTTGACGGGCGTCCCGTTCAAAACGATATCCCAGCCGGCACCGCTCGTAGACGGGCGCACTTCAATTTTGTGAGCCATGAAATCCTCCATGATAAAAAAAGAGCCTAGCTAATGATCCGCTAGTATAGCAATGCGTCTGTTGGTGTCAAGCGTTAGTTTGCGTATTTGACTTTCAGCGCCAATCCGATGGCCACGGCCATTTGCGGC
The DNA here is from genome assembly GCA_041649335.1 of Patescibacteria group bacterium. Taxonomy (GTDB): domain Bacteria; phylum Patescibacteriota; class Patescibacteriia; order UBA10025; family JAHIVO01; genus JBAYGJ01. Next base: position 47,519 of record JBAZNF010000001.1, read on the forward strand.
GCAATTTTTTCCAGTTCCGGCGCCAACTCAGCATGAGCGCGTATGCTTTGCCAGGGGTCGCCGGCCTCCACGGTAATTTTCATATGCAGCTGGATATAGTGGCTCAGGTTTTTTATCCGGCTGCATCCGCCGACGATTATGATCCTGTCCAGCGGCTGGCCGCCACCGGCGGTATACGTATTGAGTACCCGGGATAATTCCTGGAGGATGAGGTTGTCGATGACAAAAGTGATCGCCTGATGAACGGGGTGCGTGGATTGACCGGTTAACGGTAAGCCGATGTCATCGCGGAATTGGTCCGCCCGTTCAACGGAAATATTCATGGCATTGGCGATATTACGGCTGATGGCCTCGCCGCCGATATCGATGTTTCTGGTGACAACAGGCAAGCCCTGGTCAAAAATGGTGACATTTGAGGTTGTGGCGCCGATATCAAGCAGGAGATGGCAGCCGTGCGCGATCGGCAGCAACGAACGCCGTAGCGCGGTGGCTTCGGTTTCCAATCCGACCAGTTGGAGGTTTGCCGACCGGAAAATATCCATATACCCTTTTATCACGTCTGTGGGAGCGGCCGTCATGATGATGGTAATTTTTTCGGCTGAGCCGTCACCGGTTGTGGGGGTGGTTACTGGGTGCCAGTCAATCGACATCTTATCCAGGGGCAGGGGGACCATTTTTTTTGCTTCCCAGCGGATCGCGTCGTCGATTTCTTTTTTTGGCATGGGCGGCATTGTGACGACAGTCGTAAAAACGTTGACGGCAGGCAGGGCGGCTACTACGCGTTTTGTCGTGACCCGTGATTCCTTCATGACGTGGACCAGCTGTTCGACGGTGGTCTGGCGGTTGCGGACGGCGTCAGTCTTGACCGTTACTCTGTTCTTGATTCCCAGGCCGTACGTTATCAGCTCGACCGTTCCTGCACGATTGGCCAGTTCGACGATTTTTATTGCTCCCGACCCGAAGTCGATGCCGACCAGATTTTCATTTTTTTTGGTGATGAATGGCATACGGTCAAACGCGTAACATATAGCTTAGTTGCTGTGGGTCGCTGGCATATTGCAGGGCGTCTTCCAGCTTGACTTCGTTGGTCTTGACCAGTTCGGCCAATGACCAGTCCAGCGAGACCATTCCTTCGGCCCGAGACGTTAAAATAATGTTGTTGATCTGGTACAGCGAGCCTTCCTTGATGAGCGATTGGATGGGCGGCGTTGAGGTCATGATTTCGGCCACAGCCACCTGTCCGCCTCCGATGCGGGGGACGAGCCGCTGGCAGATGACGGCGGCTAGGTTGGCAGCCAGGTGTTCGCGGATCTGCTGCTGTTCGTCTTTTGGATGTCCGGTGATGATCAGCTCCAGAGTTTTTATGATAGTGTCAGCTTCCAGGTTGGCGATGACCAGCCGGCCGGACGTGGCGATATTCATGACCTGCTTGATGACCGCCGGGTTGGGGAGCTCGGACAGGAAAACAATATCGATGTCTTCCTGGGTGACGTAGGAGAGTGCCTGTTCAAAACTGTTTGTATCGCGGCCTACCTCGCGCTGTTCAATGATGCTTTTCTGGTTATTGAAGAGGTATTCGATGGGTTTTTCTATAGTGAGGATATAGTTGGCTCGTTGCCGGTTAATATAGTCCAGGAGCGACGCCGAAGATGTAGTCTTGCCTGAACCGAATGACCCGCTGAAGATGACCAGCCCTTTGGTCAGGTTGGCCAGGTTTTCCAGGGTGCTCGGCAGGCCGAGCGATCGGAGCGGCATGATAGTGTTGCCGATCAGCCGCAGATATGCCGCTACCTGGCCCTTTTGGTGGAAGACGTTTATACGGAACCGAGTTTGTTTCTGAAACTGATAGGCCAGGACGACTTCCTTGTTTTTTTCCAAGTTGGCAAGCTGGTCCGGGTCCAGAATCGTCTGGAGGAAGCCGCTCATGAATTCTCGGGTGATGATTTTTTCCTCCTCCAGGGTGATCAGTTTATTGTTCAGGCGGATAACCGGATGACTGCCGATCATCAGGTGAAGGTCTGAAGCTTTTTGTTCGGCCACCAGCCTGAGTATCTTGTCTATGGCCAATTTTTCTTGTGTGTCCATATTGTTATATATGTATGGTTTCTTCCGAAATGCCGCTGTGTAGGTACCGGGCAATGGTTGCCTTGGCTTTATCCGTTATTGAGGGAATTTTTTCAAGCTCTTCAGGTGAAAATTTTTGTATGACGTAGGCGTCAGTAGGGATGTTTTCCGGCGGGCGCCCGATACCAAGGCGAATCCGCCAGAAATGCTGTGTGCCCAGGTGGTCGATAACCGACTGGACGCCGCGATGGCCGGCAGCCGAAGCGTTGACGTTTACGCGGATCGTCCCGAGCGGCAGGTCCACCTCGTCATGCACAATCCAGATGTCTGATTGGTTGATTTTATAAAAGTTTTTAATCTCTGATACTGAACGCCCGGACTCGTTCATGTACGTTTGCGGCAGGCTGATCAGCGCGCTATTGGACAGCTTGGCGAACAACGAGGTGAATTTGTTATCGAAATGCTCAGCCAGCGGCTTGACCGACGCGGCGCCAAGATTATGCCTGGTCCCAGCGTATTCAGGCTCCGGATTTCCCAGTCCGACGATGAGGATCATATTAATTGCGTTTACGGACGTTAATATTTATCGGAGTTCCGTTAAAATCAATGTTGGTCCGGAGTTGTTTTTCCACCAAATTTATGACCGCCTGATTGATCGGTCCACGCCGGTTGGTCGAGAGGGTGAAGGTAGGCGGACGGTTTCCGGTTTGGGTCAGGCCGGTCAGTTTCGTTTCCGGGTGGTTTGATGCCCGTCCGTGCGGCAGGTGTATTCGGGAGATGGTGTTCCGCAGCTGGTCGGCCGGTATTTCTCTGAGACGTGCGGCCTGGACCATGAGAATGAGCTCCATCAGTTCATGGAGGCGTTGTTTCATTTCAGCCGAAATGAAGATAATCGGCGCCCAGGACAGCCAGGGGAAATACCGCTGGTACCGGTTGATAAAAAGATCCATGGTTTGGGGCGTTTTGTCGGGGATGGCGTCCCATTTATTGACGACTATAATTATACCATTACGGCATTCCAGCGCGAGCTGGGCTATGGCCAGGTCCTGGACTGACAGGGGAGTAGTGGCATCAGTAATAAACAGCGATATGTCCGAATGCCGGATGGCCTGTTTTGTCTTCAGGATGCTGATTTTTTCAATATGTCCGGCTTTTCTTTCGTGCTTGCGTAATCCGGCTGTATCTACCAAAGTGATATGCTTACCCTCAAAAGCTATGTCGGAATCCCGCGGCTCTCGGGTTGTATGGGGCAGGGGGCTGGTAATGGCCCAATCCTGGCCGAGCAGTGCGTTGACGAGTGAGGATTTGCCGACATTAGTTTTGCCGATGATGGAGACGCGGGCGTAGGCGGTTGGCACGGAAAATGGCGTTTCCCCGAGGCGGCTGACGATTACGTCCAGCAAATCGCCCGTCCCGGATCCTTTTAAGCCGGATAACAGGCTGGGTTCGCCCAGCCCGAGTGAGTACAGGTCCGGAGCGGCGCGTAGGCGTAGGCGCAGGTTATCGGCCTTGTTCCCGGCGACAATGATTTGGCGTTTGATTTTTTTTAGATCGTGCGCGATTTTACGGTCAATTGAGGACAGTTCTTGCTGGCAGTCCGTAACCAGGACGATCAGGTCAGCGTCGGTCAGGGCGTCTAGGGCTTTTTCCTGAACCTGTTTCTCTATCGGTCCGATCAGGCCGGCATCCAGTCCGCCTGAATCAATCAGTTGAAAACTCTTGCCGCGCCAGGTGATGATGGCAAAATTCAGGTCCCGAGTGGTGCCCGGAACCGGGGAAATGATGGATTTGGTGACGCCGGAGAGCGTGTTGAAAAGGGTTGATTTTCCGACGTTGGTACGGCCGGCGAGCACGACTTTCGGCAAGGTGTGTGGCATAAAAATTATAACGTCGTCCGGCGGGTAATCGATGTCGGAACTGTCCCGGCCGGCTGGGTAGTCTGGTCGGATCCCAGAATAATGAGAATGTCTATGGCTGGCTCGGTGTTTGTATTGTTATTGGCGTTGCCAAACGAGGTGCTGTTGGCGTTCAGGTAGTTCGCGGGCGGGTTTGCGGACAGTTTGGCATTGAGTGTTTTTTTCAGTCCGGCTAATGTATACGGTTTCGTACCTCCGGACAGGTCATAGATGACGGTCTGTGTTACCGGGATATCACTGGTGGTATTGGCTATTTTTACCACGTCATACTGCAAAGACGACAGACGATCGGCTGTTTTGCCGGCTAAGCCCGTCTCTTCCGTGCCGTTCTGTACTTCGATTTTTGCCTGTTCGCGGATAATGAGTCCGGTGGAGAAAATGTTAGCGGCCATGGATTGGATGGTGGAATAGTCTCCTTCTTTCGGCCGGAGTATATACGCACCGTCCGTGCCCGTGTCCGATACCAGGAGCCCGTTGATGCTGTTGTCCAGTACCATATTGATGATGTTGTCTTTGCTGACATCCTTGGTCATTTTGCCCAGCTGGACCATTTCCCAGACTTCCATATTCGTCTGGTTATGGGTCCCGATATCGTTTAACACTGAAATGATGCTGCTGGGATTGATGATAGAATTTAGCGAGAAGAATTTGTTTTTCATCGCCAGGAGGATTTTTTGCTGGCGGGCTGAACGCGCAAAATCCGATCCTTCGCTGCAACACCCGTGCCGCGAGCGGGCGAACTGGAGGGCCCGTTCTCCGGACATGTGTTCCCACCCTTTCTTGAACGTGATCGTTTGATAGCCGTAATTGTAGTCGGGGTATTGGGTGTCGGTAAAACTATTGTCGACGTATACGTCAATGCCGCCCAGGTCGTCGATGGCCTTGCGGAAACCTTCAAAATCAATACGGGCGTAATAATTGACCGGCTGGCCAATGACGTCGCTGACGACCTTGGATAACAACGCTTCGCCGCCGCCTGGATAGTCCAGGTCCGTTCCGAACGACAGGGCGTTGTTTATTTTCCTCCATCCGTACGTAGGGAATTCGACGACCAGATCGCGCGGGATGGATATCGTGGCGACGTCGCCGGTTGACGGCTTGATGCTGACAAAAATAAGCGTATCGGTCAGGTACGCCCCTTCATGGCCGGCCCCGCCAATGCCCGACAGGAGGATATTGATCCGGTCCGAGTCGGCCCCCTTCAGTTCATCTGCCGGATTGGAAACCAGATGGCTCAGCTGCTGGAAAAAACTGATTTTTTTACCCGAGGCGCTGTTCGTGCTGTTGATGGCGGAAATAAATTTCATGCCGAAAGCCAGACCGATCAGGAGAATGACGGATACCAATACCAGAGTCCAACGGAGCAGGTGTGTCTTGTGTTCGACGAGATGGACGGTATGATAGACGCTTGGGTCGATTTTGTTATGAAGTCCCGGTTCGCTGGATTCCTGGTCACCGTGCGGAGGATGCTGAGGAGTGGGCATGAAACTCGAAATTATTGCTAATAAGGGGTAAGTAAAATTTACGGTATTATTGCCGGCTTACTGGGGAAATTATAATAGAAATTCTCGTTTTAGTCAAAATGGCCCTATACCGTGAAAGCACCTTTAAAATATTAGCCAAAATGGAATATTGTAGGATATAATGCATCCATCACTATGGGCCAAAAAACTGTCATCATACTGCCAACATATAATGAGCGGGAAAACCTGCCGGGTATTGTGGCGGATATACTGCAGGCTGTGCCGGACAATGCTGGCATTATTGTCGTGGATGACAATTCACCGGATGGTACCGGGGCGGTAGCTGACGGGCTGGCCCGTAATAATTCACGCATCCATGTACTGCATCGGACCCGTAAAGCGGGTTTGGGCAGGGCCTATCTGGCCGGTTTCCAAGAAGCGCTGAAAGATCCGGAAGCAGAGTATATTTTTGAGATGGACGCGGATTTTTCCCATCAGCCGAAGTATATCCCTGATTTTTTATCTCGGGCCCACGATGCGGACCTCGTCCTTGGTTCCCGGTATATTGCCGGAGGCGGCGTGGAGAATTGGAGCTGGTGGCGGCACGCTATCAGCTGGTTTGCCAACTGGACTATCCGAAAAATTCTCGGCATCCGCGTCTCTGACCTGACGGGCGGATACAAATGTTTCCGCCGGCGGGTGCTTGAGCGTCTTGATCTGGGCACGGTCCAGTCCAACGGGTATAATTTTCAGATCGAGGTAACGTACCTGGCCAGACAAGCTGGATTTCGAATCGCTGAAGTACCGATAATTTTTATCGAGCGTCGGGCGGGTCTGTCCAAGTTCAATGCATCAATCATCCTGGAAAGCTTTTGGCAGGTATTGAAACTCCGATTCCGGAAGCCATCCCGTACCCCCTGAATATTGCCAAGGCAGGATGGTCAGCCTATACTACCAAAATAGTTGATTTATGGTTTGTTTTGTGCTATAATTCTTCTACTTGTCGCGTCCTGATTGAAAATATGGACGATTAGCTCAGTTGGTTAGAGCGCGGCATTCACATTGCCGAGGTCGAAGGTTCAACTCCTTCATCGTCCACCAGACCCTAATTCTATTGACTAAAAAGCGCACTATGAGATTATCGGCGGGGGATTATGATATTCGAAATAGCGAAACACGCAAAAAAGGCGCTGCGCCCGATCCCGGATCTGATTTCGCATCATCACCGAGAGCCTTTATTGTTGAATTGGCAAAGATAGTGTTAATCGCTTTGGCTATCGTTATCCCGGTTAGATATTTCCTGTTCCAGCCGTTTTACGTAGAGGGCGCTTCCATGGAACCGAATTTTTCCGATTACCAGTATTTATTGATTGATGAAATCACCTACCGGTTTTCCGAACCGCAGCGCGGGGATGTGGTCGTCCTGAAAATTCCAAGCCAGCGCGATGCCCTGATCAAACGGGTGATCGGCCTACCGAACGAAACCGTGGAAATACGGAACCAGCGCGTGTTCATCACCCAGGCGGACGGGCAATCGGCCGAACTGAACGAACCTTACCTTGGCGACGGTATCGTGACTCCTGGCAGTTCCAGTACCACGCTTGGCCCTGATATGTATTTTGTCATGGGGGATAACCGCCCCGTCAGTCTGGATTCACGAATATTCGGGACAGTTATTAAGAAACAAATTATCGGTCGGGCCTGGCTGCGCGTCTGGCCGTTTAAGGAATTCGAACATTTTACTCCCCCGGTGTATTAACTTTTTTATGCGACTTACCATCAGCGATTACGATATTGACAATAAGAAGGCCAAACAGGAAATAAAGGCGGAAAGCAAGGAAAAAAAATCCGGTCCACCGGCGTTTGCCGATTCACCGCGAAGTTTTATACTGGAGCTGGCCAAGATTGTCCTGATTGCCCTGGCCATCATCGTTCCGATCCGGTATTTTCTTTTCCAGCCGTTTTATGTGCGTGGCGCGTCTATGGAGCCGAGTTTTTATGATAACGAATATTTGATTATTGACGAGATCACCTATCGCCTCGCTGACCCGCAGCGCGGGGACGTCGTTGTCATCCGCAATCCCAGCCAGACGAGCGAATTTTTTATCAAACGGATTATCGGCCTGCCCGGGGAGACCGTCGAAGCCGTGGATGGCCAGATACGCATCATCAACGCCCAGTATCCGGACGGGATTACCTTATCTGAGTCTTACCTAGCCGATGGCACACTGACAAATAACCTGACGGCGACCAGTGTCCCGGAAGGCAATTATTTTGTCATGGGGGACAACCGTTCAGTTAGTTTGGATTCACGTATCTTCGGTCCGCTGCCGCGGAAAGATATTGTCGGCCGGGCCTGGTTGCGCGTATACCCATTCTCTGATTTTCAGCATTTTACCCAGCCACTATATAATTTAACACCTTAATAGTATGAGCAAAAAAGGTTCGGACAAGCCAAAAAAAGTGCCTCAGCTCCTGCGCGGCATGAAGGACATCTTACCGGAAGAGCAACGTTTTTGGGATTTTATCCGGCAGCGCATCGATGGGGTGGCGCAGACATACGGATTTTCCCGGATCGACACGCCGATACTGGAGGAAACGTCGTTGTTCGTGAGATCGATCGGACAGGAAACAGACGTGGTGGAAAAGGAGATGTACTCTTTCCTGGACAAGAGCAATGAGTCGGTTTCGCTGCGCCCTGAGGGCACGGCCGGCGTTGTCCGCGCGTATATAGAACACGGCATGCTCAACCGACCGCAACCGGTCAAGATGTTTTATACCGGACCGTTTTTTCGGTATGACCGACCGCAAGCCGGTCGATACCGCCAGTTCTACCAGTTCGGGTTTGAGGTGCTGGGCGACGGCCATCCGGTCATTGACGCCCAGCTGATGATGCTGGCATACAGTCTGCTGTCAGAAATAGGTTTGCCGGTCACCCTACAGGTCAACAGCGTCGGATGTCCGACCTGCCGCGAGGCGTACAAGAAAGCGCTGAACGATTATTACCGTACCAGGAAGAACGCGATATGCGAAGACTGCAAACGGCGTCTGCAGAAAAATCCGCTCCGCCTGCTGGACTGCAAGGTGCCGGACTGTAAGCTTTTGGCGCAGGACGCGCCGCAGACTGTTGATTATTTATGTGAAGCCTGTCATGCCCATTTCGTCAAAGTGCTGGAACACCTCGACGGGCTGGAGATACCGTATGTCCTCAATGCGCGTCTGGTCAGGGGCCTGGATTATTATACCGGCACCGCGTTTGAAATCTGGCCGGTCGCCCAGGACGAGAACGCCGAACCGCCCAACGCCATCTGCGGCGGGGGACGGTATGACATGCTGGTCAAGCAGCTGGGCGGGCCGCCGACTCCAGCCATCGGTTTTGCCGGCGGGATGGAACGGCTGGTCATTGAAATCAAGAACCGCGACATCAACGTGGGTATGCCGCCACCGCCGGACGTGTTTGTCGCCCAATTGGGTGATGCGGCCAGGAAAAAAGCGCTGACATTGTTCGAGGACCTCCGCCGGGCCGGCTTGAAAGTGGCTGAATCTTTTTCTAAGGACGGTATCAAGCCGCAGATGGAAATGGCGAATAAGTTGGGGGTGAAGTACGCCCTGATCATCGGCCAGAAGGAGATGCTGGACGGCACCATTCTGATCCGGGATATGGAAAACGGAATCCAGGAAACGGTTGATTTTCAGAAAATCATTTCGGAAATCCAGAAACGATTGTCAAAAAATAACGTCAAGGCCACCAACCATAACCATATTGAGGTCGAGAGGACGCCGCCGCCGGAAACCGACTTAACAAAGTTGCCGATCTGACCTATGGCCGAGTGTATTTTTTGTTCCATCGCGTCCCATGCCGTACCGGCTGAGCTGGTCGCCGAGTCGGACAGTTTCATCGTGATAAAAGATATCCATCCACAGGCGCCGGTGCATCTGCTGATCGTTTCCCGTGAACACATCCCCTCGATCAATGACGTGGAGCCCCGCCACCAGGCCGTGGTGGGCGCCATGGTGGTAAAGGCTAAAGAGTTGGCCAAGCAATTCGGCTTGTCAAAAGGATATAAGCTGGTTATCAACTGCGGTACGGACGGTGGACAGGTAATTCCGCACCTCCATATTCACCTTTTGGGGGGTAAAAAATTGAACGGTTTTACCTAAAGTTAGCAAAATATATATGCTGATAGATATAGGCATGGACGACCTCCATATCTATTTTGACAAAACGTTAATTTCTGTGTTATATTAAACCTAGTTTTCTGTAATTTTATTAACCAGTAATCAACAGTACCCCTGCATCCGAGCAGAGAGATACCGGCACGGGTACTTATCTAATGAGGAGGTGAATTTATCACGTGGTAGAAGTCAGAAGAAAAGAAGGCGAGTCGCCGGAAAGTCTGTTACGGCGGTTTACTAAAAAAGTCCAGGCCAGCGGTGTTCTTTTGCGGGCCAAACGCGGACGTTTTTATTCGTCCAAGAAGACAAAACTGGAAATGCGCGAAGTAGCCGCCAGACGGAAACTGATCCAGGAAAAGAAGGAATTCCTCCGCAAGATCGGCAAGCTGGATGATTTCATCGACCCGAAGCGTCCGAATAAACGGGGTACCATAAAAAAATTACTCCAAGCCAGGGTCAAGTAACGTATTTTTTTCCATGAGCACAGAGGGCAGGATTACTGAGGATATCAAAACAGCCATGCGCGAGCATGATGATTTCGTGCTGACGACACTGCGGATGCTGAAGAGCGCCATCCATAATGCAGCCATTGCCCAGCGGACTAAGACACTGGAAGAGCCGGACGTCGTCAAGACGCTCATGACCCAGGCGAAGCAGCGGCGGGATGCCATGACGGCATTTACGGCCGGCTCCCGATCTGACCTGGCTGATAAGGAACAGCGGGAATTGGGCATTATCGAAAAATACCTCCCGAAACAATTATCGCCGGAGGAGGTTAAAAATATTGTTCAGGCAACTATAACTGAATTAGGCGGTCAGGGGCACGTTTTCGGAGCGGTCATGAAAGCCGTGATGGCCAAAACGGCCGGCCAGGCAGACGGCCAGGCGGTCAGCCGGGCTGTTAAGGAAGCCCTGGGTGGAAAATAAATTACGACTAAAAAATATACGCGTAATTATACATGAGGGCGCGTACCAATAAAAATAAATTTTTTTTCGGGGCGTTATTCGGCTTTGTTGTCTTTGGGATATTGCTCGGTGCCGCACTCTGGCTGACCTCATCCCCGTCATTAGCCGTTACCGTCAACCCTAACTTGGGACCGACATTCGGTTTGGGTACGGCTGACCTGGAGTCCACGGTCATCAAGATCATCCAGTGGGCGCTCGGGTTTCTGGGGCTGGTCGCCGTGATCATCATCATGTACGGAGGTTTTATCTGGATGACCGCGGCCGGCAACGAGGAAAAGGTACGGAAGGCGAAAAAAATCATCACTCAGGCGGTGATCGGCCTGGTTATTATTATGTTAGCCTGGGCAATCGTGACTTTCATCATCGGCCGGCTGAACGGCATCCTGAATGGGCCCGGCCAGCAGTTCTGTACTCCCGGCGCGCCGAACGGCTGTTATGATTGTAATGCAGCAGGTACTGCGTACTCTATTTTTGATCAAACTAATGGCCCGCAGTGTGTCAGCGGTGATACGTTCCACAAGAAATGGGTTGACCCGGCGCCAAACGAGGATAATGTGCCGCTTTGCAGTATTGTCCAGGTGCAGTACAATGGGAATTTTGATGCCGGGAGCATCGCAGGAAATGTCGGTTTATATGTTAATTTGGCGACAAACGGCAATGGTGCCGCGTGTAATGCCGCGGACGAATGCCGTTCCGGAGTATGTACGGCAAACGCGTGTGTCGGAGATGAAGTCGTCGGTACGTGGCAAGTGGTGGCGTCCAACCATTCATTTTTGGAATTTTTGCCAAATACGGATTATCTGGAAAACACCGAATATCGGGCGGAGATACGGGCTGGTGTAGCGGAAGAAGCGCCGGCGCGGACGACTGTGCCGTATACCTGGACATTCACCACCGGCACGACCACGCTGACGACGCCGCCGACAGTGACGCAGATCTACCCGGACGATAACGACACGGGTATTTGCCTGATGACGCCGGTTCAGGCGAAATTTTCCCAGAAGATGCGCGTGTCCTCAATAAATTCCGGGACAGTCTTGTTGCAGAGCGGCGCGCCGGTACTCCTCAGTACTTTCTCTTTCCCGACCGTAGCGTCATTCTCCACGAGACCGCAGGCGCCTCTGGTGCCGGATACGGATCATACTGTTACGATGATTGCCGGCACGCCAGGCGGAACCTGTTCGGTCGCGGGCCCAGGCTGTGACATAAAAAATAATTGCATTACCACATGCGGCGGTACCTGGACGTACAATACCGACGGTATCATGGACGTCTGTTTTAACCACCTGGACGGCAACTACAGCGGCACGGATGACGGTTCGGCCGGCGGCGATGACTTTATGTCCATCAACGGCCAGCCTAATCCTGGTGATACTACGCCGTGGAGTTTCACTACGGATGCAGATACGACTAATACGAAATGTGTCCCGGAAATAACCAGCATTAACCCCGACAATGGTCAGTACAGTGATCCGGCGCCGGGCGCAGAAATCAGCGGGACGAATTTTGGCATCATCGGCAACGTTACATTCAATAGTGGAGTGTTGGATCAGCTGAATTGTTTTAACGGAGTAAATTGGCCGAACCAGAATTGCAATGTGTCATGGACCGGCAATACTATCCAAACCCGTATCCCCGGCGGTCCGATCAATTATGGCGGTATCATCCCGTCCAATGGCGCCAAGGACGGCGGAATAGTGGTGACTATTACGCCCGGCGTGTGTGAGGGCGGCAGCAATGACAATGGCGCGTGCACCGTGGCTAACCAGGCCGCGGACTGTCCCGGCGGTAAATGCATCGAAGACAGCAACGCCGTCGGTTTTGACGTAACCAGCCCGCAGATCGGGAAAGTGTCCGGATTGGACAAGGCTCCGCATGGCGGGATCGGACAGTACGTGACCGTTATCAAACGCAATGACAGCAACGCCGGATTTGGAGCAGTCCAGGGACAGGTATTTTTCCGCAACCGGCTGAATGGTGCGGAGGTAGTCGCGGAATTTCCGCCGGATCCGCCCTGTGATGCGAACTGGTCAGATACGCGCGTCATCATTAAAGTTCCGGATCTGTCAGCGATCGCTACAGCCTGCGTCGGAAATTGGGCGGCTTGTGTCAATACTGACTCTGAAGTAGCGGTGCAGGTCGTAAAATCTGACGGTACCCGCAGTAATCTGGCATATTTTATATATACGAATGAGGCAGCCGGGCCGGGCCTATGTAAAGTTGATCCTGTTTGTGGGGTTGAGGGTACGGCAGTGGTATTGTCAGGAGAAAAATTTGACGGACCGAACCCGCACAGCGTCAGTTTTGCTCTCGGGACCAATCCGCCCGTTACAGTGGCCCCGACCAGCTGGACTGATACAGACGTCGGCGCTGACGTCCCGAATTTGGACAATGCCGAGGACCCGTATGAGGTGAATGTTTCCAACGGCAACGGTGCCAGCAACAGTCTGCCGTTTGAAGTGCCGTGCGGCGGTGTGCCGAAAGTGGTGGAGACCACAGCATGCAGCCTGCACTGCGTGGGCGGAATCAACGACACCAAATCGTGTTTAAACGACGAATTTTGCGCGCCGGGCGGCGGATCATGTATCCAGGACACGTTCCCGTCCCCGAACCCTTATAAGAACGCGACTAACGTCTGCCTGAACGCCGGATTCGGTGCCACGTTCAGCACCCTGATGGACCATGCCACACTGAGTGATATCAACATTAAATTATACGATTGTACCGATAACACCTCCGCCTGCGCGACGACGAACGATATCACCCCGCCGCCGGGAAACTATTCTGCTTCGGATACGGCTACGAATACCAGTTTCCAGTTTTTTCCGGTTGCCAACCTCACGTCAGACCATTACTACAAGGCGGTTATCAGCAAGGAAGTGCGCAGCACAACAAACGTTAAGATGGTGAATGATTACGCCTGGACCGTAAAAACACAGGCTGGTACTGACCTATGTCCGGTGACGGGCGTGCTGGTGACGCCGGCCAAGACAATCCTGGCCGCCATCGATCCTGATCCCGGATCAACGCAGGACTACGCTGCCGTACCGCTCGGGCCCAAATGTACGTTTATGAATCCCAATGGGTACACATGGGGCTGGGACACGCTGCCGTTGGGTGTAGCCACGGTCGCGTCAGTATTGCCGCAGCCGCCGTATAATTCAACGGCCACGGCCATTGCCGAGGGCACGACCAAGGTCAGGGCGACTACAGAAGGGAAGACCGGGCAGGGGAGTTTGAGTATTATTTTAGATTATTGTGACGCTTCTACAGACTGCACAAAAGCCGGGCAGTGTCCGGGCAGTATCTGTGACATACCGACAAACCGCTGTACTCCGGTCATTACCGACCGCAACGGCGACGGCCAGGCTTTGTCTCCGGCCAGCGGCCCGCGCAGTCCTAATCCCGCCCAACCAGGTACGACTGTGACCATCGAGGGTTGTTATTTTGGTTCGTATGTCGTCGGATCCAGCCAGATTCAATTTGCCGGGAATGACAGCATCTTCTTCTGTCCCAAACCATGGACGGACAGCCAGATCATCACGTCGGTTCCTGATACCGCACCGCTAGGCAATAACGCGGTGATCGTCCGGACCGCGGTTGGTTTGACCTCTCCTGGTGTTAATTTTACCGTGACCAATACATGCGAGGGTGGTGTACCGGTGCCCGCTACCGGTGTGCCCGGGATATGTTCGATTAGTCCGGCTACCGGCAGAAATTTAAGCCAGACGTCATTTAACGGGTATCAATTTACCAGTAATGGCGCGCCGCCGGTGGCAAAGGCGCAGTTTACACAGGACGGCGGCGGGTACACTGATTCAACAACAGGTTCCAGTGACGCTGCCGGGACAGTGTTTTCCGGGGCCACAGTGCCTGACAATGCCGTCTCCGGACCAGCCCGGATGGCTGTGGAGGTCGCTCCAAACCAGTACTGTCCATCAAACAGCCTGACGTTCGGCGTGACCTGTTCGTCCAGTGACCAGTGCGGCACTGGCTGCTGCGCATACAGTAATTTAGTCCATGCTAAAATTTGCCAGGAGTTAGAAGCGTGCAGTCCGGGTACGCCGGGCACGACCTGCAAGCTTGACGATGCCGAGCATATAGCCGCTGATTTGTGCCAGCTCGGCAAGACCGTGTCCGGTACTGGGGATTATCGGTGTATTGATGCGGACAGTCATTTAACACCGGATAGCCAGGGTACGCCGCCGGTGGTCAGTGGCCCATACCCACCCGGTGCATCAGCACCGTGTGTTACCTGTTGTTCAATGGATATCAATGGCGACGGGAGCAACATACCCCAGACAAATACGGGAGGACTGAATTGTACCGCGGATATCGACGCCTGTTCCGGTGCAGGCAGCAACCGCGGCTTGTATTGCGGCTGCGCGTATGACGTCAATAACCCGGTACCGGGCGATACCCAGTGCGATGACGGAAGCGGGACGTTGGGTTGCGGCAGCAACACCTGTTGTTATGCCCGGCCACAGTTTACCGGCGTTACGCCGGCCGTACCGGCTCCGCCAAATGGACTTTTATGCCTGAATAATATTTTTACCTTCACCTTTGACCAGCCGATGGATGCCAGTTCGGTCATACCCGGGACGTCGGTAGAAATGATTGACAGCACAGCCACAAATATCAATATTACTGTTTTAAAAACGACAAACGGTTTTGTCATCAAGCCCGCGCAGGCGCTTACGCCAGGGCTATCGTATACAATCAGGCTGCGTCGCGACTTGATCAGGAGCAGCAAGGGTATTGCCTGGTCAGCTACGCCTAATGACTGGCAGGCTTGGCAGTGGCCGGTAGATATCAATGCCACGATTTGCACGATAAATTCTATAGAATGGCTTTTTATAAAAAATCCTTTATTTAGCTATCCAGCTCCTGATTATTTCAATTGTTTTACTGATTCGTGCACTGATGACATGAATATTGGTCTCGTTGGAAATCAACATTGGGCTTTTGCCCAAGCACTTGATAAGTACAGCAACCCGGTCAGCGCAAATTACAACTGGTCAATAGGAGACCCGACGATAGCGACGGTGGATCCAGCCCAGCACACTTTTTTTAATGATAATTTAACAGCCCAGCAGCAGAATGGTCGGACGTCGGTGAATGTCGAAGCAGTGCCGGACTATTTCACCGGTACCAAGACGTCATCCGCCAGAGTGACGGTCAATGCGTGCGAGCATCCCTGGCCGAATCCGTTTCCGCCGGAGAATGACACGTTCCCGTATATTGATAACGCCACCCACTTTTCTATTTCGTATTGCCGAGACCCCGGCGAGCTACCGTTATTGGCTCCGACCGGTGACGTAGTGGTCAAGGATGGCACCTATCTGCCGGGGAACAAGAAGAACGAGCGGATCAAGGAATTTTTCTTCACCCGTAACGGGACGGATGACGCCATCGGTATTTTGGTATATGAGAATGAAGGCAACCAGTCGCCTCGTGACTGGTATTTCAGCCAGTTCGGCCCAGCCGCACCGGAACCCCAGGACCTGACCGTGGACGGGTATCCGGCTGTCCGGGCCGGTACGACGGTTTACGTGTCCGCCTGGAATGCCGTTGGCGCTAACGTCGGTGACCGGCTGTACCCGAATATTTACCTGATTTCATACAATGAAGACGCTTCTGACGAGACGGTGGCTATTTATAACCGGATGATCAGTAACTGGGAATTTACCATCAACATCGGCCTGTCGGAAAAAGAGCAGATGCTGCGCGATATGCGGCGGGTGACGGACCTCACGGCCATATACGCGAAACTGATGACGTACCGGACCGATAAGGGGATTTTTCCAAAACTTGAGGGTGGATCATACGTGAAGATGCTGTCCACCTCCAAATGGCCGTCGTGGCAGGATACGCTCGGTACCGCAATAAACGGTAACCTGCCCAAAGATCCGATCGACAAGTTTGCCGTCCCTGACCCGCTGATGTGCACGGCCGCAAACCATTATGACCAGACTACCTGCTGGAGCGATACCCAAAAAAGATACGAATGTCCGGCCGACTCATTTGTCTATCAATATATGGGCAGTGCGGACGGCAGTATGGCCAGCCTGTTCGCGCATTTGGAATACCTCCATTACTTAAATGGCGGGTGGTACATCGGCGCTGATCCGGTGTCGGACGTCTGCAATGGCCTGTCCGAAGCGGAATGCCCGTGTTTCAACTATGAATATAATGTCACCGGTTCAGCCACGGATCATGACGGTCCGGACATCATCGCCGTTGATTCGCTGGTGCTGAACCAGAACACGACCGTGTCGGGCACGCGGGCGCTGGACGTGACGGTCAGTGACGCAGGATCCGGCGTCAATCGGGTGTTATTCTACATTGACGGCATCCTGAACTACACGGATACGGATAACGCCGTCTGGAGCTGGGATTTCAACACCAGTCAGTATACGGACGGCAGCCATACGGTCCGTGTCCGGGCCTATGACAATGCCGGTAACCTGACTGACGGGGATTATGCTATCAATATCGACAACAGCGGCCAACCGGATTCTACCGCGCCGTTTGTGACCATCACCACGCCGCAAGACGGGACGACAGTATCGAACCGCAACGTCACCTACAGTCCCGATAAATGGATTACGGCGGGAGGGGTCGAGGGCATAGAGGCGTCAAATACCGGGTCAATATTCTGGGTGAACTACCCAGTCGGAACATCTTCGTTAAACCGGGTTGATGCCGACCTGACCTTGAGTACATTGCTCAATTCGTTTAATTATCCCAACCCTGATTTGACGTTGAATTTAACACCAGGGAACAGGGTTTTATATTGGGTAGGCAAAGACAGGTCAACCGGTGATATGCTGGTGACATATACCCCCGATCCTAATGTTGACAGACGAAAAATATTGCGCATTCCGGCCGGCGCCGCTCCCAATACCCCGCCAACTTCCATCTATTATTTTACCGGTCCTGGCTTCGATTGGCGCGGCTTTACCCATGCGGTCGGGGCGCCGGACGGTAAAATTATTGCGGTGATATATTTCCATCAGCTCGCTGTGTATAATCCGAGTACGGGCGTAATTGAGCATTTCCTCGACACGGGCGGACAGATTGGCGGTATCGATACTGATAGTGCGGGAAATATTTATATTACACGGGCAACCAACCCCGGCGGCGTGTATAAGTATGACCAGAATTTAAATCTAATCGGCAGTATTACAAATGCCACCTTTAATCTGCCGATCGGATTAGCCGTCGACGGCCAAACTATTTATGTGGCAAATCAGAATTCTCATGACATTGTCGCGGTGGACACCAGCCTGACCAAAGTGGTGCACGTGTTCGGCGAAGCCGGCGTACCGGGCAATGATTTGGCGCACTTGAGTTCTCCGCAGGATGTCACGGTATTCGGCAATAATTTGTATATTTCTGATCTCATGAACGCGCGCATCCTCCGGGTGAAGACGCTGATCAGCTATGGCGTGCAGATCAACGCGCTGGCTACCGATAACCGGCAGGTTTCAAGTGTTAATTTTTCCATCAGGGACGTGGGCAATAATTTAGTTGATGCGTACTCCTGTACCGGCAATACGACCACGACGCTTAGCTGTTCTTTTGCCCCGCCGTGGGATTCTACCCAGGTACCGAACGGTCCGTATACTATTACTGCCCTGGCGGCGGATAACAGCGGGCATACCGGATCGACGTCCGTAACCGTCAATGTTGATAATCTGGATCCGATCCGGCCGGTGGTCACATTTGACCAGTCCATACCCGGTCTCTGCGCCGAGGGAACATGCCAAAACAGCGGAGTCCCGTGTGATTATCTTAATCAGTGCGGCGGCGGGGAATTGTGCGTGTTCAGCGTGGCCTGCGACCAGACGAATACACCCGCTGTCTGCAGCAATAATTTTAATAACCAGATGTGCTTGCGAAGCGGTTCAGTTACTATACCGGTCTCGGCTACCGACAATAAACAGGTCAACGAGGTGAAATTTTATGTAGACGGGCTGTTCATGAGCAATGGCATCCATCAGCCGGGGACGTGTGTTACGGGCGGACAGGCATGTACGTCAGATGCTGATTGTACCGCCCCAGATACGTGTGATTTGGATAATTGGAGCTGGAATTGGGACTCCCAAGGTTACTCAAAAGGCGTGTGCGCCAGCCATTGCAGCGTTACGCTCGGCCAGATGTGCGTCGCCAGCAGCGATTGCCCGGCCAATGAGGTGTGCGTCGCGGCCAATGGAATCGGATTGGAGTGCAATGCTGACAGTGAATGCAATCCCGGCCTGACCTGCCCCGGCCACCAGGTGGTAGCGTATGCTTATGATGATGCCAGGAATATCGGCACGGACACGATGTTCATCCCGGTCGACGTGGCGCAGGACGACGCAGAACCGCCGACGGTCAGTTTTATCCCGCCGACGCCCAATGAAGGGACGTCCATTGATAACTCTATTTTAGTGCGCGTACAGGCTGATGATAATTATGGCGTCAATCGGGTGAATTTCTATATGGACCATGTACTGCGGTACACTGCTCTGGCCGGGCAGGCGACAGAATGGACCGTTGATACGACGTCGGTTCCCGACGGATGGCATTCGTTCCAGGTGGACGCACTGGACGCCCGCGGCAATCGCAGCACAAGTATCGAACGGAATTATAACGTCCGCGGACCCGGCGGCCCCTTGATTACCGATCCGTTTATTACGCCGGACACCGGCCCACTGGGAACTGTGTATACCATATATGCCAACGTGACGGATTATGACGGCGTTGACAGCGTCGTCGTGCCAATCCAAAGCCCCGACGAAACGGATTTGGCTCCTCCGGTGCTTATCACGCTGGGGTTAGTCTCTGGCGATAATATTTCCGGGTTATACAGCGGTACCTGGACGTCAACTGTGGTAGCGGCATTGTGGGTGGACGTGCAGGCTCGCGACATACTTGGTAACACCTCGGAATACGAGAATATCCCCGGCCGGCCGGCCTGCGACAACAACGGGACCTGCGACAGTCCGGTGGAAACCAACGCGAATTGTCCGCTTGACTGTCCGGCCACGTACCCGGTGATTACTAGCGTTTTGTCTGCCTCGGGCCAGGTCGGTATCGCGTTTAGCTACCAGATTATTGCCACGAACGGTCCAAACACGTTTACCGCGACAAATTTGCCAAACGGGCTTACGGTCAATGCGGCCGGGCTGATCAGCGGTACGCCGGCCGTCGGATCAAATGCCACCTATACGGTTCCGCTGACTGCCACTAATGCATTTGGCACAGATACAAAAAACCTGACCCTGGTCATCCAGGGACCATGTGTGGCGCACAGCGCCGGCCCATGTACAGGCGCCCTGACCGGCAATGACAACTGTTGCCTCTCAAGTGATTTCTGTAATCATAACGGGACAAAGACATATACCGCTGACGATACCTGTAGTAGTAAAAAAATTCCGGGGTCGCCTTGCGATTATTGGTTTTGGTGCATTTCAGATGAATGCAGTTTCTTGACAAAACGATGTTTATAAAAATTTAATGACGATATAATTATTAATATTTAATACACGTATGAAAAAATTAATGAATGGGTTGGTTATCTTAACAATAGTTGGCGTCATGTCGGTTGTGGGCATCAGCATAGCCCGGGCTGATACGCAGCCAAGCATCGAGGTGTATGACCCGAGTGATACTGCCGGACCGACATTATCGAGCACTGTCGTCAGTCCGACCCAGATCAATCAGGGGCAGTCGCTCAGTATTACCGTAACAGCTGAGGACGTTTCCGGCGTCAGGACGGCTATCGCCAATATCAAGAGTTCGGTCGGTGCCGTGAAGGCGATTATTCAGCTGTATGACGACGGCAAACATAATGACGGCCAGTCTGGCGATGGCGTGTTTGCCAGTACGTGGAATTCAGGCACGAATCAGGATGACAATTATTCAGTGGACATCCAGCTGGCAGACATCTTTGGCCATCCGACCATTGGGTCAAACGCCGCAAGCTTCGTGATTGGCGCCGGCGCCTCGAATTCCAATACCAACACGACTAATGCAAATACCAACACTTCGGACACCACCGCTCCGGTTATTGCTATCACGTCGCCAAATGAAGGCGCTGACATCGGTACGTCAAGTATTGATGTGTACGCCAACGCCACAGATCCGGAAAGTACGGTGACAAAAGTTGATTTTTATCTGGACAGCGAGTCGGCACCGCACGATACGCAGAATTTTGATCAGCCGTCAGGTAGCGGCGATTACATCTGGGTACTGAATGTCGCATCGCTATCCACAGGATCTCATGTATTGCGGGCAGTCGCGACCAATGGCGTCGGCCTGACTGCTTCCGCGACGCGGACGATTAACGTTACGTATACCAGCAGCGCCCCGGTGGTGACTATCATCAGCCCGTTATCTGGTTCGTTTAATGTCGGGACGCCAATTGACGTGAATGTCAGTGCCACCGATGCCACTGACATCACTCGGATTGAGCTGTATACCTCAAAATATGGCGGCCCGCTGGCAAGTGTTGATATTACTGGTTCGGCGGATACTAATGTTACCACGACTTTGCACATCAATTTGGCGGGCGATATTGCCATGGGAACAGCGCAGAAATCTGACCTGGCGGTCAAGTGGCCACGATTCCGTTTGCCGTTCGTTTCAGTGGCTGATGCCGCCACCAGTTATAATGTCAATGGTAGTTGTACCACGACCACGATCACGGACGACAAGTCAATTTATGCCATGGCGTATAATGCCAGCCTAAGCGCGAATTCCGGTTATGTGACCTATTCCGTCTGGTCTTCCTCGACATCCTGCACGAACACGGCATCGTCGTCTTCCTCCTCCGCCTCTTAATAACGGTATTTCATGCCAAATATCAAACAAAACAACGTAGAGGATATTTTTGAAGGAACCGATGCAGCCGCGGGTAAAAAGATTGCCAAAAATAGTTCTTCCCGCCGCAGCAAAGACGTACCGCGGGCCATGCCCGCACCTCTCCGACCAATAGCTGTCACCCCGCCAGCGCCCTCGTCTGTACCGTCAGGGGAACCGAACAACCGCCGGTTCGTGGTCGCCGCCGTTTCATTGGCAGTCGTCCTGGTAGCGGCCGGCGCTTTGGCCGCCTGGCGCGGAGGCTTGTTTACCCGGACCACGACGACGGATACGACAGAAAACCATAACGCAGTGCAGGCCGTCGTGACTGATACCGACGGTTCAGCTGTAAACTTGAAACCAATCGACAACACAGTTGTCGACACCGACGGCGACGGCCTGGCAGATGCGGAAGAAAAAACGCAGGGGACCGATCCGCTGAAATCCGACACTGACGGCGACGGGCTGTTTGACCGCGAAGAGGCAAAAGTGTTCAAGACCGATCCTCTGAAAAGAGATACAGACAGTGACGGGATTGATGACGGGACGGAAGTCAGGAATGGATATAATCCCGCCGGTTCCGGAAAATTGTATGATCTCACCAATGCGATCACTAATTCATCCCAATAATTTATTGTATCTATGCCAATCAGCCCGCCACCGCCCCCTAACACAAATGAAGATTTACACAAGCCGATCAAGGTGTACACCATGCCGGAGAAGTTCCATGTCGATGACCACGGTTCTTCAGGCGGCGGATCAAAACTGATGATCTGGCTTATTGTCATTTTAGCGGTGGTCTTGCTCGGCGTGGCCGGCTTCCTGGCCTATAAGAAGTTCATGCCATCGACCAATACGACTGAGAATACGAATGAAATAAATGCCAATGTGGCTGTGAACGAGAATATGAACGGAAATGCGAACAAGAATACGAATTCAGCGGTTAATACAAATTTGAATATCAACGTTAATTCCTCAATTAATACGAACACCGCAGGGAATCAGAACATCTTCCCGAATTTTAACGTCAATAACACGAATACGGCATTCAATGCAAATATTACCCCAGTCGTCTCGAGCCAGGACAGCGACAGTGACGGGCTGACTGACGTTGAGGAGACACTGTTTAGCGCCAACCCGATAAAGGCTGATACGGACGGGGACAGCTATGCCGATGGCCAGGAAGTGGTCGGCGGATATAATCCGACCGGGACGGGATCTATCGAAAGCAGCAGTGCCCTACGGACATACTATGATCCTTCATATTTCTATTCAATCCTGTATCCGGCCAGCTGGGCGTCATCAGATGACCCCCAAAATACGCGAGGCAAGATGTTCACAACCAGTGGAGAATTTGTCGAAGCCAGCGTGCAGGAGAATCCCGCCAACCTGTCTGCACGTGACTGGTATCTGACCCAATCTCCCGGTGTCAATTCTTCCCAGATTTCCAGCATCACCAATTGGGACAAGACCTTGTCAGGCGTATTGAGCGTGGACGGTCTAACCGCGTATTTTGTCAGCGGGCAGAAAGTGTACATCATTAATTATAACCTCAACATATTGACCCAGGCGAATTACAAGTCAACTTTTCAGATGATGTACCGGAGTTTTAAGGTGGGCGTAGTGCCGGTCACTACCAATACGAATGCAAATGTCAACGTAAATACGAATACGGTAAATAAAAATTCAAACTCCAATACCAACACCAATACCGCAAACACAAATAGTAATTTAAATTCCGCAACTAATCGCCTCTGATGTGGGTATCGGTTAACCAGGTCGTCCCGGTCGGCGTTCGTGTCCAGACTGTCAAGCGCGTGCTGGCAGCGGCTGCCCGAGTCATGCCTCGGTATGCGTATTCTGAAATTTCTGTCGCTTTCGTCACTGACGCAGTCAGTCGTCGCCTCAACCGCCAGTACCGTCGGATTGACCATCCGACCGACGTCCTGTCTTTTTCCGAGCGTGATAGCCGTATACGGATGAGCCGGCAGCCGGGGTATCTCGGTGAAATAATCATCGCTATGCCCCATACTGCGCGGCAGGCCAGACGCCTTGGGCACACGTTGCGTCATGAAATCACCATATTATTAATCCATGGTTTTTTGCACTTGGTCGGATACGACCATTCGCGGCGCGCCGACGCACAGCGGATGATCAGGCTGGAACAGCGCATCTTCCGGCAGATTCAGAGTCCTGAACACTAATACTGGTCAAGATATTTATGCCACTTATTGATTTTGCCAAGCTGGTAAAGAGTTTCCGGTATGCTGGCCGGGGATTTTGGTATACCATAAAAAATGAACAGAATATCCGATTGCATCTGCTGATCAGCCTGGTGGTCATTATCCTTATGGTATATTTCGAAGTTGCGCTCTGGCAGGTCGTCACACTGCTCATGGTCATGATGTTTGTCCTGGTTCTGGAGTTGATTAATACCATTTTTGAAAAAGTGTCAGATATCCTCAGGCCGCGGATACATATGTATGTGGAGGTTATAAAGGATGTCATGGCCGCCGCGGTGCTGGTGGCGTCAATCGGGGCGGTTGTGATTGGTATTCTTATTTTTATCCCGTATTTTGTTTCTGGTTAGAGCGCTAAGATAAGCCAAATAATTCTTTTATTACCAGTCCAAGCCGCCTATTTTGCAAATTACCATTAAATACTTTATAATAGGAGTAATATAAGGCGTGTTTGTTCGGAGCTACCAGGACGATAAACACGGCACCAAGCGTAAGTTCGAAAATAACATTATGGCAAAAGAAGAAATCATTACCGGTCTTGATATCGGCTCAACTACTATTCGGATAGTGGTTGGTCAACTGAATCCGCATGATAATAAAATTCATGTTTTAGGTGCCGCTGAACATCCGGCAGAGGGAGTCAGTAAAGGTACGATTACTAGCATTGAAGATGCCGTTTCTTCGATTTCGGCCACGTTAGAGAAGGTGGAGCGCATGACGGGCATTCCGGTCGAGCATGTATATGTAGGCATCAATGGGAGCCACATCACCGCCCAGGAAAGCCATGGGGTGATAGCGGTTTCGAAATCAGACGGAGAAATCCGCGAGGAGGACATTGAACGCGTTATTGAAGCCGCGCAGGCAGTGGCGACCCCTCCGAATTATGAAATTCTGCATGTGATACCGCGCAGCTTTACTGTTGACAACCAGAAAGGCATCAAGGATCCGGTCGGCATGACTGGCATCAGACTAGAGGTTGATGCTCAGATTATCCAGGGGTTGTCATCGCAGGTAAAAAATATCACCAAATGCATTTATCGGACCGGTATTGACATCAATGACCTCGTGCTTGGCGTTTTGGCATCAGCAGAGTCCGTCTTAACGAAAAAACAGCGCGACCTGGGCGTTGCCCTTTTGAATATCGGCGGGTCGACAACTAGCCTGTTGGTGTTTGAAGAGGGGGATGTTCTGCATACGGCGATCCTGCCGGTCGGTTCGAGCCATATCACAAACGATATCGCCATCGGGTTACGGACGTCCATTGATTTGGCTGAGAAGATAAAAATAGAATACGGATCGGCGCTGCCCGAAGAGATCAACAAGCGCGAAGAGATTAATCTGGCAGAAATTGATACACGTGAAGAAGGCGTCGTGTCACGGAGGCATGTGGCAGAGATCATCGAAGCACGAAGTGAGGAGATTTTTAAAATGGCTGACAAGGAATTACAGAAGATCGATCGAGCCGGTTTGCTTCCAGCAGGCGTCGTCATTACCGGCGGTGGCGCAAAACTCGAAGGGCTGATCGATGTGGCCAAGCGAGAATTCAAGTTGCCTGCTTCACTCGGCTTCCCGCTTGATTTGGCGTCGACAGCCGTGGACAAGGTCAATGACGTGAATTACTCAACCGCTGTCGGGCTGCTGTACTGGGGCGCTGGTTTGTCGGAAAAGTCAGGCGCCGGCCGGTCATTCAAAATGCCGAATTTTTCTTCCGCAAAAGAGGTTACCTCAAAAATGAAGCAATGGTTTAAATCGCTGATACCATAAAAGACGGAGGGACTATTTAATGAAAAATTACAATTCAAATCGGAATACTATGGAAATAAAACCTGACATTGAGACATTTGCGAAGATAAAAGTCGTCGGGGTCGGCGGGTCTGGCGGGGCAGCTATAGACCGCATGATAAGTACGAAAATCCGCGGGGTTGAATTCATCGCGATCAATACTGACGCCCAGGCGCTGCACCATTCCAAGGCGCCACATAAGCTTCATATCGGCAAGACGACGACGAGGGGGCTGGGCGCTGGCATGGACGCAGAAATAGGGCGTAAGGCTGCTGAGGAGAACCAGGATGAGATTCATGACCTCCTGAAAGGCTCTGACATGATTTTTATCACCTGTGGCATGGGCGGAGGCACTGGTACCGGCGCTTCCCCGCTGATTGCCGATATCGCAAAAGATGTCGGGGCGTTGACCGTCGCTGTCGTCACCAAGCCTTTTTCTTTCGAGGGAGCCCAGCGCAAGAGTATTGCAGATTCCGGTTTAGCCGAGTTAACGGAAAAAGTAGATACGATCATTACCATACCCAATGACCGCATTTTACAGATTATTGATAAAAAAACGTCTTTATTGGATGCATTCCAGACGGTGGATGAGATATTGCGCCAGGGCGTGCAGGGCATATCGGATCTCATCACTGTTCCCGGCCTGATCAATGTGGATTTTGCCGATGTGCGTTCGATTATGGAAAGTGCCGGATCCGCGCTGATGGGCATCGGCCAGGGGTCAGGGGAGAACCGGGCTATTGATGCGGCAAAAGCGGCTGTTGACAGTCCGCTGCTTGAATTGTCCATTGAAGGGGCAAAGGGCATTCTCTTTACGGTAACCGGCGGTCCTGATCTCGGTATGTACGAAGTCAATGAAGCTGCACGGATTATTACGTCGTCCGCGGATCCAAACGCCCGAGTCATTTTTGGAGCCGTCATTGATGACAGCATGAAGGAACAGATGAAAATTACCGTCATCGCCACTGGATTCGGGGGCAAGCAAAAGTCCCTGAAAAAGATAAAGCCGATGGGATTCGGAGGTATGGTGGAGCGTGAGGAGCCGAAAACATTTTTTTCCGCCAGTAAAATAAAATCAACGCCGCCAGAACCTAAACCAAGCTATACGCCGCCCCCGGCTACCCCGGCACCGAAGAAGGAGCCGGTCAAGTCAGATGAGGAAGACCTGGAAATCCCGGCCTTCATCCGCAAGAAGATGATGTAGGCGGCGGATCGTATTTACCCTGAGAAATTGCCAGTTAATAACCAAAATCGTCAGCTGTGGCCTGCTTTGTGCTGCTAATTGTTTGCTGTCGGCAGATTCCGATACCATTTGTCCGGCAGTCCCGGTAGCAGTGGAAAATTTTTATCAGTTATCCACAGTGAATTTGATTTTTTGCTAATGTATGTTATTGACCGTTACTATATATAGTAGTATAATGATTAGTAGACGTACTAGATGTTGATATTATGAAATGCCCGGCTTGCCATCATACGGACACGAAGGTCAGTGATTCCCGCTTAGTTTATGACGGGATGGCCATCCGCCGCCGCCGCCAGTGCTTGAAATGCAATTTTCGGTTTTCCACATATGAAGAGGTCGAAATACTCAATGTAACTGTTATTAAACGGGACGGCCGGCGTGAACCGTACTCAAAGGACAAGCTGGAGTCGGGGCTGAAAAAATCATTTGAAAAAAGGCCGATCACCCAGGACGAGTTTAAGCGGCTGGTGAGCCTAGTCGAGCGTGACATCCAGATGCTCGGCCATGAAGAGATAAAAACCAGCCAGATTGGCGAGATCGTGATGAAGCACCTGAAAAAAAGAGACGAGGTCGCTTACATCCGTTTTGCATCGGTCTATCGGTCATTCAGGGATGCCAAAACATTCCAACATGAGCTCCGCAAGCTGCTGACGCCCCGGAGCATGAAAAAAAATAAACATTAAGGTACTTATACGTATGGTAAAGATCACCAAAATCCGTAAACGATCGGGAGTTGTCGTGGATTTCGACCTGTCAAAGATCTCCAATGCAATTTATAAGGCATCGGTATCGGTCCAGAAGGACGATCAGAAATTAGCCGAGAAGCTGGGGAAAAAAGTAGCCGGCATCCTCGAGAAAAAATATGACAGTACTACTATTCCGACTGTGGAACAGATCCAGGACATTGTCGAGGAGGTCCTGATTAAGGAGAAGCAGATTCAGCTGGCCAAAGCCTATATCCTGTACCGTAAAGAGCACCAGAAAATTCGTGCCGCGAAGGGGATGTATCTGGGCTTGGCGGAACTGGATACGAATCTGACTGTCAACGCATTGCGGGTCTTGTCAAAGCGGTACTTGCGGAAGAATCCGAACGGCAAAGTGATCGAGACGCCGCCGCAAATGTTCCGTCGCGTGGCGGCCAATATTGCGCAGGCAGATACCCGGTACGATACACTG
Organism: Patescibacteria group bacterium; assembly: GCA_041649335.1. GTDB lineage: Bacteria > Patescibacteriota > Patescibacteriia > UBA10025 > JAHIVO01 > JBAYGJ01. Next base: position 75,393 of record JBAZNF010000001.1, read on the forward strand.
TTGACCCAGAAGGTGGATGTGGAAAAAACTGAAGAGGAATTTTACCAGGTGCTGTCCCGTTTAGAATTTGTCCCTAATTCTCCCACACTGATGAATGCCGGCAAGGAATTGCAGCAGCTGGCCGCCTGTTTTGTGTTGCCGGTCGGGGATTCGATGGAGGAAATTTTTGACGCGGTCAAATGGACCGCCCTGGTGCATAAGACCGGGGGCGGGACCGGTTTTTCGTTTAGCCGTCTCCGTCCGAAAAATGACCGGGTCATGTCTACTAAAGGAGTGGCTTCTGGCCCCGTGTCCTTTATGACCGTATTTGACGCCGCCACGGAAACCATCAAGCAGGGCGGGACGCGGCGCGGCGCAAATATGGGCATCTTGCGCGTTGATCATCCGGATATTTTGGAATTTATTACCGCCAAAGAGAATAATGACCGGCTGAATAATTTCAATATTTCCGTCGCGGTGACGGAAGAATTCATGAAAGCGGTGGAACAGAACACTGATTATGACCTGATCAATCCCAAGGACAAAACGAGCATTGACCGCCTGAATGCGCGGAAAGTTTTTGACCTGATCGTAACGTTGGCCTGGAAAAACGGTGATCCGGGCATCGTGTTTATTGACCGCATCAACCGGGACAACCCGACCCCGCATGTCGCCGAGATGGAAGCGACGAACCCGTGCGGCGAACAGCCGTTATTACCGTTTGAAGCATGCAATCTCGGATCACTAAATCTGTCGAGAATGGTTAAGGGGGATTTTTTCCTCGGCGAAGAGGTTACCCTTGATTGGGACAAGCTGAGACAGACGATACGGACATCCATCCATTTCCTTGATAACGTCATTGATATGAGCCATTATCCGTTGCCGCAGATTACCGATATGGTCCATAACAACCGTAAGATCGGTTTGGGCCTGATGGGATGGGCGGACCTGCTGATCATGCTCGGCATCCCGTATGATAGCCAGGAGGCTGTGGATTTGGGTGAGAAAGTGATGGGATTCATTGCGGCAGAATCAAAGATAATGTCGCAGGACCTGGCCCGTGACCGTGGGCAGTTCCCTAACTTTGAAGGCAGTGTTTATGACAAGCCAGGCGCCCCGAAGATGCGCAATGCCACCACCAATACGATTGCCCCAACCGGAACTATCAGCATCATCGCCGGATGCTCATCCGGCATCGAGCCGTTATTTGCCATATCATATGTCCGTAATGTCATGGATGATAATGAACTGATAGAGGTGAATCCGTTATTCGAATTGATCGCCAGACGAGAGGGTTTTTACAGCGAAGAACTGATGAAGAAGATCGCCGAACATGGCGGCGTACAGGGCATGGATGAGGTGCCGGCCAAATGGCAGAGACTGTTTGTGGTTTCGCATGACATCATCCCGGAGTGGCACCTGAAGATGCAGGCCGTGTACCAGAAACATACCGACAATGCCGTGTCCAAGACCGTTAATTTCCCCAATGACGCAAAGGTTGAGGATGTCGAGGAAGTGTATATGCTTGCTTACCGCCAGGGGTGTAAAGGGGTGACGATTTACCGTGACCGTTCGCGGGACGTACAGGTGCTCAATATCGGTTCCGTTAAGCATAAGGAGCTGAAGAAATCATTCAGCTATAATTATGACGATTTACGAAGCGGGGCATCGGTACCGACAGTCAAGACGGCGAGCGAACCGGAAAAAGTGCCGGTTGCCAGCGCTGTCCAGCGCAGCCACATTATTGAAGTGTGCCCGGAATGCAAGACGAACATGGAAATCAAGGAAGGGTGTTCGGTCTGCCCGAAATGTGGATTTTCGGCATGCAGTCTTGGATAATATTTCCAGCAAATATCCGCGACGCGGTATGGCCGGTGGACTCACCGCATGGCAGCAGAGGGACTATTTGGGGACGATTGATTTGACTATGAAGTTTAAAAAAATAGACAGCGGTTTGGTACATATATATACCGGGGACGGCAAGGGCAAAACCACAGCAGCCCTTGGACTGGCGTTGCGGGCGATCAGCTATAAAAAACATGTGCTGATGGTCCAGTTCATAAAGGGTCCCTGGCGTTCTGGTGAGCTCGATATCGTAAAAAAATTATCCCCATACCTGCAGATCGTAGCGCTGGGTGAAGGGTTCGTAAAAATACTGGGCGACCGGAAGCCATTCCAGGCGCATCAGCGGGCGGCCCGGAATGCACTCCGTCAGGCAGCGCTGGCAATACGGTCCGGCCAGTTCGGCATGGTGATACTGGATGAAGTTAATGTGGCCATACGGGAAAAACTGGTCACTGCCGCATCAGTAGCCCGTCTCGTGAGGGCCAAGCCGTCGGCCGTCGAACTGGTTTTGACAGGACGGCATGCACCAGCTACACTAATACAATTGGCTGATTATGTGTCGGAAATCAAGATGATCAAGCATCCCTTCACTCGGGGCATTCTAGCCCGGCCATCAATCGATTATTAATTATTTACCATATAACCGTATGGACAAAAACGATACCAAGATCCATTGGTGGTTTATCAGCGCCACGTTAAGCGTGGCAGTGGTACTGGTTACCGCCTTGGCCATTTCTAGTTACAATACTGACGTCGTTATAGCCGACCAGACGACCCATATGCAGAAAGTGCAGGTGGCAGTGGGTCCCCAGGTTCCGTCCGGAAAGGTTGCCGGGGTAGAGGTGGTCCGGGCCAAAGTCATCATCCAGCGCAGCATCACCGGGAATACCGTCAGCGTTGACATGAACCTGGAAGCCGGTTCGACAGTATTTGATGCGCTTCAGGATGCTGTCGTTGCCTATGGTCTCCCGTTAGACACGAAAGATTATGGCGATCTCGGCGTGTTGGTGAACAGCATCGGTGATCTGGTCGGAGGCCAAGATGGCAAGTACTGGTCATATTATGTGAATGGCGAGCCGGCGACCATAGCTGTCAATCAGCAGGTGGTTCAACCGGGCGATACGATAGAGTTCAAGTTTGCCGAGAGCCTGTTCTAATAGGTAATATTTCATTCTATGAAAATACAGAATGCGCGGTTATTGTTTATTTTTATTTCGGTCATTACTGGACTGAGCGTGGCCATGCGGTTCCTGCCCCATTCGTATAATTTTGTCCCTGTCGGCGCCCTGGCTCTTTTTTCCGGAACCTATATCCGGTCGAAGTGGGGGGTTCTCATGCCAGTAGCGGCCATGGCCGTAACGGATGTGTTCATCGGCTGGCATAACATAGTGTTGTTTACGTGGGGAAGTTACGCCGTAATAGGGATGATCGGCTGGTGGGTACGCCAAAAGCCGAACGTACTGAAAATTGCCGCCGGGACCGTGTCCGGCTCAGTAATTTTTTATCTGCTGACGAATTTCGCCGTATGGGCCTGGACGCCATTGTACCAGAAAACATGGGCTGGTCTGATCCAAAGTTATGTGATGGCTGTCCCGTTCTACCGCAATACTTTTTTCGGCGACCTGTTCTATGTCGCGGTATTTTTCGGCGTTTACCAGGCGGCTGTTTACCTGGTTGCTAAGCGCGCGGAATCCAGGAAGCCGTTTGCGCATATAAGCTAGCCAAACGAGTAATATAAAAAATACCGGTTTCAATAACGGTATTTTTTTTACCCTTTATTTATTGTGCCATTGGGGTATACTGGAGATAGTAGGAAAATCTTATGGCCAATTATCAGCACTATCAGCGTTATCGGCCGCAGGGGGGACGGTCACGGTTCAACTGGACCCGAATAGCACTTATTGTCGGCATCCTTTTTGTTGTGTTCCTGATCGGCCGGGCGATATTCAGTAAGCAGCCGACCCCGACCTTGACGCTACCTGGCGACAATTCAGCGGTGGCCGAGTCGGGCGTCGACACAAACATCAATTCAATGCTGACCAACGCTGACGCAAATACAAATGTTGAAGAAAATGCCAATGCCAACAACAATGCCAATGTTAATGTGGCCTCTTCTTCCAGCAGCTTCAGTGTCGCAGACTGTACCAAGGTCATTTCGCGCGCCTCGACTGACCAGAAACAGATTGCCCTGACTTTCAATGTCGGCACCGTCAAGGAAGGAGAAATCGACCGGCTGTTGGCGGCTCTCAAGGCCGGTGCCGTGCCGGCGGATTTTTTTGTCCGCGGCGACGTGGCCGAAACGAACGCGGTCATGGTTAAAAAAGTCAGCGACGCGGGGTTTTCGGTGTACAACCTGAGTTACAGCTATCCGCATTTTAATGATTTGCCCGCACCCAGCGTGGCGGAGCAGCTGACAAAAGCGGACCAGGCAATCGGCCAAGTGACCGGTACGTCAACCAAACCATTTTTCCGTCCGCCGTATGGGGAAGCGGACGCGGACGTCCTGGCTGCGGTAACGGAGGCCGGATATTGTCCGGTAACGTGGACGGTTGACGCGCTGGATTGGTCATCGGACTATACGGCGGAGCAATCAAAAGACCGGGTCCTGCAAAGTGCCGTGCCGGGAGGTATCGTCCTCATGCAGGCCAGCAATGCCACAACTGCCGACATTATATCCGACGTCATTACACAGTTGAAAAATTCCGGTTTTACGATTGTAAATTTAGAGACGTTACTCACCTAGCTATGCCTGATGAGGAGATTAAACAGCTTTTGCTGAAAAATATCGAGCTGTCGGAGAAGATATGGTTGTCGCTTGAACGGCAGAGAAAAATCCGTCTCTGGACCCTGATTATCGGCATTGCCGTAATTGTCCTGCCGCTGATCGTGGCTGCGATTTCGTTTCCCTGGATGATGCGGACGATCCAGGATTATTACGGCGCCACTTTGAATATTTAGCCTATGGCCAAGCGTGTCATTATCATCATAATTATCGTCGGCGCCGGATGCGTGCTGATTGCCTTATTGTCTCCGCACCTTACTATAAATCCAAAAAATACCCCCACGGCCAATCCTCAGCCAAATCTTGTTGTCGCTGAATGCGACCGGGACAGTGATTGCCTGGTCAGTGGTTGTTCCGGTACGTTGTGCGTACCGCGTGACCGGGCATCGCAGCAGTATTCGACCTGCGAATGGCAGCCAGAGTACGCCTGTTATGCCGATGACAGCTGCCTATGCCGTGCCGGACAGTGCCGATGGGCGGAGACGGAAGCCTATGCTTCCTGCATCAGACAGCTGAAATAAATACCCGGCCGCGTGTGTAGTATGTAGTGAGGCCTACCTTGACATTTCAGGGGTAATGGTTGATACTATCCACGAAAATATCTTTATTATTTATATATTAATAAATATTAATTTAAGAACATTTATAAAGAGTATGGACGCTAAAGATTCAACTCGCCAACCGAACCCACAAAATAGCCGGACTACCCAGAAATCTATCCTGAACATCCCAGCTCAATCGACCCGACGGTCGAGTTCTACCGTCACTTTCAGGCAGCTCCGGATGGTGGCGATCAGCATGCTCGTAGTCAGTTTGGTGGTGAGCTCGGCGGCCGGACTGCTCTTCGGTACCTGGGCCAGTACCAACCAGCGCGTATCCACCTGGATCCAAAAAAATATTTTCAGCCGGAACGCAACTGCCGTTTCGTTAACCAGCGCGGTTACGGCTTCCCAGCAGACCGTTTCGGTGACTGAGGACTCGGCAACCGTTGACGTGGTCAAGGACGCCAGTCCGGCGGTCGTCAGCATCGTTATCACCCAGGACTTAAGCAAACTGTATTCTAGCAACAACGGTTTTCCTTTCGGGTTTTTTTACGATTCCAGCCAGCTTCCCCAGGGACAGCAGGAAGTGGGAGCCGGCTCAGGATTCATCATTTCCGCTGACGGCCTCATTTTAACCAATAAACATGTCGTATCCACGGCTGAAGCTGATTATACGGTGGTGTTGAGCGACGGGACAAAATACAAGGCGACCGTGGTGGCGACTGATCCGCTGAATGACATTGCCTTGGTAAAAATTGACGCCACTAATTTACCGACACTGACACTCGGCGATTCGAACAGCCTGCAGATCGGTCAAACGGTTATTGCCATCGGCAATACTCTCGGGCAATACCAAAATACGGTTACGCGCGGGATTATTTCCGGACTCTCGCGGACAGTCACTGCCGGGGATAATACGGGATCATCCGAGACGTTGCAGAACATCATCCAGACTGATGCAGCCATCAATTCCGGTAATTCTGGCGGTCCGCTACTGGATATAACCGGGCAGGTTATCGGCATGAATACAGCGGTCAATGCTTCCGGACAGTCGGTCGGTTTTGCCATCCCGATCAACCAGGTGAAAAAGGACATTCAGAGCGTGCAAACGAGCGGCAAGATCGTCACTCCGTATCTTGGCATCCGGTATGTGCTGATCAACAGCGATATCGCCCAGCAAAACACCCTTTCAGTTGATTATGGCGCCTGGGTGACGAGCGGCAACCAGTCGATTTCCCCAGTCGTGGCCGGGAGCCCGGCGGAAAAGGCGGGGATTATCGCCGATGACATCATTTTGGAAATCGACGGCCAGCGCGTCGACAGTTCCCATAACTTATCGGACCAGATCCAGCAGCACAATGTCGATGATTCAATCTCGCTGAAAATACTTCGCAATGGCAAGGAGATCACTATTTCTGCCAAGCTGGCCGAGGCGCCGACCCAGTCATAAATAATTTTTTACTAAAAAAATATGCCACCAGAGACAAGAACGGAGGATGTCGAAACAAATCCAGAACTACAATCCAAGGAGGCAGTAGACAGCCATAGCGGGCAGGAAGTACGGCCGGAACACATCCTGGCGGACCGCAAACTAATCGAGACGCGGCGCCATGATTTTGAAATTCTGTACAAGTACATGAAGATGTATCAGGACGAGGGTTGGACGCTAATGAAGATTGAATCTGCAAGCCCGCAATTGAGTGAAACGCTCGGCGTGTTTAAAGACGTGCTGAAAGCGGCCGGTAGGTATGACGTGGATGGGTTGCTTGAGGGTTTACTTACCGAGGTGAGGCGCTGTCATGAGGAAAAAAAAGATAAGCATGATTTTATCGAAGATATTTTTGATCATACGAAAATGTCCGGCGGCCCCGTGCAGAATTTTTATGAAGCCTTTGTGGCCGGCCTGAAAGCGCAGCAAGAATCCAGATCTAATAAACTGGCAGCATAGGTTTTTTAAAAAAATCCTCCGGTTGGGATAACCGGAGGTTGTTTGGGGTATGTAGATGATCATACCCAGCGCGAATAGTACGTGACTTCCCAGGGGAAGACTTTTGTCCGGATAGGCGCGTTTTTTTTGCCTACGCCGGCGACATAATCCCTCCATTCCGCTTCTTTCGAGTCGCATATTTTGCCGTGGAGATGGTCGCCCAAGATGGTACGCATGAGTCCACTGTCTCGGAATTCAGCGAGCGCTTCATTGAAACTGCCCGGCAGGGACGCGATCCCTCGTTTTTTCAGCTGTGTCTTGCTGAGGCGGAATACGTCATCCTCCACCGGATTGGGCAGTGACTTTAGGTCTTCCCGGATACCCTGCAACCCCATGCCGATAATGACTGCGAAAGCCAGGGGGATGTTGCAGGCCGGGTCAGGGCAACGGACCTCGATACGCGTAGCGCGTTCCTTGCCCATCTGGTACTGGGGGACGCGGATCAGGGCGGACCGGTTCCGGCGGCCCCAACAGAGATAGACTGGCGCTTCGTAGCCCGGGACCAGCCGTTTGAAACTATTTACCCATTGGCAGAGGATGATCATGCCGGCCGGCAGGTACTTGAATACGCCGGCCATGAATTGGCGGGCCGTAGCCGAGAGGTGGTATTCCGTGTCCTGTTCGTCAAAGAACGTGTTATGCCCGTCCGTAAACAACGAGGTGTGTATGTGCATGCCGGAACCATTAACTCCGGCGAGGGGTTTGGGCATGAACGACGCTGAAACGCCGAGCTGGGCGGCGACTTCCTTGACCACGGTCCGGTATAGCATGGCGTTATGGGCCATCGACAGCGCGTCCTGGTAGTGGAGGTCGATTTCATTCTGTGAATCAGCCACCTCGCCATGGTCTACTTCGATGGATATGCCCAGTTGGCGGAACGCTTCCACGGCTCGCATCCGTACAGTAGCGCCGAGGTGGGCCACTCCTTCGTCAAAATAGCCGCCCCGATGGACAAGAACGGGTTTCCCGGTCTGCGGGGAGCCGTTTTTGAACAGGAAGAATTCCAGTTCTGGCCCGACGTTGACTGTTGAGTAACCCAGGCATGCCGCGGCGGCTACCTGTTTTTCCAGGACCCAGAGCGGATCACCGGCAAAGCGGCGGCCGTCGGGAGTGTAAATCTGACACAGCATGTTGCCGATGGCTTGCCCGTCCACCAGGTAGGGAAGCTTGCGGAACGTCCGGGGGATCGGCCGCGCCACGAGGTCGCTTTCCTGGATTCTGAGTAGCCCTTCAATTGATGAGCCGTCAAACCCGCTCCCGTCCTGGAAGACATTCCAGATCGTGTCACGGCTGATGTTTGACCCTTTGATCCGTCCGAGCGGATCAGGGAACCAGAGTCTGATGTACCGGATGTCCTGGCCGAACAGCTGTTCGATGACAGACTGGACGTCACGGTCTGTAAATGCTGAGTTGTCCATGTGATTCTCCTTTGATTACAGAGTTTTGCGGTATGTCAGTTGCGTTGCAGTATATTCATTGGTAAGGAACGGTTTCCCTCCTGATAAATGTAAAAACTCCCCGGGGATGTTCTTCATTTTTTGCCTGAGATTCCGGTAAAAATGAAAAAACTCCTTTTTGAGAGAGTTTTTTTTATTCTACTTTTTAATTGTAGCTTGATTTAACTATATCAGGTCAACAGAGGCGGTCAAGCCGTCGCTTTTATTGGGTATTGAAGGTTATCCACAGCGTGGCCCTGTTTCTTGCCACCGACTGATACATCCGCTACAATTCATAGCATGAAAGAAATTATAGACAAGTTAGTGGATTTACGGGAGAAAATCGCCAGAACCTGGCGAATTTTGAAATTAGATCAAGTTCGGGAAACGATAAAGCTCTTAGAATTGGACATGTCCAAGCCCGATTTTTGGCAAGACCCGGATTCAGCGAAAGTGAAAGCGCGGGACCACGATGAACTGAAAAAAGAACTGAACCGGTGGACCGGCATCGCTCGGGAGGTTGATGATACGCTGGAGCTTGCGTCTGCTTCTGACCATGAAGGTGACCAATCCATGAAGGCGGATATTATGGCGCGTTTTAACGAGTTGCATGACCAATTCCAATCGCTGGAATTTTATATCATGCTGTCCGGTAAGTATGACTCATATGATGCCATTGTGGCTATCCATGCCGGTACCGGAGGGGTGGACGCCCAGGATTGGGCATCAATGCTGCTTCGGATGTACATACGCTTTTGTGAACGGCAGGGGTGGACGGTAAAAACCATCGACAAGTCCATGGGCAATGAAGCGGGAATAAAAAGCGTTACCCTCGAGGTGGCAGGGCGGTATGCGTATGGGTATCTGAAAGCTGAGGCTGGCGTGCACCGCCTGGTTCGTATTTCACCATATGATGCGGAAAAGATGCGCCACACCTCCTTTGCTTTAGTGGAGGTTTTGCCGGTCCTGGAAGAGGTCAGTGAAGTGAAAATTGACGATAAGGAATTACGCATTGAAACCTCAACATCGTCCGGCCACGGCGGCCAGTCGGTGAATACGACTTACTCAGCGATCCGGATCGTACATATTCCGACCGGCATCACCGTTTCCTGCCAAAATGAACGTTCGCAGCAGCAAAATAAGGAAACGGCCATGAAAATTTTACGGGCAAAGCTTCACGCCCGGTTCCTTGAGGAACAACAGAAAGAAAAACGGGAGCTACGAGGCGCCTACCAGGAGGCTGCCTGGGGCAACCAGGTCCGCTCGTACGTTCTTCAGCCGTATAAAATGGTCAAAGACCACCGGACAAAACATGAGGTGCAGGATGTCGATAGGGTATTGGACGGTGATATTCAGGGGTTTATTGAAGCGTACTTGCGGGTTCAAAAGAAATAAGCTAGGATTAGCGTAGATAAATAGCCGTGTCATAAAGGCTATTTTTTATTTTTGACAATTTAGAGTAGTAAATTTTGCTAAAATTAGCACATTTAAATATATATTAGATTATACTGTAGGAAATAAATTGACAATATTTGAGATGGGTTTATACTGTAATAATGACTGTTGAAAAGTTTTTATGTCAATACATGCAACGTTAAAACAATTAGGATTATCGGATAAGGAAATACGGGTATACCTGGCTTTGTTGCATGCCGGCCCATCGTCCGTACGTACTCTGGCTAGTTCGGCTGAAGTCAACCGGGGCACTACGTATGATATTTTGAAAATACTGATTAAGCGGGGATTGGTCAGCTACTACCACCAGGACAAGCACCAGTATTTTTTAGCCGAAGACCCAGAAAAATTAAAGGGTTTTCTCGCCGACCGTATCCATGAACTGGAGGAATCAAAAACTGCCGTAGAAAACATTATTCCGGAACTGAAGTCAGTATATGACCGGGCGGAAGACAAACCCGTCGTCAAGTACTATCAGGGAGTAAAGGGCATTAAGACTGTTTTAAACGACGTCCTGGACGTCATGTTAGAAGCGGAGGACAAGGAGTACTATGTGTATTCCGCCTCGGACATCCGGCAGCATTTGTATGACGGGTTCCCGAATTTCGCCAAAGAACGCGTTAAGAGGAAAATCAGGTGCAAGGTGATCGCCATGGGTTCCGGAGGCCAGCTTTGGGGAATGGACGAGCGCAAATGGCTTTCAAAGACAGAGGGCTCGCCGACCTATATGCTGATCTACCACAGGAAAATTGGTTTGATTTCATTGGATAAGCAGAAGCAGCCGATCGGGATGATCATTGCTGATCCGGGACTGTACCAAACCAATAAAATGATTTTTGAATATTTGTGGAAAACACTTATATAAAAAAACGAAAAATAGTCCATGAACAATATATTCTAGATCGGAGGTTTATATGTGCGGAATAGTCGGGTATGTCGGGCAGCGGCCTGCACGGCCAATTCTCCTCGCCGGCTTGAAGCGACTTGAATACCGCGGGTACGATTCTGCCGGGCTTACTACCGTGTCGGATGGAGGGCTGGCGACCGTCAAAGCCGTCGGAAAAATCAAGAACCTTGAGGAGGCATTGGAAAAGCATTTGCCGGAGATTGACGATGGGTCACGTACGAGCGTCCAAGGTATAGCCCATACGCGGTGGGCGACCCACGGAGAGCCGAACGAGGCCAACTGCCACCCGCATTTCAGCCAGGATGGCACTATCGCATTGGCCCATAACGGCATCATCGAGAATTATCGGGCCATTATTCAGTGGCTGGCCGCTAAAGGCATCGTCTATGACGGCGAAAACGATTCCGCTGTCCTGGCTTTGCTGGTCGGCTATTTTTACCATGGTGACCTCGGTGAAGCGGTCCGGGAAGCACTTTCGCAGGTTGACGGGACGTACGGTATCGTTGTTGTCTCATCGAAGCATCCAGGAGTCATTGTGGCGGCTCGTCTGGGATCGCCATTGGTCATCGGTCAGGGCGATGATGAGTACATCGTTGCGTCTGATATGTCGGCCATCATCGAGCATACCAATAAGCTAATCCGTCTTGATGAGGGCGAAATGGCCGTGATCACTCCGGATTCGTGCGTCATCTCGACGCTAGCCAACGAGCATGTCGATGCTGAAGTGGAAGAAGTGGCCTACACTCTGGACATGATCGAAAAGGGAGGATACGATCATTTCATGCTCAAGGAGATCCATGAGCAGCCGGAGGCGATCACGCGAACGCTGCTTGGCCGAGTCAAACCCGGCGTTCGCGGCATTCACCTTCGCTGTCTGGAAAACGGTTTTCCTGAGAAGGTCGGACGTATCGACTCGATCAAGATCCTGGCGTGCGGCACGTCGTGGCATGGCGGACTGATCGCGGCTATGCTGATGGAACGGATATTGCGCGTGCCCGTGACGTGCGAGCAGGCCTCGGAGTTCCGTTATCGGAGCCCGTTCCTGCCGCCGAATACGCTGTGCATAGCCATTTCCCAGTCGGGCGAGACTGAGGACACGAAAGCCGGTCTCAAACTGGCTCAGGACCTCGGCGCGTATACGCTCGGCGTCGTCAATGTCGTCGGTTCGACTATCGCCCGGATGGTTGACGGAGGTATCTACCTCCATGCCGGCCCGGAGATCGGTGTGGCGTCGACTAAGGCGTTCTCCTGCCAGGTGGTCGCCCTGTCGATCCTGAATCTCGGTCTGGCCGAGTTTATGGACCAGCGCCAGCCATTGCCGGACGGTCAGCCGCGGATATCCGATGCTGATTTCGACAAGATCGTCACTGAACTGCTGGCCCTGCCGGCAAACGTCCAGCGTGTACTCGATGAGGTCAGCGGACCGGACGGTGTTATCGACCGGATCGCCAACGAGTATCTTTATCTTGATCCCGAAAAGCGCGTGAAGTGCCGCAATTTCCTGTTCCTCGGAAGGGGATACTTGTACGCCACCGCGTTTGAGGGGGCGCTCAAAATGAAGGAGATCTCCTATATCCATGCGGAAGGGTATTCGGCGGCAGAAATGAAACACGGGCCGATCGCCCTGATCGACGAGAAGATGCCCGTGGTAGTCATTGCCCCGCAGGACGTTGAGCAGTCGATCGCCTACCAGAAAGCCTTTTCTAACACAAAGGAGGTTCACGCCAGGCATGGACGGATCATCGCGGTCGTCAGCCATGGCGATACGGAGATCCGGCGTCTGGCCGAGTGGGTAATCGAAATTCCCAAAACGGTCGGGCATTTGACTCCCGTCTTGGTCATGACCGCACTGCAGCTGTTGGCATACCGGATGGCCGTCCTTCGCGGCCTTGATCCTGACCAGCCTCGGAACCTGGCCAAGAGCGTAACCGTGGAATAAGCACCTTTGATTTTCAACCGAACCGTCGCTTGAGACACAGCGGCGGTTTTTTTATCCATTGACAAAATTAATAAATCTGGTAATAATCTGAGTTAATAAACGTTGAGCGGGGTAGTGATGGAGGATTTCCCTGGCGGTTGATCCAGATATCCTGCCCCTGCTCGCGTTATATAGTAGCACATTCACATGCCATTTCCTTCAGTGGAAATAGATATTTCCCGTACTAGTACACGTTTTTCAGTTCTGCCAAGATGGCAGGAGGAGGCTTATGATCAATATTTTGTTTCGCATGTCCACTGATAACAAATCACTCACACTATGTTCAAGGAGAGCGTATGTCATCGTCGTCAACCGCCAGGAAGCCGAAATCGTCCGAAGTTGAATTCGGATGCATGAGCGAAAAATCTTGCAACGGCACGGTCAAGATCGTCGGCACCATTAAGCAAAGTCCGGCACGTAGACTGGGCCAGTGCACTACTTGCCACACGGTACATCTCGAGGATGGCAGCCAGTTTGAGCCGATCCATGGAACGATCGGCGACTTGACTGAGCGGCTCGCTGTCCTCAACCAATCCGGTGAGGTGAGCATCAATGCTCGTGGCCGGTGCATGAAACTCGGCAAATTCGCCGGACATTTCGGCCGGTAATCAGAGGGACGTCATTTGTTGAGGCGGGGATTCACGTGGTCTCCGCCCTTTTTTATTTGACAAATCAGAACGTCGTGTTAGGCTATACATGATAACCTTCCCGTTAATTCACGGAAGGTTTTTGTTTTATGTGGAAGTTGCCAAAATTCAATATCCCCGGCCACGCCCATTTCGTGACCACGAAAACGCATGGGAACAGGAAGATATTTAATGAGGCGAAATGTTGTGGGATTGTTTTGGGAGAAATAGAATTTTACCAAAAATATCTGGGATTCGAGGTGGCCGGGTATTGCCTGATGCCGGACCATTTGCATCTGATCGTATGGTGGGACGTTGATTCGTATCCAGATTTAACTATCTCGAAAATTATACTGGCAATAAAGGGGCACTCGGCCAGGAGGATTGTTGATTTAATAAACCAGAGTAGGCGAGGTCCCTTGACCTCGCCGTCAGTCAGCCTGGGTCAAGGGACCCAGGCCACCCGGCGCGAATACCCACACAGGCGTATGAGTGATCAGAAATATATTATTTGGCAGTCCTCCTTCTACGACTTTAATATTTATTCTGAAAAGAAACTCTTAGAAAAGTTGGCTTATATCCATGACAATCCCCGGCGGGCCGGCCTGGCTGTACGGGCGCTTGACTATCCGTATTCCAGCGCAAGAAGTTATTTTTTTGGCGACCACTCATTGGTTAGCGTCAATACGTCGCTGGTATGAAACTGACCAAGTCAAAAATATTCCTGTGGTGGTGCCTGAGTTTTTGCGCCGGGGTAGGTGTTGGCTCGTATGTCCATCTGCCTCTGACGGGATATACGGTCGCCGCCAGCCTGTCCGTTTGTTTCGCCTTAGTATTCAGGGCGAAGCCAATGGTGAAGGTATCGTGTTTGTGTGTATTGTTTGCAATCACCGGTGTAGCCAGATTCCAGCTGGATGCGCATACGCCAACGGTTACTGACATAGATTTTTACAATGGGCAATCGGTAAAATTTTTGGCATTCGTTTCCGGAGAGCCGGATGTGCGGCAGGGCAGCGTGAAGTTGACCGTCCAGGCCATCAGGACAATTGGCATCGAATCAGTAACCGGCCGGGTGCTGATGACCGTCCCCATGTATCCAGCCTACCAGTACGGCGACCTGCTGGAAATAACCTGCGACCTGGAGACTCCCGGTTTGATCGAGACGGACGACGGTTCCGGCCGCGCGTTTGATTATGAGGCATATCTGTCCCGGTACAGTATCCATTCCGTGTGTTACCGGCCGGCTGGGGTGGTGTGCCGCGGTCAGGGGTACGGGAATTGGTTCGTGACCGTCCTCTTAAAAATCAAGAACCGGTTCGTCAGCGCGATGCAGGACATACTAACAGAGCCGTA
>JBAZNF010000002.1:0-60657 GCA_041649335.1 Patescibacteria group bacterium
GTTGGCGATCCGGCGGGGGCTTTTTGATTCCCGTTTGGCTAGTTGGCAATAGTAGCAGGCGCCGAAATTCAGTTGGTGCTGTTCAGCGCGGACCAATTTATTAACGATATGCGGCGGCATGAATCCTGAGGCGAAAATCTGTGAGTGCGCATGGACCAATGATGCACCGGCTTTTCCGCCGTGGTTCTTGAAGATGAGGATGTATTTCATCTTCTTGTCCTTGCTGATTTCCTCGGTCCGGTTGGCGTATGCTTTCAGCAAACGGACGAGATGGGCTTCGGAAAAATCAGCCAATTCCTTGTTGTGGTGTGGCGTTTCGATGATTACTTCCTGTGTGCCGTATACTTTGGGTGTTTTGGTGCTGACGACTGGGAAAATATTTTTTATGACTTTGATTTCCCACCATTGGTCCGGACCGACCTGGTATAACGGGCGCTGGGAGGCATGCTCGCGCTCGCGGCAAAACGGGCAGTCCTTCGATTTGACCGGCACTTCAATATGTTCGGCTACGTCATGCGGGCGTTTGGCGCGCTTCGGTGCGATGATGACAAAACGGTTATGGATGTAGTCTTCGCGTATTTCACTCTTGACCGGTGAGATTCTGACCATGGCTATGAGATAAGTTTTTTATAAATACCCAGATATTTTTTTGCTGAACTTGTCCAGGAAAAATCGTACTGCATGATCCGCCTGACTATCTTATACCACGTTTCCTGGTCTTGATAAAGCGCTAATGCGCGCATGATGGCATCGAAGAACTCTTGTGCGTCAAAATGGCTGAACACGAAGCCGTCGCCCGACTTCATGTCGGGGTTGTAGTCTTTGACCGTGTCAATCAGCCCGCCCGTCGCCCGGACGACCGGGATGGTGCCGTAGCGCATGGCGATCATCTGGCCAAGGCCGCACGGCTCAAATTTTGACGGCATAAGGAATATGTCGGAGCCGGCATAAATCTGCTGTGCCAGTTTGGCGTCGAAGGCCACCTTCGCGAACATCTTGTCCGGATAGGCGGCCACCATTGTTTTTACGGATTCTTCTAGAGAGGTCAGGCCGGTTCCGAGTAATACCAGCTGGATATTTTGTTGGGCCAGCTTGTCCCCGATGGCGCAGAGCAGGTCAACGCCTTTCTGTTCCGCAAAGCGCGTGACAATCCCCAGGACCGGTATGCGCGGGTCAACAGCCAGGCCGCAGGTTTTTTGCAGGTCGGCCTTGCAGGCCAGTTTTTTGGTCGGGTCTTCGGCGGAGTATGTGGCTACGATATCCTTATCCGTAGCCGGATTGAACCGGTCGACGTCAATGCCGTTGAGTATCCCGACCAGTCGGTCTTTCTCCTTAGTCAGGTCGTTTTCAAGCTGCGCACCGTATTCCGGGGTAAGGATTTCTTTGGCATATTGGGGGCTGACGGTATTTATGTAGTCGCTCGTCAGGATGGCCTGCTGTAATCCGACCAGGTCGTCGCCGCGACGGACAGCCAGTGTCGGGCTGTCCGTTTCATTCAGGCCGATCAAGTCCATAATTTCCCTGGCATTGTATTGCCCCTGGTACTCAAGGTTATGGATGGAGAGCATGGCCTTGACTGCTTGGAGCTTGGGGTCGGTCTTGGCTAGGATTTTCAGGAGGAGGGGGACGTACCCCACATGCCAGTCATGCGAATGGATGATGTCCGGGTACCATTGGAGGGGCCCGAAAAGGCTGAAGACGGCTCTCGCGAAAAAGATAAAACGCTGCGCTTCGCGGGACGAGCCGGAAGAGGAAGCGTCTTTCTCGAAATAGATACCATTTTCGCCCAGGTATTTCAGGCTGTCGATCAGGTATACGGGCACCTCTGAACCGGGGAGCGGTGTTTCGTAAATTCCCACTTTTTCCACCGCATGATTGAACGGCACGCTGACCGCGTCGGCGATTTTTGTGAGCGGATATTTTTTTTCATCGACGATACCGTACTTCGGGATGGCGATGCGCACGTCAACGCCAATCTTTTTAAGAGCTTTTGGTAATGCGCCGATAACATCCGCCAGGCCGCCGACTTTGGCGATCGGGTTCAGTTCAGACGCGACGAACAGGACTTTGACGGGTTGAGACATGTGGTGGCTTTATTTTTTTAGATTACTTGAAGCCCGCCGGAACATAGTGTCGATAATTTTCCGGAAATGCGGGCTTTTGTTGTATTCGGTAAAAACGGCCGTGGTGGTAATGATATCCAGGCTGATCCTGGCCATGAATGCGGGCAGTTGCTTTTTTACGGTGTCAGCGACATGCGAGTTGGCGTGCTTGAGGTACGCAGTGAGAAATAATTTTTCCAGAGACTCGACCTTCTTTTCCGTATAGATGAAACATTCCATAGCGCGGGCGTGAGTCATGAATGTAGCCACGTCATTAGCCGGAGAAAATTGGGCAGTCGAGGAAAAGTCGATGATACCGATATCCTTGGTGCGCAGATCGAGGATAATGTTGCTGGCCTGGAAGTCACCGTGGATGGAAAAAGCCCGGCCGGGGTCGTAAATTTTTTTCAGTCGGGCCAGGTATGCGTTTTTTAATCCAGTGAACCGTTGGCGTGCTAGGGGCATGTATCTAGCTACTTTTTTTTCCGCTGAGTCGAAGTACGCGGCCTCGTCGTCCCAGGTCCGCAGCAGTCCGACATGCGCCGGGTGATTGTGCAGATCGGCCAGCCGGGCAGCGATGCGGGGGACAGCCTGTCGGATGGTATCGATTTGGTGGTCAAATTCACGCAGGACCCAGCCCGCGTATTCTTCATATATAATGAATCCAAGATCATCAATATAAAATAATGGCCGAGCCACGACTTTTAGGCCTTTTTTTTGGAAATAGGGATAATACCATTTCATCAGCTCGTAGGTCGGTTTGGGTACGCGGTTGCCGCGGATTGATTTGCGCTGGACCTGCCCGTTGCCCATGAGGACGTCCACGTCGTATTTCATGGTGTAGCTTTCTTCGGACAGGAATTTCATGTATTTGCCGTAGAAGAAGGTGATTTTTTTTGCGCCCGGCCAGAATTTTTTCATATGCCGGGTGAAGAACCGGCGCATGTATGCGGCTTGGCCGACCTGTTGGATTTTTCTCGACATATTATTTCCTGGTGATTTGGTCTTTTTTGTCGTTTAATTCTTTCACGCGGTTGCGGATCTGGGCGGCCCGTTCGTATTCCTGCGCTTTGGCCGCTTCCAGCATCTGTTTTTCCAGGTTACCGACGATTGTGTTGAATTCCGATTCCGGGATGTAGGGCATGTCCGTGGTGATGCGCTGGGTGACGTCTTCGTCAGCGGATTTCGCCATCACGTCGACCTTACCGCTGCGCTGCCATTCGAATGCGGTAAAGATGATGTTTTGGTACAGTTCCTGCGCTTTTTGCTTGATATCCTGCGGGACGGGGGAATCCTGAACCACGCCCTTTAAATCTTTAGCTCCCATCTCGATCATTTCAATGCTCCACCACGGCATGGCTGAGGCCCACCAGTATTGGTCGGAGTGGATAGCCTGGTCCAGCTCGTTCCGGATTTTTTTGTAGGTCGGATCGGTCGGCTTGATGAGTTTGATAGCGTTCAGGGCTAGGTTGGTCAGCTCCCATTGCATTTTTTGGATGATATTATCCTTGTCCATCCAGCGTGAGAACGGTGTATTGTCTTCGATGTCTTTTTTCATCAGCGCCCACGACGAAGAGCGCGGGTCGATCTCCGTATGTTTGGTGAAGATGGTCGGTAAATCCGACAGGGTGACGGATTTTAATTCTTCGGTGTTGTACATGTCGAAGAGAAGATCTTCGAGGCCTGGCCGGTGGTGGCCGAATGTTTCGCCGTCCATGGCCGTGATCAGGTATTCGTCGCGGTTGACCCGGTCGCCGAGCAGTTTGACCAGCATACTGCCGGAAAAAACGCTCATGCCGATCTGGGCGGACAGGATGCGGAAACTCGCTTCTCGTTCACGGAAGAAGACGAAAAAGTCCGGGTGCCCCTTGAGCGTGTACAGCTGGGTCCAGTTGATGTCCTTTATTTTTCCGGAGTAGGCGAGTTCGTCAAGGATCAGCCATTTGTATCCCTGGGCCGCGATAATTTCACCGACCGCCCGGCTGTACGCCATTTCCGGCGGGAAAAAGCCGGTCGGATGATATGCTTTCTCACCGAAGTATTTCAAGTTCGTCAGCGTATTCAGCTCGATTTGCCGGACGATTTCCTCTTTCGGCATCATCGGCAGAAAGGGGTGGTATTTGGCGCTGGCCGTCAGTTCGATCTGTCCGCGTTCAGCTAAAAGTTTGATGTCGGCGATGACATCCTGGCATCCGAACCGGTCGAAGAGCTCAGTCAGTACGGCATTAATGTTCATAGTCATTTTAGCGTGCGGGTTCGCCTTCATGCCGCGGAGGATCTTGCGGTAGCTTTCTTCGGTGATTTTTCTGACCCAGAACTCTTTTTGGGTCGGCGGCTGGTAGATGTGGAGGAAGTTTGCCCAATACATGTGTTAGTTGTTAGTTATTAGTAGGCTGGCAATCAAGGCGTCAATTTATGGTGATTTTTTTACCGCCGATATACCGGATGTTATCGTGGCGGTTAGTGGTTAGATATCGGTTGGCAATTTCTAAATACGTATTTTTTTTCTGCCATTGCGTGGCCAGATTGATAATCTTTCCCGCCAGGCCGATCAGGTCACGGTTTTCCGGCTCCAGGAGGAGGGCGGTCTGGTACAAGTCGTTCGTTTTTCTGGTGATGATGTCCAGGCTCCACCATGGCTTGGCCGACGCCCACCACATCTGGTCGGACGCCAGTTGCATATCAAGCCGGTGGCGGGCTTCTGAATACTGCCGGTGGTTTTTGTGTTGCCCTATAATAGTAACCAAATTATTGATAAATTTCCACTGTAACTTATGGATGGGGTTGGTTGGGTCATGCCACAAGCTGTAGGGGTTGCGATGCCTGATTTCCCGCTCTTGTGAGGACCAGGAACACTGGCGGGGGGATACGGTGTGCCGCCGGTCGATCTGTCTCAGCAATTCGCTGACCGTGACTGTGGTGACGCTGCCGTGCGTGACCAGCTTTGACCAGTATGCATCCAGACCGGGCCGGTGGTGTCCGAGGTTTTCTCCGTCCATGCCCGTGACCAGGACCATGCGGCTGCGGCTGTCTGCGGCTACGGTTTTCCAGAAATGCCCCGTTGACCCTAAGTGGCTTTGGAATGAAAGGAAATCGCTTACTTTCCTGTTGCGAAAAATAACCTGCAGCGGCGAACCCTTGACTGAATGTGTCCGATCAAAACAGACTCTTCCCAAATGTCCATCGGCTGCGATTTCGTCGATTATCAGCCAGCGGTAGCCGTGCCGTTTAATAATGGAATTCACTACCGGGCCGTAGGCCATCTCCGGCGGGAAAAAGCCTTTCGGCCGGAATGCCGGCCCAAAGAACTTTTTATTTGTTAAGGTGTTCAGTTTGATTTGGCGGTCAATTTCGCGTTCAGGCAGAAGCGGCAGGATAGGGTGGTACATGGCGGTGCCGACCAGTTCGATTTTACCGTGCTGGGCGAGCTCCCGGATGTTTTTAATCACGTCGCGGTAGCCGTGCTCGGCCAGCTGCTCGGTCAGCGATCCGCTGACGTTCATTGTAATCTTCAGGCGGGGGAATTTTTTTACGATCGCCAACAGCGGCCGGTAGCTTTCGCGGACGACCTTAGTTATTATTTTTTTTGGCCAGCCTGGCGGCTGGTAGATGTGGAAAAAATTAGCCCAAAGCATGTGTAGAGATCCTCGGGTTAGTGGTGGTGCTGGAGGTATTCGCGTTTTTTCTTGATGGCGATCCGGAACAGCTGTATATATTTTTTTGCGGGCAATTCCCATGAATACGTCTGGCGCATGGCGTTCCAGGTCATGTATTCCCAAACCTGCGGGTATTTGTAGTTTTCCAGGGCGCGGGTCAGGGCGATCAGGAAGTCCTGCCGATGGTATGTTTTGAATGTAAAGCCGTTGCCCTTGCGGGTTTTTGGGTTGAAATTGGTGATGGTGTCCGATAGCCCGCCGGTCTCGTGGACGATCGGTATTGAGCCGTAACGCAAGCTTTTTAATTGTGAGATGCCGCACGGTTCGAAGCGCGAGGGCATGAGAAACATGTCGGAGCCGGCATAGATCTTTGATTCCATTTCTTCGGTGAATGGGGTGTAGAAACCGATTTTTTTGGGGTGCTGCCGGGCGATTTTTTTGAAGAAATCAATATATTCTTTATGTCCAGTGCCGATGATGACCATTTGCATCTGCAGGCGGAGCAGCGCGTCCATAGTGCCCATGATCAGATCGAACCCCTTTTGTTCCGTCAGGCGGTTGACGACGCCGATCAGGGGGATTTCCGGATTGCGTTCCAATCCGACCAGCCGCTGCAGCTCGATCTTGTTTTTTTTCTTGCGCCGCAGCGTGTTCCAGTCATATTTATACTTAATATGGTCATCGTAAGCCGGGTTATTGACGGTATAGTCGATGCCGTTGATGATGCCGAAAAGGTCTTTTTTTCGGTGCCGCAGGTACCGATCCAGGCCTTGCCCATAGTCAGTCGTAGTGATTTCTTCGGCGTACCGCTCACTGACCGTGCTGATCATGTTTGCGTAAAAGATGCCCCGCTTGGCAAAGTTCAAATTGTCCAGGTTATCCAGCCGTTTCAGCGGGTCGCAGCGCCCATCATCAATACGTTCTGGAGGCACGGTCCACCAGTCGTGGCCGAGCTGGAACGCTAAATTATGGATGGTAAAGACCGTGGCCGCTTTTTTTAATGAAGGGAATTTGGCCGGTTCCTTAATCAGTAAATTCGGTATCAGAGCGGTTTGCCAGTCATGGCAATGGATGATGTGCGGATTGAACTTGATCAATTCCAGCAGCTTGAGGGCGGCCAGGTCCATGACGAGGAACCGGAGGTTGTCGTCGGTGAAGTTATAGACCCGGGAATGCTGGCCGAAAAGTTCCTGGTTGCCAATAAAGAATATTTTTAGATTTTCATTGAAGTCGAGTCGGAAAAACGTGATCGGGAATTTTTTCTTCCCCACGGTTACCGTGACCGTCCCGTCTACTTTTTTCAGGTCCAGTCCCTGTTTGTGGATGAACCCGTAAAGCGGAGTGATGATCAAAACCTGGTGGCCGATGGCGGCGATCGCCTTAGGAAGGGATTTGGCCACGTCAGCCAAACCGCCCGTTTTGGAATACGGGGCGACTTCAGAGGCGATGCTGGCGATGCGAAAGACTTGTTGCATAATGGTATTAAATGAATCCAAGATACCGACTGGCGATGACGAACATGGCATGGCTCCAGGCCAATGGGTATATGCCGACGCGGACATCCTCAAAAAACTGTTCCGGCAGGTAGTAATTGAATTTTTCAGCCCGTTCAACAACCCAGTTATAATATTGGAGCGCCTTGGCCTTGTTTCCCGCTGATTGCCAGTAAATAGCCAGCCAGCAGTTCAGGACCGGCCAGGCGCCGCCGCCTTCCTGCGCCGAACCTTCACTGTCGAAATAATCGAACTGGAACCGGTGGACGCCGCCGTTAATGATCAGGGAGTCTTCAATTTTTTTTACGGTGCTTCTCATCCGGTCATCATTTGCCTCGACCAGGTTGAACGGGTAGACCAACCCAAGCAGGGAAGCGTCGATATTAGGGTCGGAAATAACCCCTTTATTGCGGAGGAAATACCGCTGGGTCTGGTCATAGGCCTCGTTGATTTTTGTGACCATCTGATGGGCCGCCTCTTTCCATAGGTGGTTCGGGATGATTTCATTGGCGCAAAACAGGCCCCGGGCGCAGGCGGCCAAGGAGTAGGTGAAATTATTTTTCAGACGGGTGGACGTTTTTCTCTCGAACGCCTCCCAGATATCCGCCGTCGGTTCCGAAAAATGGTCTTTCTCCCAGTAACCTGACAACCCTTCGGCCAGACGCTCGATTAATGTCTGGTATATAACGGCGTTTTTAAGATCCGCGCGGTAGAAATGATGGATGGCCCACAGGAGCGTCCCCATCTGGTCAGCCTGGAACTGTTTCCCCATGGTAGCGATCCGACCGTTTGTGGAATAATTTGAGTACAGTAATTTTGTCGATTCGAAATCTTCCGGACGCTCGGTTACCCAGGTAAAGAATTTTTCCTGAATAGGAAGTTTGAGATATTCGGCGGCCACGCAAATATACGCGGCGTCGCGGATCCACACGTACCGGTAGTCCGAACCTTCTTTTGGCGTATAGGGCTCATCAGTATTAGCGGCTACGATGGCACCGTTTTCCAGAGCACAGTCCTTGATGACCTCCTGCGAAGTGGAAATTATTTTCTGAATTTTTTTATCACTGGTCATGTCCACGCTAATAGTTTTTTATCCCTCCGCAGACGGCGATCGATAACGCATCGGCGACGTCATCGGGCTGCGGTATGGTCTGGAGCTTGAGGAATATTTTTATCATCCGCTGCATCTGTGATTTGTCAGCCCGTCCGTCGCCGGTGATAGCCTGCTTGACCTGGAGCGGCGTGAATTCCCGCACGGGAATGCCGGCGGTGCCGGCGGCCAGGATGGCCACGCCGCGCGCTTCCCCGACCCGCATGGCGGTCGTCGTGTTGGTTGCGAAGAAAAGTTTTTCAATGGCTATGGCGTCCGGCCGGTATTTATTTATGATCGCTGACAGCCCGTCGAAGATTTTTTTCAGCCTTTGCTCATATGGTACAGACGGTTTTGAGGCGATGACGCCCTGGGCAATGGCAGAAACTTTTTGCTTGTCATGTTTGACAATGCCATAGCCGGTGATGGCATAACCCGGATCGATCCCTAAAACCGTAAATGAATTTTTAGAGCTCGGCATTGGTGAAATAATCGCTTACGTCATCATTCGCCTCAAGTTCTTCAAGTAATTTGTATATTTGTTCTTTCGCTGCCTCGTTCGGCGGGACGACTTTATTCATCGGGAGCATTTCCACGCCCGTTGCGTCCAGTGTAAATCCCTCGCGCTCGATGGCTTGGCCGACTTTTTGCACGTCTGCTGGCGCGGTGTAGACGCTGAAGCCCTCATCTTCCTCGACAATGTCATCTGCTCCGGCATCAATCATTTTTAAGGTAAACTCTTCCTTGTCTTTAATATTTGTTTTGGAGATGCGTATCGCTCCTTTCCTGGTGAACATATAGCTCACGCTGCCGGTGTTGCCGAGCGTACCGTTATATTTTGCTAATATTGAACGAATTTCCGTAGCTGAACGGTTCTTATTGTCAGTGGTGACATCAATAATAATTGCGGTTCCGTGAGGCCCGAATCCCTCATAGGTAACTTCTTCGATGGTGACGCCCTCAATTTCACCGGCCCCGCGGGCAATGGCCCGCTCAATGTTTTCATTGGGCATGTTCGACACCTTGGCCTTGTCTATAGCCATGCGCAGCCGAAAATTCATGGTCGGGTCCTTCCCGCCCTGACGGGCGGCCACGCTAACCGCATTGGCCAGTTTGGTGAATAAGTTGCCGCGCCGGTTGTCAGAAACAGCTTTTTGTCTTTTTATTTGTGCCCATTTTGAATGACCGGACATGTGAATTTTTTTTCATTAATTTATCGATTTGCGTCGTTAATTATATCATAATTTGGCGAAAAAATCAATCCCCACACCATTCGTTTACGAATGGTGTGGGGATTGCCCCGATGTGCACAGGGGGGTCTTAAGCGGCCAGCATTTTTTCCGTTAGAATATTTTCATGAGCCATCGCCTGATGGGCACTATATCAGCAGGTAGATGCCAAGTGACAACAATATAATGCCCGCAACAGCATGAAGGAGCCTTAGTCGTCGCTGGCGGATAGCTTCCAGTCGCTCGGGCTTAAGGCCATAATATACCGCCAGAGTGATGGCGATCATCGGCAGGATAAAAATCAAATTGTAATAGACCAGCCACTGCACGGCTTTTGGGAAGGTGGCTGACGTGCCCAGCATGCCGATAATGACAATATAGGGTCCGGATGTACAGGGCAGTAGGAATATGCTGACCACAATGCCGACGGCAAAAGCAATAAGCGGGTTGGTAACTGATTGGATAAGCTGTTTCAGCCGGGGACGCCAACCCATCGGGACTTCCATAAGAAATCCTTTGCCGTACCATATCGCGTCTTTGATGTTAAACAACCCAAGGACGATGGCCAGTATGCCGATAATCCGTTGGATCCATACGGTCGTCCCAACCGCCGATACGGCCGAATATAATCCCAGCCCCATGGCCAGATAGGAGAGGTAGATGGCCAGCGTAAAGGTTAAACCGGATACCAATGCGCGGCGCCGGCTTCCTGATGCCAATACCGTGCCCATAAGAATGACCAGGACGGCGAAGGCGCACGGGTTGATGGCGTCCACCAGCGCGGCCCCACTCACTGACCAGACATTGAGGGAGGCGGATGGTGCGGTATCCTCGTGGGCAGTATTTGTCGCGGCGGGTGACGGTATGGCCGACGGCGGGGAGTTTAACGCCGCGATGATGGGTGAGTCGCCGACAAAATAATGCCCGTTGATAATGGCGAACGGCACACCCTGGTCTGATGCCGGGACGCGGTATTGGCTGAACAGGCTGGTGAGTTCTTGGGCATTTTGCGCATTGGAATATACTTCCTTACTGACGATGTCATAACGCTCATCCAGGCGGTTGTCCTGGATATATTGCTTTACGATTTCACAATGCGGACAGCCTTCGCCCCAGTACAAATACACGGTCATTTTTTCCGTCTGGGCGTGCAGGGCGACCGGCACAATGAGAGCCGTCAGTATTAGGGCCATGACGGCGAGAGCAGTGCACATCCGATTCATATTGTTTTAGGCCAAATAATGATAAGATATATGTATGTCATCAGAATATATTATTCAAGTTTTGGTATTATCTGCACTTTCCGGGGCGGCCACTATTCTTGGGGTTATCATCGGGATCAGGGTTAACCATAAATCCGGGATTGTATTCGGAGCCAGTTTTGCCGCCGGGATCATGATATTGATTTCATTATGCGAACTGATGCCGGCATCGTTCCGGGAGGGGATGCATTGGGTGACGGTAGCCGGGGTGGCGGCTGGAGCAGCGGTATTATGGGTAGCCAGCGCCGTGCTGCCGCATTTCCATACTGCCCAAGAAATCGAGTCAGCAGGGCCAAAACGACTGATGACCATGGCCTATCTGTTGGCCATCGGACTGATACTCCATGACTTTCCGGAAGGGTTCGCCATACCCAGCTCATTTCATTTTTCCGATTCGCTTGGTTTTATCGTGGTGATTGCGACGTTTATCCATAATATTCCCGAAGGGTACATTTTATCCGTGGCGGGATCAGTGAATGGCCGGCGAAACATGTCCTATTATTCGGCTTTTTTTTCCGCCTTATCTACCTTAGCCGGTGCGATTTTCGGTTTGTTGCTGCTGGACCGTTTTCATGCCCTGAACCAATTTTTTTTGGCCGTAGCCGCGGGCGCCATGCTGTTTATTGCCTGCCATGAATTAATTCCATACGTGAAACATATCGGCCGCGGTAAAAAAATGTCTTTCCTCGGTTTCGGTGCGTCGTCGGCGGTATATTTACTGTTGCTGTTGATTTTTTAACATTACGTATTACTTCTCAATGGCAATAGCTAGGCCCTCGCTAAGTGCTTGGGCGGTTTTTTTGCGGGCTGAACTTAAAATTCGCTGGATAGTGCTCTGAGAAGTTTTCATGTGCCGAGCGGCTTCAATTTGTTCGTAACCCTTGACGTCTACCAGCCAAAACGCTTCCAGCTCTTCACGGGTAATGGAAATGACTTGTAATTGCTTCAGCGGTATGCCCCGTGGCTTGAAATACAGAGCGCCCGGGTCAATGCAGGTATGCCTTCTCAATCGCGGCCTTGGCATATTTTCTAATATATATTTATTAAAAGTATTCCCGAGCCCTTCCATTAATGAAGAGCTCGGTTCCCAAGCCTTCTTTTTACTTTGACTGGCCTTTTAGGGCGGCTTTTTCTTCTTTCACTGCCTGCAGCTCTTCTGTGAGAATTTTTTCTTCATGATCGAGCGCTGCCATCTCATTCTTGGGGGAGATGAATCGCCTGGAACCGAAACCGTAACCACCGCGGCAACCTCGGCCCATTCTCATGCCTGCGCCGCAGGGGCCCATGCCCCAGCCAGCGCCTGGACCGCCGCCCCAGACAGGGCCTTGTCCGTTTTGTCTTGGCATATATTTATTTCCTTGTTTAATGATTAGTTCGACCTTTTATTTATACTTTGTCGTGTTCGGAAAACTCCTTATTGAACATGGCGTCGTTTTTCCGCAGCCATTCAATCAGCATGGCTGCGTGTTCTTTTTCCTCATCGCGGTTATGCGCCAGTATCTTTTTGAGCCCTTCGTCCCTTGTCGCGTCAATGCGCTCCTGGTAATAATCAACCGCTTCAAGTTCCTCACGCAGGGATTGTGAGGCGCGGGCCAGTTCCAGCGTGATCTGCTCAAGGTTTTCTTCTTTCTCGAAATGTGGCATACGCGTCGTTTATTAATGGTTTAGTATAGTATTGGGATGTATATGCATTAAGCCCCCTGTACAGTTATGAGTATATATTCATAATGATTATTTGTCAAGTTCTATCTAAACGGTTGCCCACTTTCCATTTTTTTCGTATACTGGTTCCATAAGACTATTAAATATCTTTACATTTATGAACATTTTGGACGACTATAAGACTATGAAAAAATTTGACCGCTCAAACATGCTCAGTTCCATTGAGTCGGTCGGTCTCCAGTGCCAGCAGGCCTGGTCCGAAGTGAAGCGGATACGCATTCCCAAAAACTACCGCCGGGTAAAAAATATTGTCATCAATGGCATGGGGGGATCGGCTTTGGGCGGCCATGTTATTGGCACGTTATTCCACAAGCGGCTGCCCGTACCTTTCCATGTTATTAATAGCTATACACTGCCGGGCTGGGTGAACAAGGATACTCTGTATATTCTCTCTAGCTATTCAGGCACGACCGAGGAGGTCTTGGCCACGTTCAATGAAGCACGGC
Source organism: Patescibacteria group bacterium (assembly GCA_041649335.1). Classification (GTDB taxonomy): domain Bacteria; phylum Patescibacteriota; class Patescibacteriia; order UBA10025; family JAHIVO01; genus JBAYGJ01. Next base: position 13,001 of record JBAZNF010000002.1, read on the forward strand.
GCCGGCACGCGAAGCTCCTCATTATTTGCGCCGGCGGCCAGCTGGCAAAATTGGCAAAACGATTTCGGGTACCGGCCTATGTTTTTGAGCCGCGATTCAACCCGTGCAACCAGCCGCGGATGGGTTTGGGGTATTCGATTTTCGGCCAGGTAGCTCTGTTGAAGCGGTGCGGGCTCCTGCCTATTTCGGACGGCGATTTTCAGAAAACGGTGGCCACGGTCCGTGAATGGCACAAGAAATTCGGCGCCCGCAACCCGTTAAAAAAGAATCCGGCGAAAAGAATGGCCGCTGGCCTGGTCGGCCGCATTCCGATCATCACCGCGGCCGAACATTTGTCAGGCAACGCGCATATCCTGGCCAACCAAATCAACGAGAACGCGAAGACGTTTTCCGCGTATTACCTCCTGTCCGAATTGAACCACCACCTGATGGAAGGGCTCCATTTCCCGCGCGCAAACCGGAAAATTCTGCACTTCATCTCATTGGAATCCGCACGGTATTTGCCGAGCATGACCAAGCGGTTTGCCATCACCAATAAGGTACTCGACAAAAACGGCATCAAGCATTCCACCTACAAAACCTCCAGCCGGACACCGATGGAGGAGGTCGTTGAAGTGCTGCTTTTCGGGAGCTATATGAATTATTACCTGGCGCTGTCAAACAGGCAGGACCCGTCACCGATACTGTTCGTGGACTATTTCAAGGCAGCGCTGAAAAAGTAAGGCCGGGCATTTTTTCAAGGGGATTGACGCTTTACGGATGGTTGCTTAAGATACACATGTCTCCACAACCATGCTTGGTGGAGACTTTTGTCTTACGCCATTGGTTGATATAATGTATCCATGCACAACGAGCGTAAGATTAGCCATTTTTTTGTTAATCAGTGGTCCTGGATTAGCTACCTGGTAATTTTTATTATTACGTTTGTTTTTTTTACCTGGCTGCAGGCTCCGGCATCGTTCCCGGACCCGGATTCCTTTTACCATACGGAGATGTCCCTGCTGATCCCCTCCGAGGGGATCCAGAAGACATTTCCCTGGCTGCAGGCCACTATTTTGAAGGATTCTTTCATTGACCAGCATTTTTTATACCACGTATTCCTGATGCCTTTTACCCATGCCATGAACCCGATCCAGGGCGCCAAGCTGGCCACGGTATTCCTGGGGGCGGGCTTATTGACCCTTTTTTACTGGTTGATGCGCGCCCAGAAGATAAAATTCGCCTTCGTATTCACGATGGCGCTTTTAGCCTCCATGCCGTTTGTTTTCCGCATCAATTTGGTCAAAGCGCCGGTTGTGTCCATTATTTTGCTGCTGGTCGGGCTATATTTGATGTTCCGGCACCGGTATTTTTTGCTTTTTGGGCTATCGTTCGCATTTGTTTGGGCCTATGGCGGGTTCATTCTCATAATCGTTTTTACCGGGGTATACGCTGTCGTGTCCGTATTTGCCGATTTGTGGCGGCATGAGAGGGCGCGTAATTTTTTTATCGTCCTGAGCCATAACCGGGAGGTCAGGCTTTTTATCGCCTCCTGTCTGGGGGTGGTGGCCGGGCTGATCATCAATCCGTACTTTCCCAATAACATCAGTTTTTACTGGCATCAGCTGGTTCAGATAGGGATTATCAATTACCGTTCCGTCATTTCCGTCGGCAATGAGTGGTACCCGTATTCTTTTTTCGATTTAACCGCCAATACCGCGCTGGTGTCGATTTTGGTATTAGCGTCGATTTTATCTACAGTCCTCCAGTACCGGCCACCGACCAAAAAAGTCGTGACATTATTTTTCATTTATATCCTGTTTTTCGCCTTTACCCTGAAGTCGCGGCGGTACGTGGAATATTACGTGCCGTTCGGTATTTTATTTTCCGCATTTGCCTTAGGACAGCATATGTATCATCTGGAATGGCGCCGCGTCTGGTCGCGTGCATTATCGTTGTATATGCAGCACCGGATCGTCGGAACGATATTGATCGTATATTTTTTGACCACCATCCCCACGGTGATTATTAAGGATATACATTCTACGCATCACGACTATACGTCAGGCATCCCGGTTACCCGGTTTGCCGGTGTGGGCAGCTGGCTGGCGGAGTATTCCGAGCCGGGGGATATCGTATTCCATTCCAGTTGGGACGAATTTCCGGTCCTGTTTTACCACAGCCCGAAGGATTATTACATAGCCGGATTGGACCCGACCTTTACCTATGAATACAGCAAAGAGCTGTATCGGCAGATGGTGGACATTACTTTGGGCAGCCAGTCTACATACCTCTATCGGGACATTACGGAAAATTTTCACGCGAAATACGTGCTGGTCGAAGCGAATCATTTCAAGATGAACAGTAATATCAAGGCTAATGCGGGCTTTACGGAAGTATATAAGGATAAAGACGCGACGTTGTATCAAGTAAACTAATAGAATCAACATGCCGGGGCCAGAAAAAACGCTAGCAGTCAAATCAAAAAAGCCTTTAATTATAATTGTGGTGTTTGCGATTTTCCTGGGCGGCGGCGTATGGTGGGCGCATTCCAGCCCGTCAAAATTTGCGAGTTGGTTGCCGGGCGGCGGCGTCAGCGTAACCCGTGACGACCAGGAGCTGTCAGTCTATTTTGAAAGGGTAGGCTTTGTCCGTGCGCATAGCGTTCCGTATAAGGAGAACCGGATTGAATATCCGATTCTTGGCACAATGTATCTGTCCCTCCCGGCACTGGCCAGCGGCGATGAAGCCGGTTACGCGCTTTGGCTGATGATCCTCAACAGCCTGTCGGCCGTGGCGCTGATGTATGTTACGTACCGCCTGCTGGCGCTATTGGGCCGCCCACACTCATTATTGTGGCTGTTTTTTCTGCCGGGGGTGGCATATTTTACGTTAAACCGTTTTGATATTTGGCCGGCTTTACTGGTCCAGCTGAGTTTGCTGATGCTGTTCACAAAGCGGTGGAATTGGGCTTTTGTATTGCTGTGCGCGAGTTTTCTGGCCAAAGGGTACGCGATTCTTCTGTTCCCGATTTTTTTCGCTTATTGGCTGAGCCAGACAAAGCGGCCGGAGGTCAGTTTATGGAAAAACAAGCCGCTCTGGCTCCTCGTCGGGCCGGTCCTGGTCGTGATACTGTTGATGGTTGCGATGGCCGGAGGGCAAAATGGGCTGTTCCCTTACTATTTCCAGTCCACCCGCGGGTTCGCATTCGGTAGTGCGTATACGATTTATATTATTGGGCTGACGTTCCTGATTCAGGAGCGCTGGCTGGTTATCATGATCGGCATTGCGACAAAAGTCATGTTGTTGGTACAGTTTATCCTGCCTGCGTTAATGTATGGCGGATACGCATTTTTTAGGCGTTTTATCCGTCAGACGGACGACGTCGTCCACTGGTCAACTATCGTTATTGCCGTGTATATCCTCTTTTCCCCTTATTATTCACCGCAGTGGCTGTTGTGGCTTGTCCCGCTGTTGTTATTATGGCGGGCGTCTACAGTGGCCGGCCTGGCTGCCTTCGCCTATGGGCTGATGGCGTATTTGGAATTTCCCATAGCCATTAATGTATTTGGTTTTGATTCTATCCAGTATAATATGTTAGTGTTGGCGCGAACCGTATTATTAGTTTCGATCGTTGTCATCGGGGCGGTCCAATTAAGGCGACGCGCGGACACGGCAGTCCCGCCGGCACCACTTCCCCTCCACTCATAAAACAACATGGTTGAACTTTGGCGATCAATAACAAAAAAAGAATGGCGTCTGGTCATGGCACTGGCCGGTGTTATTATTATCGTGACGGCCATACCGTACCTGTACGGGTATTTTACGACACCGGTCGGCATGGCCTATACGGGCGTTCACTATCTGACGCCGGGGGATATCAATGTCATGCTGTCCAATATTGAACAGGTGAAACAGGGGCATCTTATTTTCATCAATCCGTATACAGCCGAACCGCAGCACCGCTGGCTGGTCAATCCGTTGTGGCTGTCGATCGGGGCGATGGCAAAAATATTCAGCCTTCCCAACCTGCTGGCGTACCACATCGCGCGTTCGATCTGGATCGTGATTTTTTTCGTAGTCATGTATTTGTTCCTGATGTTCATGTTTTCTGACCGGCGAAAACGCCTGTGGATGATGGTCATCATTATCGCTTCATCCGGGCTTGGGCTTTTTTTCAATCCGTTCCTTTTTGACCTTACTAATTTATATGAGCATCCGACAGATACGTGGGTGCCGGAAAGCATCACGTTTTTGACGTTGTACCATTCACCGCACCTGATCGCTTCGTTGACGCTGATCATCCTGGTTTTCCTGCTGATGCTTCTGGCATTTGACACTAACCGGTGGCGCTATTCGATCGGTGCCGGCGTGTCCTGTTTTTTCCTCCTGTGGTTCCATCCGTTCAATGGCCCGACGATTTTTTCCGTCCTGGGCGTATATATGCTGACCATGTTTTTCCGTTCGCGGAGAATCATCTGGTCATATGTGCGGCATTATGCCGTGCTCTGCGTATTTCCCATTCCCATCGTCATATATATGTATATGATGAGCAAGTATGACTGGGTTATCCGCATGTGGAACCAGCAGAATGTCCTGCCTTCCCCCAGCGTGTGGATGTACCTGATCGGGTACGGGCTCCTTATTCCGTTGGGTGTTTATGGCCTGTGGATAACCTGTAAAAAGCTTGATTCTAAAGGGGTTTTTATCATAGGGTGGCTCGCAACATCGGCGCTTCTGGTTTATTTCCCTATTTATTTTCAACGCCGGATGATTGAGGGGTTCCACATTCCTTTAGCGATACTGGCAGCCTTGGCATTGCTGGCCCTGGTTGACCGGTGGCGGGATCCGCGCCCCGGCAGCTGGCAACTGAAATTGAGCCTGCTTGTTGCTTTTTGCGCGATATTTCTGCCGCTGACCAACATCCAGATCATGGGGCAGGATATTTTCAAGTACCAGACGAATAAGGAGTATCCGTATTATCTGCCCCAGACCGAGATAGAGTCGATGCAATGGCTGAAAGCGCATACGACGGATAGGGATATTATTTTTTCCACGTACGAGATCGGAAATTTCATCCCGGCTTATTCCGGCCGGGTCGTCTGGATCGGCCATGGGCCGCAGACCATCAACCTGGAGGAGAAATACATACAGAATGCCTGGTTCTGGTGGCAGGACGATATTAACGGGTCCAAGCGCCAGTGGCTGCATGACCAGCGCGTAACGTATCTCTGGTACGGTCCCAATGAAAAAAACGCCGGCGCATACGTGCCAGACACGAAAACATATTTGGAAAAAGTTTTCAGCAATTCAGACGTCAGCCTTTACCGCGTCCAATAATCGATGGAGATGCCCGGCCCGACCGCCTGTTTTTTTGTGTAGACAATTTTTGCCGACCGCCATCCGTCCAGATCAAGGTAACCCGCGGTCTCGACGGCTTCCAAATTGAGCTGACTATTTGACGTATGTACTGACGAGGGGACGGTAAGCCAGAAGTTTGTTGTGACATACGTACCGGCGGGCCAATCAAAAACCGGGAACAGTCCGTACCCAAACGGCAGTATTGTTTCAAATATATTTTTTCCGTTGTCGCCTGATACGGAAAATTCCAGATGAAAGTCGTCGGCCGCTGTTTGTGACAATCGCCAAACCAGAGAAAGGGAGATGTGGTTGGAGTCGATTGGCAGAGTGTTCATTTTTTTCCACCCGACGAATTCCAGTGTCGGGGTGATTTGTCGGTGCAGGGCGATGATGTCCGTCGGAGCGTCGGGTGAGACAGAATAAAGCGATAACGCGTCCGCCTGGCCTTTCGTGAACGTCACAATAGAATCGTCCACCGATTCTATTACGAACCCGTTAGTGTCCAAGTACGCACGGATCCGTTCCGCCCCCCCAGCATATTGTTCGCTGTCCGAATATTGCAACTGGTAAATGATGAAATCGCGGGCATCCAAAATTATACGTTGGACCGACGTGGGTAATTCGTAGTCCTGTTCCGAATATTGTTTTTTCCCTAAAAAGGCGTAATTCAGCGAGTAAATGTGTTCGCGGGAGGAAAGCGGCGTCAGGAAATTATATCCGACGGCAACTGATTCATCAGGACTAGTCTGGTTAACGGATTGTTGTGCCGTGTGCGTGACGGTCGAATTCCACGGCGACTGGAATAACGAGCGGGCCATAGCAGTGATCGGGCTGATGATGGCGAACGAGTACACTATCGCCCCGATGATGATGACGCCATAGCGCCAACGATAGCGGAAAAATAAACGTTTTTTCGCTGTCTCAGGCTGGTTTGGCGCTATAAGGTAAGCGAGAGATATAATGGCCGCGATAAATATGCCTGGCAGCAGGAGTGCCGTGTAATGCGTTTCCAGGACAACCGTCGGGTTAAGACCGGTCAGAAACAATTGAAGCGCGACCAAGAGCGTCAGCAGGAGCGCGCGCGGCTTCAGGAGATACAGTCCGGCCATCGGGAGGAGCAGCCCGCAGAGCAGCCAGAGATTGTTAAATGTGAAGAGGTGGGTAAGGATCAGCCACGGTTTCAGTGCTAGAGTTTTTATGGCCGAGCTGAAGCTGCCGCCCAGCCAGGGGTACATCAACAAAAATTTATAGGATCCGTACCCGTTGAAGTAGCCGGTCAGCTGCATGGCGATGATAAACCACAGGCCGCCGGCGATGACCGGCGCGAGTATCCAGCGGAGCGGACGGCGGTCCAGGGCGGCCAGTGCCCCGAACATAATGACGGCCAGTGCCACGTCTTCACGCACCGTCAGGGCAAGAAGGGAGCACAACAGGAACGGAGTAAATTTTTTCTGGTCATAAAAATAGTAGGCGCTTAGCAGCAGGATAACGGCAAACGGCAGGAGGTGGAATTCGAAGAAGGCCATGTTCCAGAGAAAAGGGTTGAGCAGCCAGGCGGCGGCCATGGCCAGCGCGAAATGCGCCGGGAGGTATTTTTTTGCGATCAGGAACAGAGGCCAGGCGGCCAGGGTCAGCCCCAGGGCCTGGAGGATCAGTAGCGTGGCCGGCGACGGCTTCAGGGCATACAACGGAGCTAACGCCAGGATAAAAATTTCAAAATGATCGCCCAGATAGGAATGCGGATGGACACTGAACTGAAACAGGCGTCCGTGGACGGTATTGTAGAAAACCTGGTTATAGATGCCCAAATCCATGGCGTTATAGCCAAAGTGCTGATATTTGACGATCAGTGCCCAGACCATAACCGCCGAAACCAGGGTGATCAGGATGGCCAGAGACGTATAGGGGTGGCGGCCGAGCCAGGCGATAATTTTTTTCATTGTTGCCATACAGTCATTGTATCTGAGCCGTGTCTGAAAAACAAACCCCCCACACCTGGTGTGATGTGGGGGGAGAATATTTATTAACTACGTTAATAACGGAATTAGGTCGTGACCTTGTTGGTCTGAGTGACGACGAAGATGACGATAGCCCAAGCCAGCAATATGACGATTAAACCGATGACAGCGGCGGAAATGATTTTTTTCGCGCCTGCTACCTTTTCTTCGTTGCCGCCGGCGGTCATCCATTGGAAACCACCGATCAAGATCATGATGACGGCGACGAGACCGAGAAAGCCGAGCACCCATTGCACGATCTTAATGACCGTTGATTCGAGGTCAGCCGTTCCCAGGCCTAACGTCGGGCCGAGGTTGGTTACGGTAACAGCGGAGGCTGCAAACGGGATGGCGACTGCCGCGATAGTTAATAAACCGGCAAGAAATACTTTTTTGTTCATTCTATTCTCACCCCCTTCCGTTTAATAAAAGATTGATATTTATGCAATTATTTCAGTGAATTTCAGAACAATCAAAATTATACCTTAATTCCCTGACTTTGTCAAACGCCCGCTACAGTTTTTTTTGGATTTCCTCGAAAATGAATTTCAAGACCGAATAGCTGAGCGTAATCACCAAAATACCCACGATGGCCCAGACCAGCGTGTCTTTGGCCTTTTTGACCATATTGGGGTTGCCGGCGGAAATCAGGAATTCAAACCCGCCCAAAATAACCATGAACAAGGCGAAGATGTCCACCGCCGCCAGCAATATCTGCAGGACGCGTAGCATGATTTTGATCAGATCGACATTTTTCCCGAGCGGGTTCGGCAGTGACGGGGTACCTGTGGTCGTGGTAGCGCCGGTATTGGTATTGCCCGTGTTAGTGGACTGGGCCTGTAGCGATACCGGAAACAGGAGTACGGAGCCAGCCCATATGGCAGACAGGGCGATCACGGTCAGGATGAGCAAGGTGTTTTTTTTCATATAAAAAAGTCAATTATATTACGGCAGAGGAGTATTATTGACCAGGAGGTCGCAGGTGATAGAGGTCTGCACATTGTCGCAGGCGCGGTCATTCTCATAGAACGTGCCGCCATTCATACTGCAGTAAATTTCAGTGGACCATTGGGTGCAGGTTGTTAGGTCAATTTGCGGCGGTCCGGGGTCGATGATGTCTGTTTTGACGCAACACCCCTGGACACAGGCCCGCTGGCCATTGTTCGGGTCGACGACATTGATACAGCGGTCGCCAGGCCGGAAGGCAGTGACCGGGAATGTCGCACTGCATTTAGCGCGCGTCAATGGCTCGAAACAGTTGTAATCGTTGTCCAACTCAACACAACAGCCACTACAGTCGCCGACGGTGGAGCAGGCTGCTCCGGACGAAAATGTTCCGCCAGCCAGGGTGCATTGAGCTTGAGTATAACTTTCATGGCACGTTAGATCATTGTTTGGATTAACACAGCAGCCGGTGACACACTGAGGGTCGGGTGGGCTTGAAGCGGCAGTGAAGGTGCCGGTGCAGGCGATCCGGGCTACCGGACTGACACAGGCGCCAGTAGTAGTATTCCGGCAGGTGCCGGTTTCACACTGTTGGCCGGCGTTTGTCGGGCAGGCGCCGCCAGGCCCGCCAAGTATCGTCTGGTTGTTTGGAGGTAGGCAGGTTTGTTGCGAGACCGCACTGCTGCAGGTGAGAGCATTTTGGTACAGACAGCATACCGGGGCGCATGACGTGTTAGCGGAACATGTGTTATTTATATCATAGGTGAGGTTGGCGCATGAGCCGTCGATATTTCCGTCCGTACAAGTTTCCTGGCAGCAGCCATCCGTACATGAAGTAAATTGTGAACAACTGATGTCATTATTGAATATCCCCCCGACTGTCGTGCAGTAGCCGGCGGTGTAGTTGTTGTAGCAGTTATTATTTCCGCCTGGATCCTGGATGCAGCAGCCAGTCAGGCACAGGCCGAGGATATCTCTGGCCTCTTTGCATGTTTGGGGGACATAAATATTGCTGGTGCAATTAATTTTACTGTCACTGCAGCTGCTTTGGCCAATACAACAGCCGATAATGCATTCAGTTTCGTCCGTACAACTGACACCAGGTTTGAAAGTGCCGCCGCTCGGGCAGTTAGCCGAGGTCGTCGTGGTACAGGTATTTGGCTGGATACAGCAGCCGGTGCCGGTTTCGCTGGCCGTGCTGGTACCCTGGATGAGAGCGGGGTCGCAGTCCTGGCCCAGGAAATTACAGGCCGTATTGGAGTGGTAGGTGGTGGGCCAGTTGATACAGCCAGTTTTACTGTCCGGCCAGTAGCAGGTTTTATCCGTGGTGTCGTCGGGGACGCAGCAGCCGATGGTATAATTCTTGCAGACAGCCGGGTACTCAGAACAGAATTGGTTTTCACCCATGAATTGGACGCTGGCGCCGCCGTAGGTACCGCTGATCGCAGTGCAATCGGTTTGGGTCATTTCTTTGCAGCCGTAATCCTCTACATAGCAGCACCCGGCATTTGGTTGGTGCGGGTTGGCTACGCCGCCGCCCCACCATTCTTTTGAAAATGGCGTGCCATAATCCGGGAATATGTTAGTACTCCCGGTCAGGACGAATACGATAAAATTGCCGAACGCCCACGCCAGGAAGATGATAATAATGACGCCGACTACTACTGAGGTAATCATTTTTTTCCCCTGTTGGATCTTTTCCGGATTGCCGCCGGCCATAATCAGGTTGAAGCCGGCCCAGATCATCATGATCATGGCCAGGTAAGGCAGGAGCTTCAGGGCGACCTGCGCCAGGTTGATGAACAGCTGGACAAATGAGTTCAGGTTGCATTCGGCATTTTTTTGGTCGCCTAAACATTCCGGGGGGATAATCTGGAATCCGCTGCTTGATTCCGCGGCCCGTGTTACGGCCGGGATAACGAGTGCGGCAAGGGCAACCACTGTTATGGCCGTAAGGATAAGTCGTTTGTGGCGGAAGGTAGACATGATAATTAGTAGGTTTGTTGGATTTTTTGCGCGGCCGCATCCAGAGAGGTCTGGATGGCGTTCGGGTCTGCAGCGACCGTTTCAATCATGTCGGCGAATGCCTGCGCCGCGGAAACAGGGTCACGGCCGTGATACCAGCTGGTGGCCGTCAGAGCCTGCTGGGCCAGGATGCTCAGGTCCTGTTCTTTGAGCTGGTCGCTGAGGATGGAGCGGAGGACGCTGGTCTGGCTGGTCGCTTTCGTGTAGATGGCCGCCATTTTCTTGTCGGCCGCGAACTGCAGGAAATTCCAGGCCACGGCAGAATTTTTTGTCTTTTTTGATACCGTAAAGACATTATAGCTGGCGAAATTCACTTCATTTTCCAGGTCAACCTGGGGCAGCGGCGCGTACGCATAATCGATGCCGCGGTTCTTTGACTTGATGTCAGCTTCCTGGCTTTTATACCCGAAAAACAAGGCTAATTTCCCTTCCGCAAAATAATCCAGGGCATTGGGCATGGCCGCGTTCCAGGTGTAGGTGGTTTTATTGGGGCTGGTAAAATCAGTATAAAAACGCAACGCCTGGGCGCCGGGAATATATGCGGTGTCATTGACTGACGGCTGGTTGAATGAAACTTTTTCTCCGGAGGTCATCTGCGTGCCGTTTTGCAGCATCAGAACGGTAACGATATCAATGGCATTGGGGATGTTTTCGTAGGTCCCGAGGGCGGCGCCGGCCCTGACGATATTGTTCTGGTCATCCAGGACGGTCAGGCGCGGGATAACGGTGGCGAATTCGGCCCAGGTCCGTGGCGGATCGATGATGTGGGCCTGGTTGAGGAGGTCCCGGTTGTAGTACATGACCAGGGTATTGACGCTCAGCGGCAGGCCGTATATTTTTCCGTCGAAAATGATGTCGTTATAAACGGTATCGATGTAATTTCGTTTGATGTCCGCTGACGTCAATGAAGTGGTGGGCGTGGCGGTAATTGACGTGTCAGTTTTGAATAATGTTTTTTTGGTGGTGTAGGTATAGACTGTGGTCGATTTTGGAAGCGGCGTAATGAAATCAGCCCGGTACTTGTTCAGTCCGGTATTGGGGATGGCATAAATGTCCGGACCCGTGTCAGTGGCCCAGCCGTTGAGGAGGGCGTCGGCATATTCTTCCGGACGTTTTTTCACGTATTTCAGCTTAACGTAGGGATGTGCCTTGCGGTAGGCGCTGAAGATTGCCGAGAGGTCAGAGGTCTCGTCCCAGACTCCCCACACCGTCAGACTGACTGATTTCGGGGGCGGCGTTCCTTTCGGTCCGAAGATGATAAAAATGACCCCTCCGATGATCAGCGCGATACTGCCGAGGATGATTAGGATAAAGACTTTTGAAACGCCGAGGCGTCGTTGTCCCACGTGCATGGTTGGGTTACAAATGAAGCGACTTTAAATACTCCCGGAATGGTTCAGCCAGGTCTTTTCTGGATAAGGCGAATTCAACATTCGCCTTGAGGTATTCCAGCTTATTGCCGGTATCATAATATTTGCTGTTTTTAATTTCGCACGCATAGATGGGCTCGCGGGTCATCAGGTCCTTAATGGCGTCCACCAGCCAGAGTTCACCGTCTTTGCCCGGCTGCAGGTTGCGTAATGACGGGATGATGCCCGGCGTCAGGATATATGCGCCATGTGTGGCCAGGTTTGACGGCGCTTCCTCCGGTTTCGGTTTTTCGACCAGCGACTTAATAGTAAAAACGTTTTTTTCGCCCGGTATCGGCTCAATGTCGGCAATGCCATATTTTGATACATCTTTTTTATTGGGAATGCGCACGGCGCTGATGACCGAATGGCCGTATTTTTCGTATACGTCCATCATCTGTTTGAGCCGCGGCGGGTCGCTGTGGAAGAATTCGTCGCCCCATAAAACTGCGAACGGTTCGTGCTCGACCAGGTGCCGGGCGGAAATGACCGGCGTAGCGTTACCGTATGCGCCTTTTTGGCGGATATAAATGAAATTGGCCAGCTCCGGAATACGCCGGATTTCCTTGAGCATTTCCATTTTACCGGATGCTTCCAATTGCCGTTCCAATTCGAGCGAATAGTCAAAATGGTCTTCCAGGGAGCGTTTCTGCCAGCTAGTGACGATAATAATATCCTTGATGCCTGCGGAAACAGCCTCTTCTACGACGAACTGGATGACTGGTTTATCGATGATGGGCAGCATTTCTTTCGGCTGGGCTTTTGTCACCGGCAAAAAACGCGTCCCGAATCCGGCGGCCGGGATCACAACTTTCGTAATTTTTGGGAATGAATTTTTCATTTTTGTTCTTTAATGGTGCATTGATTATATCATAAAACGTCTATTTTGTAAAACTGGGCATCCGCTCAATGACAGCATCGGCTTCCGGCCCGGTTAATATGCGGGGTTGGGAAAAATCATAGATGAGCACCGGAGTGAGGACGGGCGGGGCTATTGCCGTACCGGTAAAGGTGATGGTGGCGACGGCGCCCTCGCGGGTGGCCCGGGACCACATCTGGTCAAAGACAAAATTTCCCAGGGAGTACAGGATATATCCGTCGTTGTACTGTTCAATCGGCTGGACGACGTGCGGGTGGTGGCCGATGACCAGGCTGGCCCCATGGTCGATCGCGGTGTGGGCGAAGTCAATTTGCTGCTGGCTCGGCTGGTCGCGGTACTCGTTTCCTGCGTGCATGGAGACGACCATGACGTCGGCTTTGCCTCGTAGCGCGTCAAGGTCAGCAATGAGATTTTGTTCGTCCATGTGGGCGGTTGTCGCCGCGGCGCTTGGGCCCTTGTTGTACGTGTATGCCAGGAAACCGAATGAGATGCCGTTTTTTTCTATAATGGCCGGTTGCCGGGACTCGGCGCCGGCCAGACCCGCGCCGGCGTGGGCGATACCGGCCTGCTCCAGCGCGGAAATCGTAGAAGCGATCCCGTCAGCACCGCGGTTGTTCATGTGGTTATTTGCCAATGACAGCACGGTAAACCCCGCAAAGGCTAGCCCCTCGACCGCTTTAGGATCTGCCCGGAACGACATGGATCCAGTGGGGACGGCCGGACCGCTGATTAGCGGTGATTCCAGGTTGCCGAAGACGATATCGCCCCGTGAGGTGAGTTCCGCTGTCTCAAGGAACGGGTATTTCCAATCGTTTTTCCGTATCATTTTTTGCTCAACGTCACGGGAGAGCATGACATCGCCTACGGCGATAATAGTCGTGGCGGACCGGGTGGAATTGGTGGCGGCCGCCACATTCGGTTCAGATAGGGTCGAATCCGGCAACCGGCTGTCAGCGTTGACCTGCCGAATTTCCCAGCCCCAGGCCAGCATCGTACTGATACTGACGACGCCAATGCATAGCCAATGCATCCAGCCGGGGGTCCGTTGGAACATATATCGTTGGCTTGGCGGTGGATTTTGCGCGGGTGGGACCATAGGGGGTATTTTGACCTAATGGTAAATCAGGCGTACGCTTATAGTATATATCTTTGCCCTTTGTACGTCAGTTGAATGAAGTCCTCACTCGTGGGGGATGTGAATGGAAGACATTGAGCACTAGCAGTCTAACCCGCTCCGGCAAAGGCGGTAGTACACCGCGCTGCGTCTGTCGATACAGCACTTACTCCAGGGCTGCGCTCAACGGCCCGCGGCGGCTGCCAAGTATGGCAGTGGAGGAATGGACACAGCAGGCCTCTGCCTGCATTGCTCCCTCTGATGGAGATCGGTGTCCAGCAGCGGATTCCCCTTTTGGTCCTGAAATAATATGGACGTCTTCAGGTCTGGCCGGACATTCAACGCGCGTACAAACTTCACCGCCCCGGCGTACGGTCGATGACGTCCGGGGCTTTTTTATAGGGAAAAAACAGTCCCCATCAGTTTGTCGCTACTCGCTTGATATTCGCCATGGGTATATTTATGTCCGGATGGCGGCGGCGGGATTGGCTGGCCGATTGAGATATCGATGCAATGAAAACGCCAGGCAGCAACTTTCCACAACGGGTAGATTGGCCAGACCCGGCCGGAATTTTTGATATGGATCGGCAGAATGGGCAACTGGGCCAGGCGCGATAACACTACGGCGCCGGTATGAATGCGGGGCTGGCGCAAGGCGGGATGAATGTCTCCTTCTGGAAAAATTCCGATCGTTTGGCCACTGGCCAATGAGGCGCGGCACGTTTCAATGCAGCGGCCACCGGTAGGGATGGCCCGGCCTGCGGAAAAAAGCATTCGCCGGTAGTACCAGCCGATTAGTCCGGGTGCCCGCAAAAGATGCCGGGCGGCGACATAACGGATATCCTGTTTTAACGCCAGCATGATACAGGCGGAGTCCAGGGGCCCCTCGTGGTTACTGGCAATAATGCACGGACCGCCGGGGATAAAGTGCCGTCCGGAAATGGATCTGATGTAGGCGCGTAACGGGAAGAATAACGTCCAAAGGTGGGACATGTAGGGTGGTTATTTACCGCTAAGTTCCAGGACAACAACAGACGCCAAGCCCAGCACGATGCCGGCGATCTGCCAGCCCGACAGGCCTTCCTTGAAATACAGCCAGCTGACGACGGCTAAGGTGACGACGTTAAACAACACGAAGACGACAGACGCGACGGCGATATTTTTGTGTTTGAAGCTTTGGGCCAGGAACAGCATGCCAACCATATAAATAACCAGCCCGATAATGTAGAATAACCGGCGATTCGAATTAACCCACTGTTTCATAAATAGGTCGCCCGCGGTCAAAATGACGCCGCCCAGGAGCAAGAGGATAAGGGGGTATATTTTCATGATTCAAATTAACCGATATTAAAATATCGCTGTCACGCCTTTTGTAATGATAGTAACGATGATGCCGGCGATAACGACTCCGAGGGAGATAGCCAGCAGTGACCGTTTGAACGGCATCCCGAAGAGGAAGGCCGCCGCCGCACCGGTCCAGGCGCCCGTGACCGGCAGCGGTACGGCGACAAACAGCATCAAGGCGATGAATTTTCCGTATTTCTCCGCGGAAGCAGAGAATCGTTTCCTGGTCCGGTCGAACAGCCAGGTAAAAAAACGGTTGAAGATTGTGCTTTTTTCCATCAGCCAGCGGGAAGCAGGCTCGAGAAAGAGAAGTAACAGTATCACCGGTGCGATATTTCCCAGACAGGCCCAGACGAACGTTGACCAGACGTTCAGGCCGTATGTTTCCAGGCCGATCGGTATGGCCAGCCGCAGCTCGGCAATAGGCAGCATGGCAATCAGTAAGACCGCCACGCCTGGCGGCAGCCCATGGAACAATGATGCGTAATCAACGGAAAACATGTGAAAATGTGCACTAGTTGATAATGATTTTTTTCAGGCGGTACCTTGTTATAGTATCTGAATATTTCAGGCCCGACAAGCTCGTTGGGCGCCCGTCTAGAGATGTTTTTCCAGCAGGAACAGCAGTTCCGGATGGAATTTTTCCCCGCGCTTAATCATGTCTCTGATCATGCTGATTTTGAAAAAGGTTATTTTTTCCACCTCTTCCGGATTCGGGTAAAACGGCCCATCGTATGTCGCCACGTAGGTGGTCAAAAATAAATTTCCCCGCTCCGCACTTGTATACAAATCATAAAACGCCTTTTTCATCTTCGGCGTTGTGGTGCCAATCTCTTCACGGCACTCCCGGATGGCGGCCTGCTCATAGGTTTCTCCGGACTGGACATGCCCGCCCACGGACGTGCACCAGTACCCCGGCAAAAAATGCTTGTGCTGGCTGCGGAGCTGAAGCGCCATTTCTCCCGAATGGTTCATGATGAGTACGTGGACTATCCGGTGCAGTAATTTTTCCGCATGCGCTTTTTTTACGTCAGCCTGTCCGATCACTTCGTCTTTTTCGTTGACGATGTCAACTAATTCCATTTTTTTGATGGTTATTGATTTTTATTATAAAAAATATATTAGTCGCTAGGGCGATCAGTATGACGTTTTTCATGATATATTGGCCGGTCAGCGTGGGGACGCCAAATCGAGACCAGGTTTCGTGAGGCAGGATAAACAGCGGTAAAACCGTCGTAAACATGTGCGCCAAGAAAACGACGTAGGCAATAGTAGTAATTTTCGGCCAGAGGAACATCAGCCCGATGATCGTCTCGCCGATGCCGAGGAGTGTCAGAAAAGTATGTATTGGGATAAACGAAACGGTCTGTGCATGCAGCAGCGCCACAATGTCTTCTGCCGGACTGATGCCAAGTATTTTCAACGCTCCGAAGTAGATATAGACAGAGGCGATAGCCGCCCGGCTGAACCAGGCAATTCTGCCCAACAGTTGGTCAGAATCTGCCATATATTATATTACCTTATTGATTAAATATTCTACCGGAGCATGATCGTCGGTCAGAACCGGGATATCCGTCGGGATGAGGCCGGTGTACCGGTGGGCCAGATAGTCGTTGAGTTCTTGGTTTGAATCGGACCACGCTGGTTGGGTGTCAGATTTTATGGCGACAAGGATGAGATTTTGCGGTACATCAGGCCTTTGTGGGTCACGGACGGCAAACACATACACTTGCGGAAATACCTCCGAAAATGTCCGATATTCCGCACGTAGGAATTCCCCTCGAGTGCCGGTGATGGCGGAGGCGACATTGATAATAGCCACGCCATTGTCATTCAGTATGTCATATGTTTTTTGCACTGATTCGATCGTCGTCAGTTCGAAGGGGATGGAGTAGAGCGAACGGAATGCGTCACCGAAGAATACGTCGTATTTTTTATCCGTCCGGTTGAGGAACGTACGGCCGTCTTCGCCATAGGTCGTCAGGCGGGGATTGTCCGGCAGATTGAAATACTCTCGGGCCAGTTCGGTCAGTTTGGGGTCGATTTCCACCACATCTATAGCCGCATCCGGATGTTTTGCCAGGAAATCTTTGGGATATGAGTAAGCCGCCCCGCCCAGCATCAGGGCGCTGGTCAGGTTGGGGACGAAATGATCAGCCAGCCGGTAGTATTTCGTGTATTCAAATACCAGTTCGTCGCTGTCCAAGAACATAGCCGAACTGCTTTCGTTGTTCGTCTGCATCACCTGGATTGGCAGCTGGGTGTTTTCCCGGTCAATCGTGTCGTAAATCCACACCCGGTTGTACTGCGTATCCAGATCGACAATCCGGTCGCTGCTGGTATATGCCGGCGCGAAGATCGTCAGTCCGATGCAGAGCACTAATGTACTGGCTTGGATGACCCACCGTTTACCCAGATAGAGGATTGATGACGTAGCGACCAGAAATGACGCCAGTCCGTACATCAGGCGAGTGTTGCCAAAGGCCGGGATAAGCACGAACCCGGCCAGGAATGTGCCGACGATACTGCCAAGAGTGGAGATGGCGTATAAATTACCGACTGTCTGTCCGGAGGTACCGAGGCTGGTCATACGGAGCTTGACCGCGTATGGCGATACAGCACCCAGCAGGACGCTTGGCACCGAAAATAACACCACAGAGGCGATCAAGGAGTTTGTTTGTATATTGTAGCTTGCGCCCGTCAGCCAGGTAAGGAAGACGTCTTTAATGGCCGTGGTGACGCCTATGGCGATCGCACTTCCCAAAATGATGATGGCCAGTTTGAATGCCGCCGGCTCCTTATCCGCGACTTTGCCGCCCAGCCAGTAGCCCAGCGCCAAGCTGCCCATGATCACGCCGATCAGGCTGGACCAGACGAAAATCGACGTGCCCACGTACGGCGCCAGAACCCGTGAGCCGACCAGTTCATAGATCATGACTGCCGCCCCGCAGAGGAAGACGATTGTTTCGAGGGTATATTTTTTCATATCAGGCAAGTTTTGAGCCATTCGGCACTGGCCGCTCGGGCTGGGCCAGTATAACTTTTCCACCATCCAGCACGAAGCCGGTTGTCAGGACCTCTGAGGTAAACGGCCCGATCTGTTTCGGAGGGAAATTTGTCACGCAGATGACCTGCTTCCCGATTAGTTCTTCTTTTGTATAGAAATCGGTGATACGGGCACTTGATTGTCTGGTGCCGAGTTCGGGCCCTAAATCAATCCATAGCTTATAGGCCGGCAACCTGGCTTCGGGGAAGGCTTCCGTTTTTGTTATCGTGCCGACCCGGATATCCACGTTTTTGAAATCGGACCAATTGATGAAATTCATACGCTTTGACAATAACGGAGAAATAGGGGAAAATTGGTAGTACGTACTGTGAAGTATATCAATAATTCAATCGGATGACTATGAAGAAAATCGTTATCGATATCGAAACGCAGAATACCTTTGAGGAAGTGGGGAGCCCGGATCCGGCAGCTTTAAAAGTATCCGTGGCGGTGGTGTACGACTATGCCACGGACGCCTATCTCGCTTTCTGGGAGCACGAACTGGACAGGCTGTGGCCGCTTTTGGAACGCGCCGACCAGATTATCGGGTTTAACCAGGACCATTTCGACATACCGGTACTTAACCGGTATTACCGCGGTGACCTGTTCAAGCTGCCGACGCTGGACCTGATGAAAGAAGTGGTGAAATCATTGGGCCGTCGGGTTTCATTGAATTCTATTGCCACGGCGTCTCTAGGTACGAAAAAATCCGGCCACGGGCTTGATGCTGTCCGGTGGTGGAAATCAGGAGAGCTGGATAAGATACAAAAGTACTGTACCGATGATGTCCGCATTACAAAGGACGTGTATGAATACGCTTTGAAAAATCGCCACGTTAAGATTCTCAATGGCGGGCAGGAGCAGGTGATTAATCTGGACACGTCAAAATGGGAGGCAAAACCGGCGGCCTCGGTGAATTTTACGTTACCTTTTTAGGCTACCGGCAATACTTGACGAGTCGGAATTGCAGGGCTAAGATAAGCCAATGCTCATTTTTATAGTGGACATTGACAATTTGCAATAAAAATACAGGAAACAGAACGAGAACAACAAAGGAGGTTTGTCGTGAAACAGCGTGAAGTTACGTGGCAGTCACTAACAGGAGCCTTATGGATTTCCGCGGTACTGTCAGCGGCATATGTCTACATCGTGCTCAAGCTCGGCATGGGCCCCAACATGTCGGTGTTGGCGGCAGTGATGGGCGCGCCGTGGTTGCTTGTTGCCGCCCGAAAAACACGCGGGTACAATAAGCTCCAAAACAACGTCATCCAAACAGCTGCGACTGCGGCCACGTCGATGGCATTCATGTGTGTTGTCGCCGCGGCGTTTGGTTACCTCGAGCTTAATGAGTCAATCAAGCAGGACATCCATGTGGTGATAACGCCCTGGCGAATGTTCTGGTGGCTCATCGTTTCCGGAGCGCTCGGGGTGCTGATCGCCTCAGTTTTCCGTAGCTATTTTGTCGACGACCCGAAGATGATTTTTGCCGACGGCATTGCCTCAGCAAAAACCATTGAGATGCTGGATGCGACAAAAGAACAGGCCGGCAAGCAACTTCCGGCATTCTGGTGGAGCGCAGTTGCTTCTGCGGCACTCGCTTTTTTACGGGACGCGCTGGCGAAAGCGCCAAGTTTGTATTTTGCCGCCAGGTATCGTGTCGGGCTGGAGTGGAGTTTTCTCACCTTTGGTACCGGCATGCTGGTCGGCATTCGCGTCGGGCTTTCTATGCTCGCCGGCACGATTGTGGTCTGGATATTCGGTTCAACGGTCATTGACCAAGCCGGCCTCGCGATCGTGAAGAATATGGTCTCGCCTGAGTATTGGCAACAGGTGCTGGCTTGCGCCAATATTCCGGCCTCCTCATTGAGTCCCGAGCAGACGACCGTGCTCAAGGAGCATGGCAGCATAATGCTGCGATATATCACCGGCGATCATTTCCCCATCACTATGCTATGGTTCATGTGGCCGGCAACCGCCCTCATGCTGACGGAAGCGCTGACAACGGTGCTGTTCCAGTGGCGGTCGATCGTCGGGGTATTCCGGAATCTGTCAGTCCGGTCGTCTGTCGTCGGGTACGAGGTATCCATGCGCGCCATATTCATCTGGGTTATTCTCCTGACGGTCGCGCTCGGCATCCTCGGGCATTACTTTTTCATGATTCCCGTTTGGATGACTATTGCCATGGTTCTCGGATGCATCCCGCTGATTATTGCCGGAGTACGCGTTCTCGGCGAAACCAATAACGGTCCCGTGTCATTGATGGCGAACGCCGCCCAAGGAGGCTTCCGTACCGTATCAGGGGCAGTCGACCTGAATTTGCTGGCTGGAGGTACTTCGGGCGCCATGAATGCGATGGGCGAGGGAATCACGCAGTGCTACAAAACCGGGAAGTTGCTCGGGTCAACTCCGCGAATCCTTACCTGGGTGTCGGTGGCGGCTGTGCCGGTCGGTGCGTTGGCCATCTCAGTCATGTACCCGATCCTGACCGCTCAATACGGCCTCGGCGTAGGATTGCCCGCGCCCACTGGCTTGAAACTGGCCAACATGGCGATCCTGATGGCGAAAGGATTCAGTGCTTTCCCGCCGGCTGCCCTGCAGTGGACCATCTATGCCGCTGTCGCCGGAGTCGTGTGGGCTTTTTGCAAGCGTTTCGGCGGCTGGTGGTGGCTGCCCAGTGCCGCGGGCTTCGGGTTTGGTCTGATCCTGCCAGGGACCATGAACATGATGATTGCCGCCGGCGGGATTTTTGCCTGGTGGTGGCAGCGCCGTGCGCCTGAGTCTTATGCTCGGTATAACGACATTGTCGCCTCAGCATTCATTGCCGGTGAAGCGCTCATTGCCGCCTTGATCGTGCCATTGCTGGCGACACTGGGCTGGATTTGATCTTACCGTGGGAGGAGTTTGTTTGTGCGGGACCCTCAAGAGGGTCCCGCCTTTTTTATTCCCTTGCAGTCTTGACATATAATGCATCATATGCTAATCTATTGGGCTCTTTTGTTGTTTGACATATATAACTTCCATAGGAACGGACAAGACCAAATAGGATTTGGTGAGTTCCACAACTCTTAACTCAAGGAGGACGCATGTTGCGTTCCAACTCTCTGAAGATGGTAGGACTGCTGCTCATCGCGGTGTTCCTGCTGGTTTCCATTTCCGCCCCGGCATTCGCCAAGGGCTCCGGTAAGTACGATAAGTACGCACCGAAACAGACGAGTCAGCACCAGAGTGCTGGCAAGGACAATGGGATTTCCATGCCGGTCAAAGCTGGCGCCGGAATCCTCATCATTTTTGTCGCCGGTGGCTGGATTATGGGCAGGCGGTCCGATGGCACAGTGACTCCATTGGCCAGGGTCGACAGTGCGACGCCGCGGGGTGACATCTCCAAGAACAGCGGTCGGTAGTATCTACAGAGGTTGCGGAGGGCCAATCCTGGTCCTCCGCTGCCGGAAACGGAGTCTTAATGAGAATACGAGAAGAGGCACTGGCCTTGTATCGGAAGTACTTTGAGCTGATCGAAGGCTCTCCGCTGCCGGAAACGTTCGTCATTGAACTGTCTGATCACGAACGAGGTGCCCCGATGGCATATATCCAGCAAGGCGGCATGGTTGGAGCCAAGATTGAGCCTGCTCATTATTGGCAAGACCTTCCTGAACCAGCGATTGCCGGTTTATGCGCTCATGAGATGGGCAACTATCTCCGTTGGCCTCCGCCGGCGATGCAGGTCGAACTCGGCGAGCGAATTGCTGAGGTTGACCGGCAGTACAAGATGCCCGAATATACGGAAACATGGCAGCGACGGATCAACCGTTTGCGTTGGGAGTATGAGTACATCCATGGGTTGCTCATCATTACCCTCGCTGACAAGCTGGTGATTGATTATGAGGCATCAAAACTGCTTCTGAATGCCAGGTTGCCAGTCGATTGCCTGGTCCAATTTCTTGAAGCTGAACACGAACAGGAATTCAGGCAGGTTGAACCTGTTGAGCGCAAGCCCGGACGCGTATTCGTGGCGGAAGTCCGGATTGCACACGCCAGATTGCTGGCTCGTGGCGACGACGAAACGCGCCGTACAGCCGAGGATATGCGCCGTTTCTATGAGCGGTGGAGTAGACAGCTCCAGGCAGCCTATGAGCAGCACAAAGCTCTTTCTTCCGAACAGAAAACCCCGTCTGCGAGTTGACGATACGTCAATGAGCGGATGGGGTTATTTTTTTTGACCATGAAGGGACACCCTTGGTTTCCCTTCATTACTTCCTTTCCCAAAGCGGTATTGCTCGGCCCGGGACCTTATAACCCGTGGCCTCGCGATGATTTATTCAAGAAATATTAATTGGTTAATTATTCGTACAATTCCATCCTTTTGTAATTGTAGAGCAGCTTCGAGAACGTCGGTAGCGGTTCGCCCCATCCATTTGGTGATAAAAGGGATGGAGACGGATTTTTTCTTAAGTAATTGCCGGATGATCTCTCCGCGGATCTGGCGGATGGAGCCTTGAAATTTCGATTGCTTTGATAAGGCGGGAATACGCGAAATCCGGGCGGGAAGTTGCAATCGACTGTAATCCATTAGCGCATTGTGCCAGTCTCGTGATTTTTTCCGCGGCAATAACTTCCAGGCAATTGATTCCAACTTTTTCCGCGGCAATGTTGCGGATAGATGAAATTCATTAATAATGACGCGCCTGATATTCGTATCAATAGTGATTAGTGGCTTGTTAAATCCAAAAATTAAAATTGCCCGTGCTGTGTACGGACCAATACCTGTAAGTTTTTGTAATTCATTTTCGCTTTCCGGAAGTTTCCCGTTGTAATACATTACAACGGCGTGCGCCATTTTCCCGAGATTGATTGCGCGGCGATTGTAACCCAGCCCGGACCACATCTGTAGCAATTGCTTGTTCGTCGCACGTGATAATGATGGCCAGCCCGGCCAGCGCTTTATCCATTGATTGTATTTCGGCACAACTCGCTCAACTTGTGTTTGCTGAAGCATGATCTCGGCAACCGTAATTTTATACGGGTCAGTCGTTTGTCGCCACGGCAGCGTTCGTTTATGCAGCCTATAAAATGAAATAATTTTTTGTTGGAACCTAGCAACAGTACTAGCAGTCAGCTTTTTCATTCTTGATTTTTAGGAAATGAGAACAGGTTACGCTGTACGGCCGTGACATTGAGCATCATATGAGCAACCGAACCGATAATGAGGTTGGGAGCGATGGCATAACAGGCAGCAAAGCCGATACCGGCCGCAAAAGTGACTAAAAAAGCCTGACGCCGCGGCCGGTACATGAGGTGGGCGCTGGCAAAAATCAATGCACTGGCAATGATGGTGATAATAGTTGGAATAAACTCCTGCAGCCGGCTCTGGATAAAGCCGAAAAAGACAAATTGCTGCCCGATGCTGATAGGGATGAACAAATACCGGAAATGCGGGTCTTGCCACCACTTGTGTATCGGAGTAATGCGCTGGAGACGGGCAATGAGGATGATAAAGCAGACGGCAATTACAACCAGTCCAACAAACCAGGGCAGGGCATCGGCCAGGTTATCCGTGCGGATACCTATCGAATACGCGGGGATATGAAATGCCACAACGTCGGCCACCATGAGCAGCCCGGCGGCGGCCAGGACGCCAAAACGGTGTGCACCCTTGATGAGGCCGGTATTGATGAGTACGAGGGGTACCAGGCCGAGGATGGTTACCTCGACTAAAGGTTGGAGCCAATTCATACCATAAATGATTTATGCCGCAGTGCTTCTTTATATATATACCACCTGCGTTTAATGAGCCAGACCGGCCATTTGGCGAAAAATATTATGATGTTTTTTTTGCCGTGAAACAGGTAACGCAGGAATAAAACCGGGATTAAGATCGGGAGGAGGAATATTTTCAGGTAATCAGACGGTTCGGCCGCTATCCGCCATTTTGCCGGCCCGCCGAAGGCCAGGTAATGTTTTGGATACTTTGATTTCAAAATCGGCCAGACGGACAAGTTATTAGCTGACGATAGGAGGCTTTGTACCGTCCATTTTTCCGGCTGGTGGTAGACTAAAGCGTTCGGCGCCCGTTTGAAGGTAAGGCCGTTGGCCACGGCGCGGATGGCCATTTCTGTATCTTCGTTGTGGTAGGGGTCGAAAAATGAATCAAAACCGCCAATCTTCGTAAATATTTCTTTTTTAAAGGCGATATTGGCGCCGCCCGGCCATTTTCCCCCGCCGTTGCTGGTCAGGCGTTCGGGGAAATATCCGCGGTAATGTTTGCTGATATAGTGTGTCGCCCCAAAAACAAAATCACAGGAGTTAGCTTGGAACATTTTTTCCAATTCAGCCAGCCAGTTGCCGTCCACGATACAGTCGTCGTCGGTAAAAGCAATGCTATCCCCGCCGGCCAACCCGATGCCGGTATTCCGGGATGAAGACGGCCCAAGATTTTTCAGGTGATGGATGGCCCGAATTTTCGGATTATTGATTCTGTCCAGATAGTCCTTGGTCCCGTCCGTCGACCCGTCATTGACAATGATGATTTCGAAATCAGCGTGGCGCAGAGCCAAAACCGACCGCAGGCAGTTCTGCAGGCGATTGAGGCGGTTGTATGTGGGGACAATGACCGAAATCATAGGGTTCCCCAGAAAAAATGGTTATGCGTTGCGGCCGTCCTTGACGTGCAGGATTTTTTTGCACGCGTTAGCCACTTCGTTGTTATGCGTTACAATCACGAACGTCTGATTTTTTTCCTGGTTCAGTTTTTTTAGCGTATTGATGATTTCCAGTGAGGTATTGCTGTCCAGTTCGCCGGTCGGCTCGTCAGCAAGGATGATTGACGGGTTGTTCATCAACGCGCGGGCTAGGGCCACGCGTTGTTGCTGCCCGCCTGACAGCTCGTTGGGCCGATGGTCCACCCGGTCCCCCAGGCCCATCGTCGTTAAAAGTTCCATAGCCCTTTTTTTCCGGTCGGCATAATTCAAGCCGCCGTATTTACCGGCCAACATGACGTTTTCCAGGGCCGTCAGCGCCGGGATAAGGTTGAAGCCCTGGAAGACAAAGCCGATCTTTTTGGCGCGAATTTGGTGCGCTTCGTATTCTTTCATTTTTGACGTATCAATGCCGTCGATGACCAGCGTGCCCTCGTCAGGAGTGTCGAGAAGCCCGAGCATATGCAATAAGGTTGATTTGCCGCAGCCCGACGGCCCGACAATGGCGGTGAAGTCGCCTTCATGTACTTCCATATCCATGCCGCGCAGGGCTTGGACCTTATTCGTCTTGGTCAGGTCGTACGTTTTTTTCAGCTGGGTGGCTTTGATGATGGTTTTATTCATAGGTGTATGATGGTTAGAGTTCACGGATAGCATCCACTGCCGGCATGCGGGAGGCTTTGACCGCCGGGATAATGCCGGCGATAATGCCCAGGACAAAGGAAAAGGCGACCACGCCGCCTAGGAAGCCCGGAGAGAGCAGGAAAATTTCTGCTGACGTATTTTTATTCAGGATGGTGGCCAGCAGAGCGCCTAATCCCATACCGATCAATCCGCCGATAAAACCGATGACACCGGCTTCCAGCGTATATTCGCTGGCAATGGCTTTGCGTGAGGCGCCGAGGGCCTTTTTGATGCCGATTTCCTTTTTGCGTTCGGAGATGGACATGATCATGGTGTTGATGATGGAGAATCCGCCGACGATCAAGGCGATCAGGGCGCTGCCCAGGATCATGGTGTTGAAAATGGCCGAAGCCTTGTCTATCATTTCGCCCAGTGCCTTCGGCGACAGTACGACGGCCTCATCTTTGAACTGATCTTTGATGCGGGTCGCTACCGTGTCGGCATCCTGGCCGTCTTTCCATGATACGGCGGCCATTTGGTTGATGTCCTCCAGTTTGAATCCCTTAGCTTCGGCAATCTGGGTCCGGGTGGCTTCAGGCAGCTTGGCCAGTTCGGTATCAGTTATATTCAACGCTTCAGTGGACCGTTCTACGAGAGATTTCAGGAATGGTACCGAATCGACCAGCAACTGCCGGGCCGGCTTCATGGGCATGAATACATACTGGTCCGGTCCGGTGAGCGTCTGTGCTGTTATGCCAACAACCTTAAAATCGGTACCGCGGACATTGAACGTATCGTCGACTTTCAGGTTGTTGTCGCCGGCGATCGTGTAGCCGACCGTAATTGCATTGTCGCCGTCTTCTTTGGTAATCATGTGGCCTGACTCCATGTCCATGGTGGCCCAGTTACGGTTTTGGAATGTTGAATCCAGGTCCATCGCCTGGATGGTCGGAGGTGGGCCGAAGCTCATGCTCTGGCTGGACGGGTCGTTTAAGTCTACCTCCTTCAAGCTCAGTGATATGCCGCCCGCTACAGCTTCAACCCCGTCAACTTGGGCGATTTTATTCAGCGTGTCGACGGCCAGGAATGCCGATCCGCCGCCTTCGCCGAATGCCGACGCTACGGTGCCTTTCGGCATGACCGTGATCTGTCCCGTAATAAACCGCTTGCCGCCGCTGATCATTTTGTTGATTTTCAGGGCCAGTGAACCCATAACCGTAAAAGCGAAAATACCGATGGCGATGCCGAAAATGGTTAATATTGACCGCATTTTCCGGCGCCACATGTTCCGAAAGATTTCCTTCATACTTGAGTGGAGGTTAGTGTTAAGAAAGATCATTATAACAAAAAAATAACCTTACGTCTAACGCATTAAGGAAAGGGTGGGAGTGGCTAATATTCGCTATTTTTTTGATTTTTCGACAGCTGAAATCGCCTGCCAAATCCAATGCCCGCGGATTTTATTTAGCTGGTACATTTTTTGAACCTCTTTATACGTAAACCAACCGGCGTCAAGAATTTCACGTTTAGGAAAATGTAAATGGCCGCCAATAATGCGCCCTTGGTACGCATGTCCAACGGGATGGTTGAGGCCGGCATGGCGGACGAAAAGTTTTCTGAGGAGCTTGACCCGGAATCCCGTTTCCTCAAAAACTTCCCTGATCGCCCGGCGTTCGAGCGTATCGCCGACCTCGGCGCGTCCGGCCGGGATATTCCATTTGCCGTACACCGGTTTTTTCCTCTCCTGGACCAGCAGATACTTCCCGTCCTTTTTGATGACCGTGCCGACGGTAACTTGTACTTTGGCGTAGCGGGGCATGGTTATTTACCTTCCTTAAAATCCAGGGCCAGTGAGTTAATGCAATATCTTTGTCCGGTTGGTTGGGGGCCATCATTGAACACATGGCCGAGATGGGCGCCGCATTTGGAGCATAATACCTCTGTCCGGTTTATGCCTAGCGTGCTATCCACTTCCGTCTTGATGTTGGCCTTGACCGCCAGGTCCCAAAAGCTCGGCCAGCCGGTGCCGGATTCGAATTTTGTGTCCGATGTGAACAGTTCCTGACCGCAGTTTACGCAGATATACTTACCTTTCGTTTTATTGTGCAGCCATTTGCCGGATCCCGGGGGCTCGGTGCCTTTCATGAAGCAGACGTTATACTGTTCAGGGGTAAGGTTTGCCCCTATACTAACTGGTTTGTTACTATTTTGCATATTCTATAATGGTAAAGTTTGTGTTAGGGTTGGCGCTGCCCGTATCGTTTTTGTTTGGGGAAGCGCCTGGTATAAATATTGGCTTAACGTAGGCCTGCTACAATTGCAAAACGACCTTCTGGTTCGCCTGAGCGTGAGTCGCGGTAGTGGGAAAAGTGGTCAGCCGATGTTGCTGTATTGATCTTTGAATCCTGGATGTTGTCGGCTAACATCCCGTTGCGCTGGAGAAGGGTGGCGGTCATGCCGGCGAGGTCAAGTGAAATGTTCCCGTCGGTCTGGCGCTTGGCGAACGGTTGCCAGGCAGGATCCGAGGCTTGCGGTACGGTCGGCGGCAAGCCGTACGATTCTTTGCGTATACATGGCCCGATGTAGCACAGGAGCCGTTCAGGATCAGCCTGGGCGGCACGTTCAATCGTGGACAATATGTTTTCAATGAACCGTTCACCGGCATTATACCGGGAAATGTGCGCTACCGCCACGACCGAATAATTCTGGTCATGGATGACCAACGGCAGGCAGTCGGCGACGAAGGTGAATAGGAACAGCCTCTTCTCCTTGGTAACCAGGCAGTCGGCCGCGATGCCGTCCAGGGCGGTCATGCCGCGTCTTTTATCCTGGGTGCTGACCTGCACGCACTCCTCGCTATCCTGCAGGCTCATGGCTACACAGTCTTCGATGGCGATGTCGCTGTTTAGCAGGAATTTTTTTCTATTCGATAAGGCTTCGCCGGCCGGACCATAGCGGAAGGACATGTTGCCGTCTGATTTTTTTGAAATAGTGTATAGTAATTTTCCCATACTTTCACATTCATGATAGATACCTGACAAAGCGGTTATGGCCGTCCACCAGAACATTATTTGCCACAATCGGCTTGTCCGACAGCTCGAAGCCCATAATGATTATTTCTTCTCCTGTATGTATTACGTGGGCCGATGCGCCGTTCATGCAGATGACGCCGGAGTTCTTGGCGCCCTTGATGACGTATGTTTCCAGCCTGGCGCCGGTAGTGTTACTGACAACCAGCACTTTTTCGCCGGGCCAGAATCCGGCCTTATCGATCAGGTCTTCGTCTATGGTAATACTGCCAACGTAATTAAGGTTAGCCTCAGTGACCGTGGCTTTATGGATTTTTGATCGGAGGACGAAGCGCATAGACTATTTTATTGATGGCTGAGTAGCCAAGTTTACTTTAGCAAATTGTCGATAAAATAGGTAGACAAAGATAAAACTAATGCCCGTTAGTATATGCCACAAGGTATGCCCGTTCAAGTAGTGATAAGTATTCGCGTCGCACCAGAGGTGGGTGTAATCAAACATCCAGATAACAGCGGCAACCGAAGCGATGAGTAAGGCCGTCAAGATATGGTTCAGCAGGTACTTCGGCGTTCGCGACCAGGCAACCGCCTCGAGTGCCAGGACGACAGCCAATTCTATGCCAAAAACCAGGATACCGATGTTAAAGCCTTTTAACGTACGGATCGTATACATGATTGCCAAGCAAAGGATGACCGTCAATACATACAACCAGGTAGCTGTGGAGTACTTTAGGCCTGGTTTTATGCGCTGAAGATTGAGAACAAGCAGGAACGTGGCGAAGAGGAACATTGAGCCGAGATCAAACATTTGGCCGATGGATGTATATGAGGCGTGGTAGGTAAACGAAAATAGTCCGATTAGTATGACAATCGGTCCCAGCCACCAGAGCAGAGTTTTTCTTTGGCCCCGGGCCAGGTAGAGGATGAGTATGCCGACAATAATATACACTAGGTTTGACCAGGCGTTTGCCGGTTGGACGATGTAGCTGCACAGGTTTGGTTCGCAGAACTTGATGACCGGAGTAGCCAGGTTTGCGTAAGGGCAGAGGGGGGTCATGATTGTTCGGGTTGGTAATGTTTCCCAGCCAGATGGGCGATACGTGACATGATTATTTGATTGACCTCGTCCAGCAGGGTTCTGTCAATTGGCCGGTCATGCCATTTTTTCAAATCTATCGGCGATCCAATTGTAATATGAAGGCGGCCGAAGAAAATTTCCATAAAGAATCCGAGCGGAGTTTTCGGCGGTGGAGACGTGCGGCGCAGGCCGATCGGGATGACGGGTATCGTGGTACTGAGCGAAAGTCGGGCGGCGCCCGTTTTTGCTTTTTCGATTACATTATCAGTATTGATGCCCCCTTCGGGGAATACCAGTACGGACCGTCCAGCGCGAAGGAGTCGCATTGATTCATCGATTGTTTTTCCCCGGTCCCGGTATATCGGGATGGTACCCAACCATTTTTTCCATAAAGGGAAGCTTAATATTTTCCATTTACTAATGGAGTATATTTTTTTACCGTGCGTATACGGAATTATCGCCGCGGCGATCAAAATCGCGTCTTGTTCGCTGACGTGGTTGGCCACATAAATTGCCGGTCCGGTTTTTGGCACGTTTTCCAGGCCGGACAGCGACATGATGCGCGGACGGAGAAGCGGAACGAATATCCTTCTGGAAATAGGATAGGACATGATTGCGTTATATTCTGGCCGGGTTGTCGCGCCGTACAGCATCCAGGTTGATGAAGAAGATGGTGGTCGCGACAATTGAAAAAGTAAATATGATGTCCGAGAGCGTGGAGAGGCAGGCATTAAATGCCTGATTATGTATGTTCACAAACGGCTGGCTGATGACCCAGGTGATCATGCCGGTAATCAGCCCAAACACCAGAAGATAGCCGGCGACTTTCCACCAGCGGCCCCTGACTATGGATTGGCTGTAGCGGATCGCGTCAAGTCCACTTTTACTTTTTAATACTACAATATAGGTAGTGAAAGCCCAGTAGAATCCAAATATGACGGCCGGGATGACCAGCAGGAACGTTAACCCGAGCAGGAACGCGACCAGCAACAGAGTCGTGCCAATCAGCGGCAGCCAGCGGGTCAAGGCGAAACGGAACGCCGTCTTGAAATCAACCGGTTTATTTTCCAGATGCATACTGACGATATAGGCGATGGCGGCCGGGGCCAGGACGCCGGCTACCAGCAGCAGCGCGAGCGATACCACGAGTTCCATCACCATCGTGCCGTTGGTTATGTCATTGGCGTCAACATTGTTGCCGGGCATATAGGCTGAGATGATGTTGAGCGGCAGAAAAATGACCAGGGCGATGAGGATGATGGCCTGCAGGTGTTCTGAAAAAATCTGCCAGGCGCCTGAGATGATTTCCGAGAGGGTCAGCTCCCGACGACGTATGTCGCCGATCGGACCAGGTGGTAACTGACGAGGTAAGGTTTCCATAGGATAGGATTAATAGTATATATTTTTATGTGACACATATCTGACACTGCGTATAATGACGGCGAGCAGTAAGCCTATGCAAGCGATCGGTAGGACGGTTTTTACGACCGGGTTCAGCCAGCCCAGGCCGAAAAAACCATGAAAATCAAAAGGGAAAACATGCCATACCCGGTAGGTGACGTAGAGGCTGACCAGGTCAGACGCATTCCGGCCAATGAGGAAGAAAAGCCGCGGGTCATAAAAAAGGAAAAGCACGTTTATTGCCAGCGTCACTCCCAGCATCATATTAACTGTCGGCAGGACAGTGGCCCAATCCTGTGTAATAAGCTGAGCCCGCCAATTGAGCAGGTTATTGGCCACATAGAGCAGGATGACGTTTATGATAATGGAAATTAGGTAATCAACCCGTCGGCGAAGCGGGGATTTTGGATATTGTTTTCGTGTTTCGGGGCGTGCGGTCGCAATCGGCTCGGTATTCTTCATATTTTTTAAATAGATAATTTACGCCTGTAGTATAACAAAAAAACACCGTTTTCGGCTATGGTTAACGCCGTTATGAACATAAGAAAAGGCAAGTTTGTAGCAACGGTATAAATACTAGAAGTCGACAATTCGTACCTGCGGCCCGCCCCGGCCTCTCGGCATAGCCAATAATTCAGCGATACCGTCGCCATCCACATCGCCGCCAGCCAGCTGTAAGCCGCCCAGGAAATTAGCGGCGAAGACGTACTGTTGGGATTGCAAGCGTTCATGGATGTTGTATACCTTGACCAGCGGCGTGGCGTCATCCCCGACGCCGATTACTATTTCTTTAATTCCATCGCCATCAGTATCGAGTCCGGCCACAGAAACACCGCCACGGTAATCGGAATTAAATGCGAAGAAGCCGGGGGATAGGCGTTTAATTGATCCTTGGTGGATCTGGAAAATTTGTACGTGCGAGGCGCCGACTGTCGGTCCGGTAATAATTTCGTCCCGTCCGTCTCCGTCCGCATCGGCTGTCGCCACCTCTATGCCGCCTCGAAAACTTTTATCATAAGCCATAAAATTCGTCAGAATCGTCCCCTGGGCGTCATAGACCAGGACGTGCGGCCCGCCGCCCGGACCGGCCGCTACGACAATATCGGACACACCGTTTCCATCGATGTCACCGCAGGACAGGTTGACCCCGCCGGAAAACTTGCCGTCCAGCACGTAAAAGCCGTTAGTAATGATCGTGCCGTCACCGGAGAAAATTTTTACCAGCGGCCAGCCGCCCTTACCTTGGGCGGTGACGATTTCATCCATTCCATCCCCGTTGACGTCACAGGTAGTGAGATGCACGCCGTTGCGCAACCCAGTGTCATAGGCAAAGAATTGCGATTTGAGATTACCCTGGTTATCAAATACCCGAATTTGCGGCGCCAGTCCGCTGGCCGTACCGGTGACGATTTCGTCGCGCGTGTCGCCAGTGACGTTTCCGGAGGCGACGGTAAATCCGCCGCGGATACTGGTATCATATGCAAAAAACGACGAGCCGGCCGCTGCCGGCGGAGGAGTATACGTCTGTCGGCTGCCCGCGTCGGCAAAAACCAGCGCATTTGGCATATCCCGTCCGGGTCCGACGCCGTACTGTCCGTTATAGTACAGTGCAGAAGATCCACCGCCGTCCAGATTAACCGCGTACTGCATGCCCATAGCTTGCATGGCGTAGCCGAGGTCCATGACCGTAGAGCTGGATGCTACCACTAAATATAACATGTTGTTTTTGATACCCAGCCCAGACCGGTTAGATTTTGTATCCCGCTGTTTTGCGTCGAGTTGGTCCGGAGAAACGGTCAATTGTCCCTCGTACATCAGGCCCGGTCCGTTGGAAATGAGGGCCTGGAGCTTGGTGTTGTTCCGTGATTCAAATGATGTCTGGCCCGGCCAGTCCTCGGCGTTTTTGAAAAAATGCATGCGGTTTTGCGTATCGAACGCCACCACCGGTCCGGGGTTGAACTGGTTCTGATAGGGGTTGGCGTACGTCCCGGCTACCGAGTCGTACCACATCCAATGGAACGACCCCGCTTTACCCGCGCAAGCGGCGTAGTCCGACGGGCAGAAATAACTGCCGTTGATGCCGGCAAACCCGCCAACCTCGTCAACGAAAGACTTAAGCGATTTTACCGGGCCGGCCACATCCATACGTTCTCCAGAGACGTCGGTCAATGACCGTATCTGCAGTGATGCATCACCCAAATTGATCCTGATGGCCCGGACGGAAATTACGCCGGCCTGGGTCGGCACGGTCAGGCTTTCCCAGCCGGCATCAAAAGCCCTAGCATTATGAGATGGAAGTAAAAAAAAGACAGTAAAGAGGAATAGTAAAACAGCTAATCTATATGTAAATTTGTTTGGATGATGGTGCACAGTTACGGATTTGATTTTAATCTTTCATATAAATTATAACACAAAACACCTCTGTTAGCTTTGGACGAAATGAGTATCTATATTAGCAGCGGGCTTTTATCGAGCGCCAATTGCCATACTAATGCGAACCCTAAAATAATCGGTGGCATGACATAATCGGCGAGAAAGCGGACGCGATAACCGTTAGGCGCAAAACCGAATTTTACTAATAGGTAGTAATAAAACGTCACACTTCGTTTTTTAGTTGAGAATTGCAGGCGAGTCATGAAGCAATCGCCCAGGATGGCGATTTGCATGAAGTAGAGGCAGATACCAGTGAGGATGAGCCACCAGCGTACTAGGAAAGGAGACGCCCATATCAATACGATCCCCGCCAGGTGCATCCAGGCAAGAGTAGTAAAAGGCCTATTTTTTACTGCTTGAGGATCAATCGGCCGCAGTTTATCAGCCATTATTTTAGCAGGGAGATAAATTTTTCTTTGAGTTTTGATATTTTTGGGTTGATGGTAATTTGACAATACGGCTGATTGGGATTTTTTGTCATATAATCGCGGTGGTATTCCTCAGCCGGAAAAAACTCGTTGAACGGTTTAATTTGCGTTACGATCGGTTGAGAAAAGGTTTTACCATCAGACAATTTTTTAATGTACGTTTCTGCCGTTAATCTCTGCGTATCGTCGTGGTAAAAAATTACCGAGCGGTATTGCGGTCCGATATCGTTGCCCTGCCGGTCGGGGGTGGTGGGGTCGTGGGTGGCAAAAAATACGTTTAACAGCGCTTCGTACGTAATGGTGGCCGGGTCGAATACGATTTGCACGGCCTCGGCGTGGCCGGTGGTACCGGTGCTGACCTGTTCATACGTCGGGTGCGGCATGATGCCACCGGTATAACCAGGCGTCAGCGCAATGACACCTTTTAGGTTTTTAAAAATAGCCTCAGTACACCAGAAGCATCCCCCGGCAAAAGTAGCTAATTGGGAATTGTTAGCCATATCAGTGTCTGTTACTTATTTACAACTGTATTGTACGCCCCGACGGAGAAGATGGCAATAAAAAGACCCGCCGAAGCGAGCTTTGTCAGGGAACAAATTTTTAATGCGGCAATACTGACCGCGACATTACCCACCGGTCCGGCGAGGACAATAGCGGCTTTTTGGTGCCACGTCAATCGTTCGTTTTTTCTTATTTGAGGTCCATGGCGAGGTACCGCCCAGAATGAGCAGAAAAACAGGTAGGCCTTTACTCTGTAGCGCTTCATCACCACCCGATGGCAGAGTTCGTGCACGATGATGTGCGCCACGATGATCTGCGCGAATAGGATGGGGTCGATTTTGGGCAGGTAGCCCAACAGTTTCACCAGCGCCCAGTAGGCAAGCAGAGCACTGAGCATAAACACAACTAGGCCGAGCAAGCGCTTCATCCGTAACTCATTGTTTCTCAATTTATACATTCATTACTTCTTAAAGGATAGATAATGTTGAAAATAATCAAACAGTGTAGCATATTTATATAATATTATGTTAAGGGGTAAATTCAGGAAAGAAAAAACGCCCCAGGGGGAGGGGCGTTTTTTTGGGGGTGGAGCGCTGGATCTATTATTTCATCCAGTGCATGCCGTGGCCGAAACCCAGTCCCATCATGGGCTGGCTCTGGGCCTGCTGGTAGATTTGGTCCGCTTCCGGCTGGGTCATATAGCCGACCTTGACCATGTCATCCAGCTTGGTCTTGAGTTGGGCGAGCTTGTCAGTCTTCATCGTGTCGTACGTGACGCCATGTTCGGCGGCAATCTGGTATAGCGGTTTTCCGCTGCTCATTTCCGTTTGTAGATCAGTGCTCGACAAGTTGAAGAGCGTGGCCAAATCGTCCAGTCTGGCCTGGTGTCTTTCCGTCCTTGCCAGAGGCGCCGTAGTAGACGGCAGATCAGTGCTGGTGGTATCGGTAACAGTCGGGGCCGCTACCTGCGTATCCGCAAGTACGGTTGAAGTACTTGAGGTTTGGGCGTGGACTATCCCGATCGCCGCCAAAGCCAGGGAACCGGCCAGAACGACAGCTAAAAGGAGCTTGGAAATATTGGGCATAGGCAATGTGGTTACTTATTAGATGCGCGCTACCATACTATAGCAGGCGTGTGTGAATTGGCAGTGAAAGGATCCAAGCGTAATCGGAAATTTTTCATATTTACTGTAAGATTAGTGAAAATTAAATATTTTAATTAATGCTAAACATGCCCTCGGGAATGAGGACCGCATGCAGCCCGGGGGATTCCATTAGTCAACTGTCAACTGACGACATAGATATACTGCAAAGCATTTTTTCCGCAATTCGTAACGTTGTGTACCGTATGCGGGGGGTTGTAGGCAACGCTAGTGGCCTTGATTTTTTTATTTTTCCTGTTGGCCAGGAGTCTGGCCGTGCCTTTCAGGACAATAATAATTTCTTCCCGTTTGCCCGTGGTGTGTTCGCCGACCGATTGGCCCGGTTTCAGGACGACGAAGCCTGACCGTAACCGTTTGGTCTGGGGGGGTGAAAGTAGTCGTCCGGATTTTCGTAACGTGAGAGGTTTCATGGGGTTGTTACCACCGTTCTTTATGGATACGCGACCGGTCATAATCCTGGTCTGCGTGGGGTTCGGCAGATTCCGCCGGAAACCCGATGGCTATGGCGTTGATAATCATGAATGTATGCGGAATGCCGGTGATTCTTTTTACTTCCTCCGCTACCGGTGGTTTGAAATTTTTCCAGACGGATCCCAACCCGAGTTCCGTGGCCTGTAAAAAGATATTTTCGGATGCCAAAGACAGGTCCTGCACGGGTTGGCCGGTTTTTTCCGGGTCAGTCGACGGAATGATCAGCAGGGGCGCATCACGGACAAAATCCTGCTCCGGCGCGGCGATGGCGTATATGGCATCTTTCGTGGCCTGTTCGGAAATTACCAGATAGTGCATTGCCTTGTTTCCCCGGGAAGTGGGGGCGTATTGGGCGGCCCGTAGTATTTCCTGAATCATGTCATGGGGAGGGAAGTTGGGCTTGAACCGGCGGATACTGCGGCGATTCTTGATGGCTGGGATAAGCATGTGATTATTGTATCACGGATTTAATGATATTATTGATCGCGTCCATCGGCCCGTCATTCAGGATTACTACGTCATAGCATTTTTTATATTCCGGCAGGAGCCGGTCAGTATCTTCATTAAGGAAGCCGATACTGATCAGATTAGTGTAATCGAAGCCAGTAACCATTTCTACATCATCAGTGAAATCCCCGAGCAGGATGACGTTTTTTCTGTCCCGTACATCAGCATACGCCGGGAATTGTTGTATAACGGTTTCATCTTTGTTGAGCGAATGGATAATCGGCTTTTTAACACCCGTTGCCCTGCCGGATTTGTCCCAGATGATGGTGTTGCCGATGACATGCGTATTGGGCGATAGCAGGCCCTGTTTTTTTAGATACATGGCGATGGCATCCCCGCCGATCCCGCTGGCTGACATGATCACGAGCGGGATATGGTAACCGTTGAGGAGGGAAAACATCGTGTCAGTCCCGGGGCGCAGTTCGATCTGGCCGATTGAAAGGGCGCGGACTATATCGGACTTTGTCAGGCCGCATGCCACGAGTAGTGTGAAATGCTTGGTCCACCATTCGTTCATCAGCTTCTTTTTTTCCTGCCGAGAAATTCTTGGGTCGCGTTCGAGGGACAAGTATGTATCCGCCAGCGCCTGAGCCTTGGCCGGATAGTCGGGGGTCAGCATGAAATGGTCCCGCAGGATGGCCAGCAGTGACCAGATTTTTTTCCCGTTAACGTACGCTTTGGTGAGTGTCCGGTCGAAATCAGACAGCACGTGCAGGCCACCGGGGCCGTCCCTGCGCATGTCTTTGATTTTATTGTCCAGTGACGTTTGGTCTGATATGATGATATTTTTTCCCATGCCTACAGTATATCAAAATAGTGGAGTCTTGGCTCCACCATTTTGATAATTGCCGGATTGTTTGGCTACCGCACCACGCCCAAGCCCCGGTACCAGCCCTGGGGTTTTTTGCAGAGCGGGCATTTGCCGGGCGCGAATTTCCCCTTATGGACATAGCCGCAATTTTCGCATTTCCATTCGATTTCCTCATCGTTTTTGTACAGGGTGTCTTTTTCAAGTTTGTCCGCCAGGATGCGGTAACGTTCGGCATGTTTCGTTTCCACCATGGCAATGCGTTTGAACAGCTCAGCAATATCCTTTTCGCCCTCGTCTTCCGCTACTTTCTGGAAGTCGGGGTACATGGTGCCGAATTCGTATTCCTCGCCCTCGGCCGCGTGCCTTAGGTTCGTCAGCGTGTCAGCCACCGGGTGGATGTCGTACGTGTTGGTCATGGCCGTTTTTTCCGGAATGTATTCCAGTTCTTCTTCGGCGTGGGCCCGCTCGTTGTCGGCCGTTTCTTCAAACACGCGGGCGATCCACTCGTACCCGTCTTTCCGGGCCTGTTTCGCGTAAAAGGTGTATTTGTTCCTGGCCATTGATTCGCCGGCAATGGCTTTCAGGAGGTTGGCGTACGTTTGTTTCATAATAATTTTAGTTATGTATTAGGTCGTTCTTGAAGTAGTTTTTTAATGGTGCTTATCTGCCTGCTGAAACCAGCTTTCCCGAGGCCGGGGAGGCCGTTGGTACGGAGTGCCAGCAGAAATGCATCTTTTTGATCTTCCTGTAATCCAAAAACCGGAAATTGTTGTTCGATATAGATTACGCTTTGTTCGTCGATCGCAGAAGGAGTTTCTGTTTTTTGGGACTCACCGTAATCATGATACCGATAGACCCCATCTTTAAAAACGATGCCTGCCTGTTGTTTTCCCGATCGGCGGGCCATAATCGCTTCAACCAGTGCCGGGACCGCTTTCCCCATCTCGCCTAAAGTCTCTGTGTCTTTAGCTACCCGATTGATTAGTCGTTTTACTTTTTCTGAATTGGGGTCGCTGTTTTCATTGTAGGTGGCTAGTATATCTGCCCGGTTAAACGCAATGACGACTCTCAGCTTATCTTCGATAGAAAGAGGGCTAGGAATTTCCTCAACCCGTTTCATGAAATCATCGTATGCACCGAGCTCTTTGCCTTTGGGCTGGTTGGTGGTATCGAAGTTTTTAATCAGGTTAAGTGCTGAGGCGTGCAGTCCGTCAAGTTTCGCAACAAATTCGATGTCCTCTGGTTTTAGGTTGAATTCCGGCCGGGACATTATATCGCGAGCCATTTTTTCACTGACCTTTTCATGGCCGATGTATTGGCGTTTTGTTTCATCTTTGGGGTTTACTTGTGTCCCTTCAGGAGAAGTCTTACCGAGGTCATGGAGGTATCCTGCCAGCGCGATGGCTTCCTTTTGTGGCAATGTGGCGACAAACTGGTCCTCCTGCAAATGTTTTACAACTTCCCGTGTGTGGACGTCGAGCGGTAGGTCATGGTAGTCGGTCCGTTGGTCAACGCCGCGCATGTTTTCCAGTTCGGGGATGGCCTCCGCCATCTTGTCGAATGAAGATAGGTCGAATCGTTCCCCAATGTCTACGGTTGGCTGAGGTGTCGTTTCTTTGGCGTTGCCGGTCATGGGAT
Organism: Patescibacteria group bacterium; assembly: GCA_041649335.1. Classification (GTDB taxonomy): domain Bacteria; phylum Patescibacteriota; class Patescibacteriia; order UBA10025; family JAHIVO01; genus JBAYGJ01. The sequence continues at coordinate 51,877 of JBAZNF010000002.1, forward strand.
TGAGTCCGTCGAGTTTGTCATTATTATATTCCATAAAAATGTTGCCTTTATTTTTTATAGATGATGTATGTATTCAAATCATGAAAACGGTTTGCCGCCGAATAGCCCTGGGTAGCGTCATACCCTGCCGGATACGGCGATTGGAACCCGTGGCCGAATTCCAGTGTATCACCGGATATCAGGTAGATGTCGTATATTGTTGATCCCGTATCTTGGTCAGTCAGGTTAATCTGGCCGGTCCCCGGTATAACATAGGAGTAGGTATTGACCAGCGTGTCTACGACAGTGCAGTTGTGGTCGCTGCCTGACCAGCGGGTGTGCACGGCGGAACCGTCGGATAAAAAAACAAATTTGTGTTGTTCCGACCAGGGACTGTTAGCGTCAGGGACCAGGCAGTCGGACGTCCAGGTACCGACCAGGGATCCCGTGGTGGCCGTCGAATCAGTATTCTGCTGGCCGTTGGACGTGACGCTGGTATTAGTGCCTGTAGAGTTAGCGTTGTTGGTAAATCGTTCTTCGGCCTGCGTCATGGCGTTTTCGAGGTACGGGTTGTCCGTATCTTCAGTCTCCGGCTGAAAACTGCGCCAGTAGAAAAATCCGCCGGCCAGGCACAACACTAGAATTATTATCACAACAGCCCAGCCCGAGTGTCTTGATTTTGTTGGTTGTGGGGTTTGTTGGTCCATAGTGTTTAATTATTTTTTTAGTATATATTTTTTCATCGGTTCCCAGTAGAAATCCTTCCAGCCCTGGGCGACTGATTTGGCCAATGACAGGGGGACGCCTGTTTGCGTAAAAAGGATTTTTGTTCCGCCTGGCGCTGGTAGGAGATGTACCGTCAGGGTAGAGAAGTGACCGGCCGGCCAGTCGTCTGCGCGCCAGGTCTGGATGATTTTTTTATCCGGGATCAGCTCGATGTTCTTGCCGGTCGCCCAGCCGCCGAACGTGGTGAATTCCCCGCCGACAACACGGCTGATCGTAGCTTCACTGCCGGTCAGTTGGGAATGTTTATCACTGTCCATCCAAACCTCATACACCTGGTGCGGCGTACCCGGGACCAGGCCGCCCTGCTTGACGGAAGTGGTGGTAGATTTTTTTTCGGGGTTCATGTGGATAGGATAATGAATTATTTTTTCAGCAAATCGCGAATTTCCGTCAGTAATTTTTCCTGGACAGGCGGTTCAGGCGCCTTTGCCGCCTCGTCATGTTTCTTCAGTGAACTGATCAATTTTACCATCATAAATATCACGCCCGCAATGAGCAGGAAATCAATGACGGCCTGGATAAAGGCGCCGTAATTAAGCGTGGCAGTGGCCGTGCCGTCAGCCGCCTTCTTGAGGACGATTTTTAGGTTAGTGAAATTAACACCGCCGAGCAGCATGCCGATGAATGGCATAAGAACATCATTGACGAAAGAAGTGATGATTTTACCGAAAGCGCCGCCGATAATGACCGCGACGGCCAAATCCATGACGTTGCCCTTGATGGCGAATTCCCTGAATTCTTTGATGATTTTCATAGTATTATTTTCTAAAAATAGTTTTTTAACGGTTTAATGCTTTTTTTGCCTGAATGTCCCAATCGTAGATCGGTACAGAGATGCGGCGTTTTTTTAGGGCTGCGTTCATTTCATCATAAAAAATGCCCCGGCCCCGGACGTTGACGCTGCGCCCGCCTGAAGACAGGACATGCGTCCTGACCGCGCCGCAGGTGGGGGATCCCTCCACTCCAAAAATACCGCATACTGCATAGCCCGCCTGGCGGTACATAATGATTTGCTTGATCGTCGACGTTATGATGTTTCGGCAGACAGAACGGACAGCCCGGTTGTCGTAATGTTCGCGGGTGGCCGGTTGCCGAAGAAGCGGTTCAAACTGCAGCTGCGGACATTCGATTGGCACGATACCATAACCCTTTTTAATGCAGAAATTGACGAATTCCTTGACCACCCCGGAGCTTTTCGCCACGCCGCTGGCGCGGGCATTCTGGTTCAACAGGCAGTGGGAAGCGAAAATGACTTTTTTGGATCGTTTCATGTAATTTAAAATTTTAAAAAGAATATTTTGCTAATTGTATGGGCATCAGCGCCAAATTTGCGGGTAATACTTCTTGCAGTAAATAAATGCCGGAGCATAAAGCAGCCGCTGCCACCAGTTAAAATTATAGAGGGAATATAGGTAGGGATATGGGTCAGTTTTTGTAAGCACTTTCCCCAGCTGATGCGGCAGCCCATTTTTGGTAAACCGCTCGTATACAAACCGATTGACTAGCCCTGCCTTCTTGCGGTGAAAAAATTTCTTGTTCATCAGAAAATCAAATTGTTTTCCGGTCATAATACTGTTCGCCGCCAGATAACCGGCCGTGATGGCATTGCGCATACCAAACCCAAGAAGAAAATCCTGCAATCCTGCCGCTTCACCAATATAAATTGAGCCATTATGGGTGTAGATTGAGTTCATTGAGAACGACCCTACCCCACCGACCGGTTTCGGGTCCCGGATGTCAAGTTTTACGTATTGTTCAAACGCCAACTGTGCGGCTTTGAAGTTTTCCCCAAGCCGGTGCAAGTCGTCGAAAATGCATGTGCATAAACACCCGTAACCTTTCACTACTAGCAGATAGGCATATCCTTTGTATGAAACATCATTATTTATAATGCCCATGAATGTATCCGGCATGCTCGTTTTGAAAATGATGCCTTTGTCAGCGGCCCAATAATCGTTGACTATCGGACCCGTGGCCGTAATGTCCGGGTGTTCAGGATGGCCATGAAATTGGTAATGGAGTGATACGCCCAGGTTTCGGGCCTGTTCTTCCAGGCCTCCATCCAAACTGCCGGGGATGGGCCCGCGTTTTACCAGGTATGTTATAGGTTTTTTAAATGTAGCGTGCATGAGGGGCCTGTGCCCATCAGTCAGATCAGCATAGTCAAATGGGTACGTTTCAAAATTAATATCAATATTCATTGATTTTAAATCTTCCAAAACGTCCGTTTTTTCTGACCAATTTTCTAATCCCTGCAAATCGCCCCCAAATCGTGCTCCTGAATCTTTTTGCCGGTCAAAAACGTCAACATGGTAGCCATTTTTTGCTAAAGTGATCGCTGCCGACAAACCTGATATCCCCGCACCGATTATTGATATTTTTTGCATTGCAATATTAGTTAAATTGTTAGATCATACATCCGGTACGTCTTATAGATTTTTGCGCCAAGTTTTTCCAGTACCCGGCGCATCGGCGCGTTTGATTCGTTGATGAGTGAGCCCTCCGCGTATACGTAGCCTTTTTTGCGTCCCTCCTCGTAGGTTTTTTTATAGAAGATCTTGTCGAAATCATTGTGACGGTACTTTTTCAAAATGCCCATAACCAAGACACGTACCCCGTTGATGCGCCGTTTTTTCAGCAGCATTTTTATTAGGCCGAATGGGAATAATCTGCCGTTGGCGGCTTTTATAGCCTGGTTGGCGTCGGGGATGGAGAGGGAGAACCCGATTGGTTCGCCGTTAATTTCCCCGATATACGCGATGTCCTCGTCCAGGATCATTTTCAGCTCATGAGCCAAAACCATAATTTCCTTGTCAGTGAAGGGAACGGCGCCCCAGTTTTCGTCCCAGGCCTGGTTATATATCGTATTAACGATTCTCGCTTCCTGCTCCAGATTTTTCAGCCGCATTTTTCTTACGCTGAATTCAGGATGGTTTTTTTCCGCCGCGATTGCTTTTGCCGCAATGTCGGCGGGCAAACCCTTGTCGGTGTACAGCTGGTAGGCGTACATTTCCTGGGATGGCCGGAAACCGCAGTGAGTGAGAAGTTTTTCGTAGTACGGCGGATTGTACGTCATCATGATGACCGGCGGTGAGTCAAACCCTTCCACCAGTAGGGAATATTCGCCATTAATGGAGAAATTCGCCGGCCCACGCATTTTTTCGTACCCAAGGGATTTCAGCCAATTTTTGCCATGATCAAATAAAGTCTTGGCTACTTCAAAATCATCTATGCATTCAAAAAATCCGAAAAAGCCGATTTGTTCATTATACTTTTTTACGTGCTGGGTATTTTCATGTACGGATAAGCGGCCGACTGGCTCGCCGTCGCGATATGCCATGGTCAGTAGTACTTTGGAGTGGTGGTAGTAGGGATTTTTTTTCGGGTTGAAAAAATTGCACTGGTCGCGGATGAGCGGCGGTACCCAGTTGGGATCATTTTTGTAGATGTGCCAGGGGAACAGCACGAACTGCTTGATGTCGGCCGGTGACTCGATTTCCTTAATAGTAATCATGGCTTAATTGTACGGTAATAGCCAAAAACAGGCAATTCACCGATCAGGCAAGCCAGCGACGTGAGCTGGGTATTGGTAATTTTTTTAGAATTCGCCCCGGGGGATCATTGGGTCAGCAGTATTTTTTCCGTATTTCCATCCAAATTTTCCCAATCATATTCTCTCCTTTCCCGTCCGGTCCGCAGCCCCAGAAATTGTCAACCGGGGAGTTTTCGACGATTATCCGATTACCTGTTTTTTTTAGCTGTTCGCGCACGTCATCGTGCTGTTCTGCCTTGGCGGCCAGCACTTCTCGCATGACGGAAGCGCGCTGGCCGTACCATTCCGGCAGGACCTTGCTTTTATGCGCGATTGCGATGCGCTTGGCCGCTTCCGGGCTGCCCGCCTGTAGTATTTTTTCCGCTACATCAGGCGCAACTACAGAAAATTTTTTCCATTGGAAGGCGTGTTCTGCGGTAGGGAATGTTTTACCCCACAGTTTCACCGTGTGAGCGGAAAAACTGTCTAATATATGGAAGGCCGGCGTGAAAAAATATATGGCGTCGTCCGTTTCTTTATTTAAGCCTTCGCTTGAATCGGGGTACATATTAAACAGTTAACTCTTTTGTCCATCCTTTGGCCCGTTCCAGTTCGCCGTCTTTAAGCGGACCTTCTTTACCGAGCACGTAAAACGTTTCCGCGGCGATTACATTGGCACCCTTCGTTTTCAATGTTCTGGCCAGGCGGTCAGAGGCATACCCGAAGAATTTAATGACTAGACGGAGAAACCAACCCTGCCCCTCCGGGCTATTGCCCGTATCAAACGCGGCCGCTCGGACGTTTTTCAGTCCGCCGGGACCGATGGTGTTCAGGAATTTCTGCATTGGTTGGGACGGACGCCCGCCATGCGTCGGTGAACCGATGACGAGCAGGTCGGCGGACGTCAGGTCGGCCGGCGCTGCGTCGTTGATGTGCTCGACTTTTGCGTCAGGACCGAGGACTTCACCGATGGCTTCGGCGACTTTTTTCGTGTTGCCGAAGAGGGAATCGTAAATGATGAGCTTGTTCATAAGGTCATTATTTAATAAGTCGGACGTGCTTTTCATATTTCGCCTGCCAGGCCGGGACGGTCACGAGGACGAGTTTCATGTGGCCGAGATAGTAGGCTTTGGTTTTTGGCGGGATAACCACTACGTCTGTCGCCTTTACCGTAGTCGATTTTCCGTTCAAATAAAAGGTGCCCTTTCCGTGCAGGACGTAGTATATGAATGTGCTTTTCCTGTTCATGAACTCCTCGAAATGCCCTTTTTTTACCTCAATGTACGCCAAGCCGGCATCTTTGCGGTTGATTTTATACACGCGGAGGTCGGCACCGAATTTGTTTTTGTGGACAGTCTGTTTGCGGGTGAGTTTCATATTATTTGTCTAAAGGTATTACATTTGAAATGTTTTGCGCGCCAGGATAGTCAGTCATTATTTTTTCAATATCGACAGGATCCATATGCCACCTGATTGCGCCAAGGTTTTCCATCAGATGCTTTTTACTTCTTGTTTTTGATAACGTGACGACGTTCGGCTGGGAAATCAGCCAGTTCAACGCTATTTGGGCGGGTGTTTTATGGTATTTTTCGCATAACTCCAGTATAACCGGCGGCTGGTCTCCGAGCAAATCGCCCTTGCCGACCGGACGCCAGGCGACGAGCATGATGTCGTTTTTTCGGCAGTACTCCAGCAATCCGCTATTTTTCGGTTCACGGAATTGGAGGTTATAGTGCACCTGGTCGCAGACAATTTTATTTTTCGTGTAGCTTTGCGCTTCGGCGATATGCCCAGCGCCGAAATTAGCCACGCCGATGGCCCGGATCAATCCACGGTTGGCGAGTTCATCCATAGCTCGGATGCTTTCCTGGAGGGGAAATGTGGCATTGTATCGATGTAACAGATACATATCGAGATACGATAATCCCAAGCGCTCCAGACTATGTTGGCACGCTTCGATGATGCCGTCATAACTCATATGCGCGGCTTGGACCTTGGATACAATGAACAGCTTCGAGCGGTCATATCCTTTGATGGCCCGGCTGACCAGGGTTTCTGTATAGCCGTTGGCGTAGATTTCGGCCGTATCAATATGGGTAATGCCGGCGTCAATCGCGTCTTTGATGCCCTGGATGTCAGCCTGGTCGTCATTAGCCGGGTCGCGTTCGTCGCGGCCGCCCATTTGCCAGGTGCCCAGGCCGTATTCCGGCATGGCGAATCCATTGGGGAGTTTTTTGAGGGGAATATTCATGGAGAAATTGTTAGTTTTCTAAAAAAAGAGAATTTTTACGGCAGAAACGACGATCACTACGGCAAAAACGTATTTTACCCACGCGTCGCCTTTTTTAATCGCCAGATGCGCGCCGACGTACCCGCCGACGAGCATGCCGATAAACAGCGCGATGCCGGCCCGGTAGTCGATGATGTGGTGGGCAGCAAAAATAATGACGGCGGCCACTGAAAAAATCGTATACGACACCAGCTCAGTCGCGTTGCCGGTTATCATCGTCATGCCGAAGAAATAAATTACCACGCTCATCAGGAGCGCCCCCATACCACCGAAAAACGAGGCCAGGATGGACAGGAAAAAATAGAAGAGGTAGCCGAGTGTTTTTGAATTCGACGATGTGACGCGCTCCTCAAGCCCAAAATCTTTTTTAAAAAAGATTGTCGGGACGAGCGCGAGGAGCAGGATCCCGATTATTTTTTGCAGGAGGTCGGTCTCTATCGTGAGCAGGATCCGGGATCCAATGAAGCTGGCCGCTGTCCCGACGATGCTTAATGCAATAGCGTAGCGCCAGACTATTTTTTTCTCTTTGATGAACTTATACAGGGCGCCAAGGCTCAGCCCCATCCCACCGAATTTGTTGGTGGCCAGTGTGATCTGCGGCGGGATGCCGAGAAAGAGAAGAAAAGGAATTGAAATAAGGCCACCGCCACCGGCAATGGCGCCGACAAAACCGGACAGTACGCCAATTAATAGTATGATCAGTAGAGTAATAATTGTCATGAGTCAAAATCGGAGACGGGAGGCTGACTACGCTTCTACGAAGCTTCGTCAGCTAAAATTCGTTTTTTTAGTACTGCTTCCCCAGACCCAGTCTTAAGATATTTTTCGAGTGCCCTGGCTCCTTTTTCGGTATGAACGCCAGTATGAAATACCAAGCGTACCGGTAGTTTACTTTTTGTACTTTGGGTAAGTCCGGATTGATGTTCAGCAACTCGTCGTTTAACACTATTCGTTGATCCGACATACAATGAATTGTCGCGACATTTTAGACCGTATACGTACCACATAGTAATTACTCTATCTTACTTTGGCCTGACAGACGAAGCTTTATTAAAGCGTAGTCTGGCGGAGACGGGAGGATTCGGTCACGAATTAATTTCCTGACGGAAATTTTTTGCGACCCCGCCTCGCGGTGCTCGCCTTGCCCTGCGGGCAAACTCGCACATCGCTGCGGCTTTCTCATCCTCACGTCCCGCAAGTAGTTGCGGGACTCCGTTCCTCATTCACGTTGTTCATTCGGAGACGGGAGGATTCGAACCTCCGAGACCCGTTAAGGTCTACTGGTTTTCGAAACCAGCGCGTTCAACCACTCTGCCACGTCTCCATTAGTGTTGGTAGATATATATCTTACTCGATGTATAAGGAACGTCAATGGTCTGCGCGGGCTGCCAAACGGGGATGGGGTAGCCGTAACATATGACCCGAGCGCCCGGTTTCAGCTGGCCCTGTAAGTATACACCGACTCGGGGCATCAGGCTCTGGATGAGGAAGCAGAATGCCACATCGGCTTTACCTAGGTCTGCTTTAAAAAAATTACGCCAGTATACTTCAGACTTGGCTTTGTTTCGTCTAATATTTAGTAAAGCACGGAGGTAGGGGAATGGCGAGGCTTCGTAACCGATAGACTTGCATCCAAACTTTTTTCCAACGGCAATGAGCACGTCAGCATCCCCGCAGCCCAGGTCATAGACAAGCTCATCTGGCCTGATGTTTATATTTTTTAAGATAGTGTCAATGGCGGCTGGCGGTGTTTTGACATAGGGCGCTTTATATATTAGAAGCAGGATCAGCCAGCTCAGAGCAAAAATAAAAGCGAGGATGGAACTGACCAGGAAGAGGATGGCGAGGATAAGAAGAATCATGAAGCGGGGTTTAGGAGTGGGGAGTTAGTTAAGAAGTGAGACGTGAGTAGGGGGCAGCGTTGGTGTTTGCGACGCGCGTATCGTTGGGGGTATGGTTTACGGCTTTTCGACAAGACCCCCAATGTCGCCGATACCACAACCGCAAATATTAAAATAGTTTTTCTTGTTTGACCACGTATTTTTTCCGCTCGGCCGCAGAAAAGACTTTCACGATGCCGTACTCGCCGTCGTATCCGGGCTCAACGGACATTTTTCCTTCACGGACGCGTTTAATGGCCTCGACAATGGTGTCGTCGGTGATTTGTTTCAGCTCGTCGATGGACAGGTTGATG
>JBAZNF010000003.1:0-60530 GCA_041649335.1 Patescibacteria group bacterium
TAGTTTCCGTATCACGGACTGATGAGAAGCTGGGCCGCTCATTATGGGGTTTATCGAGGGTATTGGTGCAGAATCTGATTCTGGGCGTGACCAGCGGTTTCTCAAAAAAATTGGAAATCAGCGGTGTCGGTTTTCGGGCAGCGGTAGCCGCCCGGTCACTGAACCTTAACGTCGGCTTTTCGCATCCGGTTGAATTCAAGATCCCTGAAGGTATAGAAATCAAGGTTGAAAAAAATGTCATTACTGTTTCCGGCATTGATAAGCAGTCAGTCGGCCAAGTCGCTGCCCAGATACGCGATATCAAGAAACCCGAACCGTACAAGGGCAAGGGGATTAAGTACGCCGATGAAGTGGTCAGGCGCAAAGCCGGCAAAGTGGTCAAGACAGCCGGGGCCGGTTAATTTATAATATTATTTATGTTCAATACTCAACGAGCAAAAAGAATTAAACGCATCATGCGCAGCCGGCGGGTGCGGGCAAAGGTGGCCGGTACGGCGAAATGTCCGCGAGCGGCGATATTCCGCAGCCTACGGCACATTTCCGTACAGCTGATCGATGACCAAAAAGGGCATACGGTTGTATCATTGGGTGATACAGCTATAAAAGCCGGTGCCAAAATGAACAAGGTGGCAACAGCCAAGGCGTTAGGCCAGGCAGTCGCAAAGGCTGCACTGGAAGCTAAAATTACATCGGTTGTTTTTGATCGGCGAGGGTACCGGTATCACGGCCGGGTGATGGCTATCGCTGAAGGGATGCGAGAGGGCGGTTTGAAATTTTAATGTATTAATTTTTTATGGCAGATCACAAACAGGGAAAATCACGCGGCCGACCCCGAGGCGACCGCAAGGAACGGGACGACGAGTTTGATCAGAAAATGATTGAAATCGCCCGGGTCACCCGCGTTATGGCTGGGGGCAAGCGTATGAATTTCCGGGCGTGCGTCGTTATTGGTGACCACAAGGGGCGTGTTGGCATGGGCTTGCGTAAAGGCGCTGACGTCTCGCTGGCTATCAATAAAGCAGTATCGGCCGCAAAAAAACGACTGATAAAAGTCATGACGGTCAATGATACCATCCCCTGCCGGATAGTTATGAAATTCGGCGCGGCCCAGGTTATGCTGAAACCGGCTCCAGCCGGTTCGGGAGTCATCGCCGGCGGTGCGGTCCGGGCCGTATTAGAGCTAGCGGGCATTAAAAATGTTGTATCAAAAATGCTGGGGTCCAAAAGCAAGGTGAACAACGTAATGGCTACCCTAAACGCACTGGAGCAGCTCAATAATATTGCAAAAATCAGGAAGGTTAAAACGGGCAAATAATATGGCAATACATTTATCAAATTTATCTTCGCATCCCCATAAAAAACGGAAAGTAATCGGACGCGGTAACGGTTCGGGTCACGGGACATATTCTGGTAAGGGGCAAAAAGGCCAGCGGGCCAGGTCCGGCGGGCGGAAAAATTTATATCGGCGCGGGCTGAAGATGTTCTTGCAGCAATTGCCGAAGTCGCGTGGTTTTTCCTCCTTCTATCCCCGCTACCGCACGGTCAATGTGGGGGATTTGGAGAAAAAATATTCGGACGGTGCGGTTATTACGAAAGATTCTTTAGTTCAGGCTGGATTGCTAACTGATAAAAAAAATCCGGTCAAGGTCCTTGGCAGCGGGTCGTTGAAGAAAAAATTGACCATCAACGCGGACGCGTTTTCACAATCCGCCCGTAAAGCCATTGAAGCGGCCGGCGGTCACGCGGCATCACCGGTGGTACGGCAGGCAGGTAAACAAAAAGCCGCATAAGCGCTATACTATACACCATGTGGGAGAAGATTAGCCAAATCTGGAAAGTCAAAGAGCTTCGGAATAAGATACTCTTTGTTTTGGTGATGTTGTTGATATTCCGGGTGGCTGCCCATATCCCTATTCCGGGGGTAAACATTGAAAATTTAAAAAACTTGTTTGAATCTAACCAGATTCTCGGATTACTGAATATTTTTTCCGGCGGCGGTTTGTCTAATTTTTCCATCGTCATGATGGGCGTTGCGCCGTATATTACCGCTTCGATTATTTTTCAGCTCCTGACCATGATTATCCCCAAACTGGAAGAGATGCAGAAAGAAGGTGAAGCCGGACGTCAGAAGATCAATCAATACCAGCGCTTGTTGACCGTACCGCTCGCCATGATGCAGGCATACGCTATGATCAAGTTTCTCAATCAGTCGGGTCAGGGTATCATTACAGACTTATCTTTTTTTCAGTTGATCACGACCATTATCGTCATTACCGCCGGCACCATGTTTCTGATGTGGATAGGCGAACTGATATCGGAAAAGAAGATCGGTAACGGCATATCCTTGCTGATATTCGCCGGTATCGTGGCCCAAGTACCGAGCAGCATCCAGCAGGCGTTGGCGACGTTTGACATGACCCAGATCGGCGGCTACTTGGCGTTCGTGGTTATTGCCGTGGTCACCGTCGCGGCAATCGTTTACATTACCGAGGGCCAGCGGAACATCCCCGTGTCCTACGCCAAGCGTATCCGCGGCAACAGGATGTACGGAGGCGTAAATACCTTTTTACCGCTTAAAATCAACCAAGCCGGCGTGATTCCGATCATTTTCGCCGTGTCTATCATTCTGTTTCCTCCGATGATCGCTCAATTTTTCGTCAATTCATCCACCCCTTTCCTCGCCTCGTTGTCTACGTTCGTGATTGATTTCTTCCGTAACCAGTTGTGGTACGCGATCATTTATTTCGTGTTGGTAGTGGCTTTCACCTATTTTTATACGGCCGTCATTTTCCACCCCGCACAGATATCCGAAAATTTGCAGAAACAGGGCGGATTCATCCCGGGCATCCGGCCGGGCAATCCGACGTCTGATTTCCTCGGGTACGTATCCAACCGGATCATCCTGGGCGGCGCCTTGTTTTTGGGCATCATTGCCATCCTGCCGAATATCGTGCAGTCAGTGACCAGCATGAAATCTTTAGTTGTCGGCGGTACCAGCCTGCTGATCGTCGTCAGCGTGGTGATCGAAATCGTGAAGCAAATCGAATCCCAGCTGGTGATGCGGAATTACGAGGGGTTTTAAAATTCTTGACCGGAGTTGTTAATGAGTGAAATTGAGCTTCCAAGGCTCATATTTTTTTTGTTGGCATAATACTGTATACTATACGCATATGAACACAACCAACCAAAAAATCATCGCTTTAGTCGGCATGTGCGGGGCGGGTAAGAGCGAGGTAGCCGACCGGTTCGTTGCCGAAGGGTTAGCTTACCTTCGCTTGGGACAGATTACGCTTGACGAGGTCAAGAAGCGCGGCCTGGAACCAAAGGAGGAAAACGAACGCCCCATCCGGGAGGAATTCCGCAAGCAACACGGAATGGCCGCTTTCGCCATATTGAATTTTCCCAAAATAGATTCCCTGTTAGCTGACGGGAAGAACGTATTGGCGGACGGCCTGTACAGCTGGTCAGAATATAAGGCGTTTCGGGAAAAATACGGCGACAAAATCGTGGTGGTGGCTGTCTATGCCCCACCGGAAACCAGATATGCACGATTGGAAGACCGGCGGTCGCGATATCAGGATGATCCGAAAATGAAGTACCGTTCATTCTCCCGTACCCAGGCGAAAAGCCGTGATTATTCTGAAATTGAAAATATAGAAAAAGCGGGGCCGATAGCCATGGCTGATTATACCGTGGTAAATATCGGCACATTGGATGATCTCAATGAGCAAGTTCAGAAGATAATACACGAAGTACTTTAGTGATATGGCTTCATTGGTGCGAAATATTTTAATTTTAGGTCCGCAGGGTTCCGGCAAGGGTACGCAAGCCGGTTTGCTGGCGGGTAAGCTTAAACTGGCTCATATCGAGACCGGCAAAATGTTCCGTCGTATGGCTAAGCGGTCGACGCCGCTTGGTAGGCGTATCAACCGAATAATGAACGAGAAAGGCAAGCTGATTCCGGATGCACTGGCTAACCGCATACTATGGCAGGCCCTGAAGAAGGTAAGGCGGTCGCAGGGTATAGTGTTTGACGGCTTTCCCCGCACTTTAGCGCAGGCCAGGACGTTGGATCGCCTGATGAAGCGTCTAGGCCGGCAGATCACTCTAGTCATTAATATGCCGATTTCCCGTCGGACGACGATTCGGAGGCTTTCATTGCGCCGGACATGCGACCGATGCGGCCGGATTTTTATCGCCGGAAAGAACATATCGCCTCGCCGGGTCACGTGCCCGGTTTGTGGCGGAAAAATATTCCAGCGAGAGGATGACAAGCCGGCGGCTATTGCCGGGCGCTTGGCCGCCTATCGCATACTGACCAAGCCGGTAATCCGGTATTACCGTGACCGGCATGTGTTACTGACCGTCGACGGGGAACCGCCGGTTCAAGCGGTATTTAAAAACATACTTAAGCTTTTTACATAATCATGGTCAGAATAAAGAGCCCCCAGGATATTTCTTTGCTTAGTGAAGGCGGAAAAAAACTTGCAGCCGTCGTTCGCCAGGTGAGCGCTGCAGTACAGCCGGGCGTCAGTACGGCCAGTTTAGATGAGTTGGCAGAACGCCTGATCGCCGAGACTGGCGGACGCCCGTCGTTTAAAGGGTATGATGGGTACCCGGCCGCGACATGCATATCAGTAAATGAAGGAGTGGTGCATGGCATCCCCAGCGAGGACAAGATAATACGTTCTGGCGATATTGTCGGCGTGGATATCGGGCTGGAGTATCAGGGGCTGTTTACGGACATGGCCAGGACGGTGATAGTCGGCCGGGGGTCAAAACAGGCAAAAAAGCTGGTTGACGTGACAAAAAAATCTTTGGATAAGGCCATTGCGGTCGTCAGGCCAGGGGCGACCGTCGGTGATATTGGCCATGCGGTACAGGAGTTTGTTGAGCCGTATGGATTCTCGGTAGTCAAGAGCCTGGTCGGACACGGCGTCGGATATGCGGTACATGAGGACCCGAAGATACCGAATTTCGGTGAGCCGGGGCGCGGCATCCGTCTCGCTCCGGGCATGGTTATCGCCATTGAACCGATGGTCAATGTTGGCGGTGATGGGGTGGAAACGAACCCGGACGGATGGACAATAGTCACGAGTGATGGGTCGCATTCAGCTCATTTTGAGGATACGATCGCCGTGACGGATACTGGTCACCTGGTACTGACTCGAGAATAACCTAAGGTATGGGGAAAATACTTGGCATTGATTATGGGGAGAAAAGGATTGGGTTGGCAATCTCCAGCGCCGATCAGCGGTTTGTATTTCCACATTCAACGCTGAACAATGACGCCCCGTCTGACCGCATTGGAGAAATAAAAAATATCTGCATCGAAGAAGACGTAGAAAAAATTGTCGTTGGACTGCCCCTAGATCAGGAGGGCAAGATGGGCATTGCCGCCGCCAAGGTTACGCGGTGGGCGGAGGAACTGGCTAGCGCATCCGGACGTGATGTCGTTTTCGAAGACGAACGGTATTCAACCGTCATGGCGGGGAAATTCCAGAGGCAAGGCGGCCGGTCCGTCAAGGAAGCGCGCACGTCCATAGACCAAACAGCGGCGGCGGTCATATTAGAGACTTATATTGACAGGCACCATGGATAATACATTGCCTATCGGTCCATATATCATATCATTCCTGGTGAGCGCTGCAGTGTGTATGGCGTTGACCATAGCCGTGATGAAATGGGCAAAACGCCGGCAGGTCGTAGACAGTCCGGAACAGGCCCCAGAAAGGAAAATTCAGCCGGGACCCGTCCCGCTGATGGGTGGGCTGGCGATTTTTTTCACCCTACTTCTCGTTACGGCCGGGTACGCGTTATTTTCCCACCGGTTGCTCGGCGGGTATATGCTGCCAAAATATCTGGTAGGCATGGCTATTGCCGGTGCATTGTTAATGGTTGGCGGATACCTGGACGACCGGTTTCACCAAAAACCTGCCCGGCAGATTGTCTGGCCGGTTCTGGCGTGTTTGGCGGTAGTGGGCGCCGGTATCGGCGTTACGTATATCACCAACCCGTTCGGCGGCGTGCTGCGGCTTGACGCCATCCAATGGCAGATTTTTTCCCTCCACGCGATACCCTACCACTTAACGGTCTGGGCCGACCTTTTCGCGTTTGCCTGGCTGATGGGTATGATGTATACGACTAAATTTTTAGACGGATTAGACGGGCTGGTATCAGGCATCGGCGTGATTGGTTCAGTGATCCTGTTTTTCCTCAGCTTGGCCAAGGAGGTGGCTCAACCGGAAACTGCTCTTGTAGCGTCAATTTTTGCCGGAGCCTGCCTGGGTTTTTTGGTGTTTAATTTCCATCCGGCCCGGATATTTTTAGGGGAAGGCGGAAGCCTCTTGATCGGATTCATGTTGGGCATTATCTCGATAATATCCGGCGCAAAAATTGCCACCGCTTTACTGATCATGGGCATACCTATTCTGGATGTGGCCTGGGTGATCATCAGGCGTATTTTTTTCGAAAGAAGATCACCATTTTCCACACCGGATCGCAAGCACCTGCATTTTCGTCTTCTGGATGTCGGCTTATCCCATCGGCAGGCGGTTTTGCTGTTGTATGTCATCAGCGCGGCGTTCGGTAGCGTGGCCCTGTTTGCGGGGACGCGCGAAAAAATGATCGCCCTCGTGGTCCTGGCCGGGGTTATGGTGGTTTTAGGGTCATTGGTGGTATATTTATACCGGAGAACATTAACCACTAAAAAACCTTAAATATTTATGATAAGTAAAAGTACAATCATTATTTTATTTGTAGCTATTGTGTTTGGCGTAATATTCTGGTATTCGGGAGGGAGCCGGATTTCAGACGAGATGCCGTATTATCTCAAGCAGGTAGTCAAGAATACCGCTACGGTGAAAATACACGATGCCACATATCATATGGAGATCGCGCAGACGCCAGCCGCAAGGGAAAAGGGTTTGTCTAACCGGTCGTTCCTCGATCCTGACAAGGGGATGATTTTTGTCTTCCCGACCAGCGGGATATACCCGTTTACCATGGCTAACACACTGATAAGCCTTGATATCATCTGGATAAAGGACAATACCATTGTGTTTATGGCACAACGCGCCCAACCGCATCAGGTTGACATCATACCGACGGTTGAGGCAAATTATGTGCTGGAGCTCAACGGCGGGAAAACTGAGGGGACTGGCATTGCGGTGGGCGACACGGTAGATATTATTTTTGATTCCGAGGTCAATCCTCGATAGCGCCTGATAACTGGGCCGGCAGATCACGAACAGGTCCATTGTTAACGCAGCGCCATACGCCGCCCGGGAGGAGTGTTGACAGTCCGGACGCGCTTTGGTACACTACCAGCACTTGTTATCAGCTAATATTTTTTTATTACTATAGCATATGAAATTTGCCATTTTCAGCACTGGAGGAAAGCAGTACCAAGCTACCGAAGGCGCTACCCTGCGTATTGAAAAGTTGGACGTCAAGCCAGGATCAAAAGTCACGTTTGATACCGTCCTTGCTGTTTCTGACGGAAAAGCCAACAAGATCGGCAACCCGTTCGTCAAAGGGGCGAGCGTTGCCGGGACGGTCGGAACCCATTTGAAGGCAAAAAAGGTGATGGTGGTGAAATTCCACAATAAGGTCCGTTATCGCCGGACGCGTGGTCATCGTCAGAACTACACCACCGTTAAAATCGACAAGATTACGGCTTAGTAAAAAATAAAAAAGCACGTCATGGGTATGGACGTGTTTTTGTTAATTTTTTGTTTAGCACCTGGTTCATCGGCAGGGCACACTCGCAGAGGGCTGGAATCGGAGGAGATGCCATACATGGCATTGCTAAACCTGCTGTCTGCCTTTTAACGCGCTGGTAATAGTGATTTCATCGGCATATTCCAGGTCGGAACCCATGGGCAGGCCTTTGGCCAGGCGAGTGACTTTGACCGGCAGTCCGTGTAACTGCCTGGCTAGGTACATCGCCGTTGATTCCCCCTCCAGATCCGGATTGGTGGCGATTATCACTTCTTTCACGCCTTGAGGACGGGTATTGAGCCGTTTCAGCAGTTCAGGAATTCTGAGTCGGTCTGGCGTGATCCCGTCTGACGGGTTCAGGACGCCGCCGAGGACATGGTAGAGTCCGTGGTATTCCCCGGTTTTTTCTATGGCCAGCACGTCAGGCGGTCCGGCTACGACGCATACGGTAGACTGGTCCCGTTTCTGGTCTGCACACAGCTGGCAGGGGCTGGCCATGGCGACATTGAAGCACCGCTGGCACGTGACCACCTTTTTTTTCAGCTCGCTGATGGCCTGCATCAACTGGCCGCTTAATTCACTGTCGTCCTTGAGCAAATGGAAAACAATCCGTTCGGCTGATTTGGGCCCAAGGCCCGGAAGTTTCGTGAACAGGTCGATACACTTTTTTATCTGGTCAGGATATGTGGTCATGGTTACATTCCCGGCAGGTTAAATCCTGGCATACTCTGCATTTTTTGGGCCATCACGCGCTGCACCTTTTTTACGGCATCATTAACAGCTTCGCGGGCATAGCTTTCAAGTTTTTCTTTTGACTCTACGTTCAGCAAAGACGGGTCTATCTGCGCAGATAGGACCTCCTGGTTGCCATCCATGACGATGCTGACTTTCCCGCCGCCCCCCTCGCCGACGACCGATTCCTGGCTTAGCATTTCTTTCATCTGGTTAGCCTGGTCCCGGAGTTCTTTGAGCTGTTTAATTTTATCGAACATATTTTTTAAAATGACGGTTCGTTGTCTATTTTACGTTCAAGATTCTTGAAACTGACCTTATTTTCGTCGAAGTACAGCTGGATCATGCCCGTGGGGCCGTTCCGGTGTTTGGCGATATGGATCTCGGCGATGTTTCTCCTGGCCGGGTCCAGGTCCTTTTTGTAAATCGCTTCACGGTAGATGAACATGACCACGTCCGCGTCCTGTTCGATGGATCCTGATTCCCGCAGGTCAGCCAGTTTCGGGATGGGGGGCTGGCGCGACTCGACGGCCCGGGACAGCTGGGACAGGGCGATGACCGGGACATTAAGTTCGCGGGCGATCGCCTTTAGTGAACGGGTGATTTCACTGATTTCCTGAACGCGGTTTTCTGTGCCGGTGGAGCCCTGCATCAACTGCAGGTAATCAAGGACAATGAGACCCAGATGGTGTTCTGACTGGAGGCGCCTGGCTTTGGTGCGGATTTCCATGGCATTAGCCGTCGCGGAATCGTCGATGAATATCGGCGCTTCTGACAGAACGCCCATGGCATGTCCGATGTTGGTGAAGTCTTCATCCTCTGACAGCCGTCCGGTGCGCATTTTCCACAGTTCAACGTTTGCCTGGGAGCAGAGCAGACGGTCGACCAGCTGTTCCTTTGACATTTCCAAACTGAAGATGCCGACCGGTATTTTGGAGTTGACCGCCACCTGACGGGCGATATCCAGCGCTAACGTGGTTTTACCTACCGACGGACGAGCCGCGACAATGACCAGGTCTGATTTCTGCAGGCCGGCCAGGATATTGTCCAAATCCGCATAGCCGGTGGGGATACCCCGTAACTTGCCGGAATCACGGTGCAGTTCATCAATACGGTCGAAGGCTTCGGTCAGGATTGATTTAATGGGGATGAAATTTTGCTTCAGGTATTTTTGTGAAACCCCGAAAATCTGCTGTTCGGCCCTGTCCAGCAATTCTTCGATTTTGTCCGTTTCTTGGTATCCGAGGCTGGTGATTTCTGACGCCGCGTTAAGCAGCCGGCGTAGGGTGGATTTTTTTTGGACGATCTGGGCGTAATTGAAGACATGTGAAGAGCTCGGAATGGAGTTGGCCAGGCTGGCCAAAAAACTGCGTCCGCCGATCAATTCAAGCTGTCCGCGTTCCTGCAGTTTGTTTGCCAATGAGACGACGTCGATCGGTTCACGTTTGTCATACAGGTCGACCATCGCCTCAAAAATGATGCCATTGCTGTCTTTGTAGAAGTCTTCGGGCCGGATCAGGTCGGCAATTTTGGTGATGGCGTCCTTGTCGATCAACAGCGAACCAAGGACAGACTGTTCCGCTTCTAGGTTTTGCGGGGGGAGTTTGGTGATTTGGTCGGTGGCCATGGGGCGGTTATTAGTGAAAAAACAGTGAGTATATTGTACCCCTTGCTGTCATGCTTTTCAAGGGATTTATTAGTCAGATACTGTGCACACCTTGTCCACTTGTCCTACCTTGCACCAGGTCTGAGCCGGGGGTAAGTACGAAGATATTGGGAATTGACAAGAAGCATATACTATTTTAGTATTGACATATACATTTGAAAATTGTTCCATTCTTGTTCGCTTTTTTAGTGTCATAACCAAGGAGGTGTGTATGGCACGAATTCGTGTAATTGAGCCTGGAGTAGAGCTTCGAGGGAAGCCCGGTCATCAGGAACTGTTCAGCCGGCCGCTCGGTAAAGTGATCGGCACTGAGGGTCGGGATGGTCATTGGTCTGGCCCGAGCGATAGTGGTGATACTATCGTGGCCGGTTCTCCGAGAGATCTTCGCGATCTTCAGAAGCAGGATTCTGATCTCAACTTCTAGAGCTTATGGCTCAATGTACATCCGGGACGGTTTGACCGCCCCGGTTTTTTTTATTGACTTACTACATGTGAGCCGTTAGAATGGATGTTGCTTGAATGGGAGCTAGGAATATGGCACATAGTGACAAATCAGAACCTTTTACTTGTCAGTCTGCTGAACTTATCCGCTGGATCGCTGTATACCGGTTGAAGCACGGGATCAATCCTATCGCCGGTCCAGCACCCGAGCTTTCCTGTACGATGCATGGGGAGGGTCTCAATCTACTCCGACAGTTGATTTTAACAGAGCAAGGGACCGGATGCTGGCAGGAGCTCATAAACGATTTTGACAGCGAGCTGCTGCAGCTGGTGCTAGATGCCAGAGGTAAGTTATGCAATTAAACCGTTGGGTTTTCTCCAGCGGTTTTTTTTAAAAAGATAAAAAGCATTTTCCTGTCCGCCGAAGGTAGTACGTACCCCTTCATTTTGTCAGGGCAGGCGGGGTTTCATATTTTTCTTAAAGCAAAAACGCCTTGCAATTTGAAGGCGTCCTTACTGTGAGCCGTGCAGGGATCGGGTGCTGGGCAGCGCCACATGCTGCGCTTGCTCGCATGTGTCGACGCTCACCTCTGGTTCGCTTCTGCCCTTCGATCCCTGTTTTGCTTATGGATTATATGTGCAAAGTAAAAACACCTTGCTGATTAGAAGGTGTCCTTACTGTGAGCCGTGCAGGGATCGGGTGCTGGGCAGCGCCACATGCTGCGCTTGCTCGCATGTGTCGACGCTCACCTTCGGCTCGCTTCTGCCCTTCGATCCCTGTTTTGCTTATGGATTATATGTGCAAAGTAAAAACACCTTGCTGATTAGAAGGTGTCCTTACTGTGAGCCGTGCAGGGATCGAACCTGCGACACCCTGCTTAAAAGGCAGGTGCTCTACCAACTGAGCTAACGGCCCAAGTGTATTAGTTTTATTTTTTTTGTTTGGGGTGCTCTTCCTGGGCAGCGCCACATGCTGCGCTTGCTCGCATGTGTCGACGCTCACTTTCGGCTCGCTTCTGCCCGCCGCCTGTGGCGGCCCAACTGAGCTAACGGCCCAAGTGTAATATTAATCTTTGGCGTATCTTATGGCCCGGCCAACTGCCTGCCCCGCCGAAAAGCGGGGGACTAACGGCCCAGGTAGTAAATAATACACGAATAGTAACAAAAACTTCATTTTGTTGCAATAGTAGCGATTCAGGCTTGACAAAAGGCTTAGGATAAGCTAAGATTGGACGTTCTTTATCAATTAGGGGTATAACCGGCCGAATATTGCGGAAATTGGAGAAATAGTATATACTTAAGCCACAATTATTAAGAGTTTATTTATGAGCTTATCAGGTGGCGGAGTATTCGTCCTAATCCTACTTATCGCATTTGGTGCGTTTTTCTACTTCTATACAAAGAAGAAATTTTAATAAATAAATCCTTCTTCGAAAGGGGGTGTACTATGAACAAAAAGATCGTATATGCCGTAACTGTTTTGGCGGCCATGGCATTGCCGTTTGTCGCCTCAGCTGTCACGGTAAACCCGAATCTGGGCCCGACCTTTGGTCTCGGTACCGCTGATCTCGAATCAACGGTCATCAAGATCATCCAGTGGGTGCTCGGTTTCCTCGGTTTAATCGCAGTCATCATCATCCTTTACGGTGGTTTCGTATGGATGACCGCAGCCGGAAACGAAGAAAAAGTCTCTTCCGCGAAGAAGATTATTGGCGCCGCGGTAGTCGGCTTAATCGTCATCCTGCTCGCCTGGGCGATTGTCACCTTTGTCATCAACCAGTCGAATAAGGTAATTACATAAATTCCCAGATAGTTATCAGATGTTTTCGCGATAACATTCTGAAGTTTATATACAAAGCATTAACGGCCATTCCGGCCGTTTTTGCTATACCAGAGGAAAATCGTATGTCCGTGGGATATCTTGGTGTTTCTCTTAAAAAATGTTATAATATCGGCATACCATATGCCAATTATCAGGATAGCCGAGGCAGGTAAAAATGTCGGCCAAACGGTCACCATCCAGGGCTGGGTTGCGAATCTGCGATCCAGCGGTAAAATTGTGTTTTGGCAGCTCCGGGACGGATCGGCCGGACTGCTTCAGTGCGTGATAACTCCCCAAGGCGTTCCGGAGAGTGATTTTTCGCTCGCAAAAACCGCCAGCATTGAATCTTCAGTCACCGTAACCGGGACTGTAAAAGCTGAGCCGCGTTCACCGGGCGGTTTTGAACTGGCTGCGTCCGGTCTTACCGTAGTGCAAAAATCAGAGGATTACCCGATCGGCAAAAAAGAGCACGGGCCGGATTTTTTATTGGATAACCGTCACCTGTGGGTGCGTTCTCCGCGCCAGGCGGCAATCTTGCGCATCCGTGATACGGTCATTTGGTCGCTACGCGAATTTTTCCGCAATGAAGGGTTCGTCATGACTGATACGCCGATCCTGACCCCGACTTCCTGCGAAGGCACGACAACGCTGTTCAAGACGGATTATTTCGGCGAACCGGCGTATTTGTCGCAGTCAGGCCAGCTGTACCTGGAAGCATTATGCATGTCATTGGGAAAAGTGTACGATTTCGGGCCGACGTTCCGCGCGGAAAAGTCAAAGACGCGCCGCCACCTGACGGAGTTCTGGATGCTGGATGCGGAAATGGCTTTTATGGGCCTGGACGAGAGCATGGCCATCCAGGAAAAAATGATCATGTACGTAGTGCAAAAAGTTTTAGCCGAGCGTCAGACTGAGCTGGGATTGCTCAACCGTGACTTGGCGCCGTTGAAAAAAGTGCAGGCGCCGTTCATCCGCATGACGTATGATGAGGCCCTTGTGAAGCTGAAAGAGCTGGGGTCGGATATTACCTGGGGCACCGATCTGGGCAATGATGATGAGACTATCCTGACAAAAGCATTCGACCGCCCCATATTCATTACCAGGTATCCGGTAGACATCAAGGCGTTTTACATGAAACCCGATCCGGAGAACCCGAAAGTCGCCCTGTGCGCCGACCTGCTGGCGCCAGAAGGATACGGCGAGGTCATCGGCGGATCACAGCGTATAGATGACCTGGAACTCCTGGAGCAACGCATCAAGGAACACAAGCTCAAACGTGCTGACTTCGAATGGTACCTGGATTTGCGGCGGTACGGCTCGGTACCGCATGCCGGATTCGGCATCGGACTGGAACGGACCGTCACCTGGATGTGCGGACTTGACCATGTCCGCGAGACCATCCCGTTCCCGAGGCTTATTAACCGTTTACGCCCATGAGTAGGCATGACCAGCGCGGCGTTTCCATGATGGCTATCATCCTGTTCGGGACCCTGTCCCTCTCGGTGGTGCTGCTGAATGCCATTGCCATCAATATCGATCAGAATACACACGCGCAAAGCGGAAGAAAAACCGCTGTCGGTTTCTGCGGACAACCGCACCCGAACCTGCCGGCCGGGTGCCAGGTCAGCGAGGTGTATAACTGCGGGGACCATTATTTGTTAAAAAATAACTGTCTGGGAACTGGCGATATTGTTCTGGATATCAACGGGAAGTTTGTCAATTGGTGCGGTTACGCGTCGCTTGACGGTCCGGCGACCAGTTGCCAGGCGTACTGGCGCGATGCAAAAGGGCAAGACTGCCGGCTGACTAAAAATTTATGCATATGACAATGAAAATACGAGACCAGCGGGGCGTTACGACTTTTTGGGGCATCTCCATCATCCTGATGGTGGTGACAGTCGTTGTTTTTGTTTTTTATATCCTGTATTTTTTCTGGATCGAAAATCCGGTGCCGACATCCCAAATCCTCATAGTCCGGGCGGTGCAGCACAAGGCTGTATCCATCCCGTCTAACGCGGCCGCCGCAGATTGGCTCACGTATGAAAACCCCGCCTATCACGTTTCGTTCCAATATCCTGACCAATACCAGGTCAGCGAGGATGACATTTATTACGATACCAACGCCGGACACCTGATCACCCTGCGTGACGGGACGGCTGAGCAGTTCAATCTGCGTATTTTCGCGGTGGGCAGCGATGAGGACATTGCCAGTGCGCTGAAGCGCCTGACGAATATTGACCCGTCCATCTACCAGTCGTTTACGGAAAAAGTGGGCGGTCAGGAAGCGGTGATCTATCGCCAAAAGCCCGGCACACCGGATAATGACCAAATCTATTTCATCCATGAGGGGTACCTGTTCCAGGCGACGTACAACGTCAATACGGTGAAGATACTGTCTACATTTACTCTTTTATGAACCACAAAGGCTTTATCCCGATTGTCGCAGTCGCTATCCTGATTTCCGTCATGGCTATCGGCCTGGTTGGCGTGGCATGGTGGTATCACAGTGAAAAAGAACTTGAACGCAACCGCATCTGCTGCGGCGGCACTGCCAACGTGAACGCGGACTCGAACGTGAATACGGCCGTACAGACGGTTTCCACGTGCGAGGCTGGGTGCCGGCAGTATGGCTATGAAGTTGGCCGGTGCGAAAGCGTCGGCAGCAGTTTTGACAGCCTGCAATTCCAGGAGGCGAACAAGGCCAGCCTGATCTCCACTATTGCGAACATGGCGGTCCATGTCAGGGACTGCGACAAAGGCACTGAATACAGCGGCACGCCGGTGGTCGGCGCATGGGAGAATTGCTATTGCTTAAAAACAAACGGTGCTTTAGTCACGCCGACCGACACCAATTCTGCGACAAATACGAATACGGCAATAGATACCACCGGGTGGAAGACGTATTCAAATACAGACTATAATTACTTTATTAAATACCCTGCAAATCAATTTACGGAACCAGATATATCTGCTGCAAGAGTGCGTATTCAAAATTATTCATACCTAACAGATAAAATACGACTCGGAACAGGTGAATATTATTTAGAAATTTTTAATGATTATACCGGGGCGTGTAAAGAGATTATTACGGATTCTTATCTAACGACGTTTGGTAGTAAAACTGGTATGCGAGGGAATCGCATACCCGGTGGTGATGCGGGTGGTTTGGGAGTTTCAGGATGCGTTGAGTTTGGAGATAAAAAGTTAGTAGTTCAAATTACGGGCGGGGATGATGATAAAAAACTTGTTGGGGAGATATTAGATACTCTCACTTTTACTAAATAATATTTCATGAAACGAATTTTCGTCAAAGACACTGTCAATCACGTCGATAAAAAAGTTCGCCTCAACGGCTGGATTCATGTGACACGCCGTTTAGGTAAAATGGTGTTTGTTGAGTTGCGGGATGTAACAGGCATAGTTCAAGTTGTCTTTACTCCGGACAAAACTGAAGTCCTTGAAACCGCAAAAAAGCTACGACCGGAGTTTGTCGTTGAAATTATCGGCATGGTTGCGAAGCGACCAGACAAGCTGGTCAATAAGGAAATGCCGACTGGCACGGTTGAAGTGCAAGCTGAAGATTTGAAGATTTTAGCCGAAGCAAAGACCCCGCCGTTTGAAATTGTTGAAACTGAAAAAGAGGAGTCAGGGGAGGAGTTGCGGTTCAAATACCGTTACCTGGACCTGCGCCGGGCCAAGAACCAGAAGACCATTATTGTGCGCTCCAAGCTGGTGAAGTATATCCGCGATTTCCTGCACAAAGAGGGCTTTATCGAGGTAGAGACCCCTATCCTGGCCAAATCCTCGCCAGAGGGCGCCAGGGACTACCTGGTGCCATCCAGGGCCTATCCAGGCCGGTTTTACGCCCTGCCGCAGTCCCCACAGCAGTACAAGCAGATGCTGATGGTCGCCGGTTTTGACCGGTATTTCCAGATCGCCCCGTGCTTCCGGGATGAGGATGCGCGGGCTGACCGGGCGCCGGACCAGTTTTTCCAGCTGGATTTGGAAATGTCTTTTGTCGAGCAGGAAGAAATTCTTGATCTGATTGAAAAACTGTACACCTCGATGATCAAGGAACTGTTCCCCGAAAAGAGGATAACATTTTCCCCGTGGCCGAGGATACCGTATGCTGAAGCAATGGAAAAATACGGCAATGATAAGCCGGACTTGCGGGAGGACAGGAATGATCCAAATGAGTTGGCATTTGCCTTTATCGTTGATTGGCCATTTTTTGAATCAGAAAAAAAAGACGGCAAGTGGGTTGCCAATCATCATATCTTCACCGCACCGCATACAGAGGATGTCGGCCTGTTGGAAACTGACCCGGGCAAGGTGCGCTCATGGCAGCATGATATAGCATTGAACGGTTATGAAGTGGCTGGCGGCAGTATCCGTTCGACCGACCCGAAAGTGCTGGAAAAAGTTTTAGAACTGGTCGGCGTGTCTAAGGAAGAAGCGAAAGTGCAATTCGGCCATATGATGGAAGCGTTCGAGTATGGCGTACCACCGCACGGGGGGATTGCCTGCGGCATTGACCGGCTGATGACGATTTTGGTCAACGCGCCGAACATCCGCGAGGTAGTAGCCTTCCCCAAGACAGGGGACAATCGGGAGCCGATGACCGGATCGCCGTCGGAAGTGGATGAGAAGCAGCTGAAGGACCTGCACATTTCGATAAAGAAATAATAATTCAAAATTTCTAATGCCTAATCAATTCCCAATATTGCAATGCCCAATTGGATATTTAAGCATTGGACATTTATTAGAAATTAGGAATTGGTAATTAAAAATTTTCTATGAAGCTCTCCCAACTGCAAAAATTCATCCTTAAGACGAGCGCTAATGGGAAGAGTAGGACAAAACGGGCGGTGCTACTGAAGTACTATGACAAACAGGGGAAGGACGTGAAGCCGATTGACCGACCGGGGATTCTTACTAAGAGCATTGAACGATTGATTGATAAAGGATTGATGATCGGTTATGGACGTCGGACACCGGAGAAATGGTTTATCGACGAGGTCAGCCTCACACAGAAAGGCGTAAAGGAGACGAAAAAGCTTTTTGGCCAGCAACAGTCATTGCCGCTCGGTTTGAGAAAAAAGAAATAATTGTTACAATCATGATAAAAAAGACGACCAAAGTAGTTTTTAAGGACGGAGGAACTGACACGACGGAAGAAATGATCGGTGGCATGCCGTTATCTAAAGGCGAATTCATCAACGTCCACAAAGATGGAAAAGTGCTTGTATATGAAGTCGCCGACAAAACAGTAGATTGTTATTTCGAGAACAACGACCAGCATGTAAATATTACTTATACCATAAAAAGGAATAATTAACTTAAAACTATCTATGGCTATCCCAGCGAAAGTCCAAAATTATCTCAAAAAAAATAAAATCAAATATGAAGTCCTGAAACATAAGACTGTCTTCACTGCGTATGACATGGCCCAGACCATGAAGCGAAAGCTGAGCGAAATTGCCAAGACGCTCCTGGTCAAGGTTGACAAGAAGTATTACATCGTAGTCGTACCGGCTCATTTCAACCTTGATTTTAAAAAGTTGAAGACGATGATGAAGGCTAAGAAAGTGGATATTGCCCGGGAATCTGACATGAAGAACAAGTTCAACACCAAGCCGGGCGCCATGACACCGTTTGGCTCGCTGCACA
The DNA here is from genome assembly GCA_041649335.1 of Patescibacteria group bacterium. Taxonomy (GTDB): domain Bacteria; phylum Patescibacteriota; class Patescibacteriia; order UBA10025; family JAHIVO01; genus JBAYGJ01. Next base: position 18,054 of record JBAZNF010000003.1, read on the forward strand.
AGGTGGAAGTCATAGCCGATAAAGCACTCCTAAAAGCCAAGGACGCAATATTTTCCGCGGGCAGTTATACGGAAAGTCTGCGGCTGAAAGTGAAGGATTATTTGAAGGCGGAGAATGCCCAGACCGGGAATATTGGGAAGAAGAAATAGGGACCACTAATTTAGGGGCACAAATTTCGCTAATGCACATCAACTCATGGATGATATGTGTATTTAGTGAAAAAGGATTAGTGGTTATTAGTGCAATCAGTAAATAATTAAAATTAGTGGTTATGGACACTATTTCACATAGCGCGTGGGGAGCGCTCGTAGTACGTAAAGCAGGGCTGGTCGGATGGGCAGTCCTGACCGGTGCTCTGCCGGACATCATCCCAGCCCTGTATGAGTTGGCCCGTCGTCCGAGGAAATTCATTCATGACCTGATCACGAAGAGTCTGGGCGATAATCCAAGCGACATCTATTTGCGGATTTACCATTGGTCGCATAGCCTGTTACCGATATCGGTCGTTACTTTGGCAGTTCGCGTGTTTGCACCGACATATTGGTTATTAGCCATACCGTATTATTTGCATATTTTTCTCGATATTTTTACCCACCGGGGCAAATGGGCGACGAGGATTTTTTACCCGGTTTCTGATTTTCATTTTGAGGGGCTCGATTGGTGGCGGCGGAATTGGGTTTCTTTCGCCAATTGGGGGGCGATCGCGGTAGTTGGCGTTATTATTTACATCATCAAATAAAGCATGGCGTACAAGTTCAAATTACAGCAGTTTGAAGGCCCGTTAGATTTATTGCTGCAGCTGATCGAGCAGGAGGAGATGGATATCAACCAAATCGCCCTGGCGCATGTCACTGACCAGTATGTGCGGTATCTGAACGAGACGAAAGGCATCCTGCCTGAGGAGTTGGCGGATTTTTTAGTGGTGGCCGCCAAATTGCTTCTGATAAAGTCAAAATCCCTGTTGCCCGGACTGCAGGTCGAGGATGACGATAGCAGTGACCTTGAGCGTCAGCTGAAAATGTACAAGGAATTTTATGAAGCGTCCAAGATGATCCATAAGATGATCCTGAAAAGGCATTTTTCTTTTTCCCGGGACAAGATGGTGGTAAAAATCGATAAAGTATTCAACCCACCGAAACACCTGACATCAGAAAAATTGCGGGAACTTTTTGCCGATATCCTCGCCGGCCTGGAAGTCTGGGTCAGCATGGAACATGACGTGATCATTAAGACCGTTTCCATTCGGGAACGTATCAGCAATATCCAGGACATGATCAGCACGACAGCGACGCTGCGGTTCAATGAGCTGATGAAAACCGCGAAAAACAAGACTGAAGTCATTGTTACGTTTTTAGCCATCCTGGAGCTGGTCAAGCAACGCTGGGTAGCGGTAGTGCAGGAAAACGTTTTTGACGACATCGTGGTGAAAAAGATCGACGGCGCCGCAGGGGAAGTGGTCAAGGATACTATTTAATACTCTTTAGCATAATTAGCGCATATGACTACAAAACAACTTATCGAAAGTCTGCTGTTCATCTCCGGCCGGCCGATGTCAGAAACGAAACTGACAGAGATTTTACAGAAAGATGTAAAAGAAGTCAGGATAGCCGCGGAGGAGCTGATGAAGGAATGGAACGTGCCGGAGCGCGGCGTCCATGTCATAAAAACCGGTTCATCATACCAGATGGCTACCAATCCTGATGTGGCCTATCTGGTGAAGGACTTCGTCAAGTCGGAACAGAGCGGCGAGCTGTCGCGGCCGTCGCTGGAAACGCTGACGATTATTGCGTACCGCGGGCCGATCACCAAGCCCGAATTGGAGCAGATACGCGGCGTTAATTGCAGCCTCATCCTGCGCAACCTGCTAATCAAGGGGCTGGTTGAGGCACGGGAAGACCAGGAAAAGATGGCCACAGTATATTCGATCTCTTTTGACCTGTTGAAGTTTCTTGGCGTCAACCGGGTGGAAGAATTGCCGGATTTCCAGAAATTAAATTCTGATGAAAACCTGAAAAAGTTGCTGGAACAGAAACTTGAACAGGCAAGCGATGAACCTGCTCCGCCGGTAGCTGAACCAAGCCAGTAAGCGCAGTTATGCCCGTCTACCTGCTGGCCATATTGTTTTCCTTGTACGGTTTGACGTACCGGGGCCCCATAACGGTCCAGCCGGAGTCAGTGCAATTGTCCATGGCGAAGTCCATGCTTGCCCATACCCGAGTAGCCACCACCCAATCGTCAGCACCCTATGTGAAGACGGTGTTTGCGCATCCGTCTGTGCCGATCACCATCCGGTCCGGAATGGTCCTGGATGTCGGCAGCGGGCTGGCTCTGTGGAAAAAAAATATCGATGAGCCGCGTCCGCTCGCCAGCCTGACCAAACTCATGACTGCTCTGGTTTTTTTGGATAGCCAGCCGGACTGGGACAAGCCCGTTACTTTCGAACAGGGTGATATTGATTCAACGACTGGCAATACCCTGATCGTACGGCCGGGCGAAACGGCGACAGTCCGTGATGTTTTTATGGCCAGCCTGGTGGCATCAGCCAATAATGCGACTGTCGCCCTGGCCAGGTCCACCGGCTTGACTACGCAGGAGTTTGTCCAGCGGATGAATGACAAGGCAAAAATGATGAGTTTATTCCTTACTACATTTACGGATGTGTCCGGCTTGGATCCTGGCAATACCTCCACGGCGCGTGATTATGTCCGGCTGGTACGGACGGCGTTTAATCAACCCAGGATCAGGGAGGCCCTGACTACCCGCGAATATTCATTTACCACGACCGGCGTGGTCGCTACGCACCGGCTGTATAATACTGACCAGCTGTTAGCTGACACGTCGTTGGACGTCCAGGCGGCTAAGACCGGCTTTATAGACGAGTCCGGCTATAATTTCATATCACTGGCGAATGTCAATTCGCACGAAGTATTAGTGGTGCTGTTGGGCAGCGTTTCCAGTGCTGCCAGGTTTGCGGAGGCAAAAGCGCTGTTTATGTGGATCCAGGACTATTGGCGGTGGGAATAACCTAAACTGGTAAACTCACGTCAAAAATGCTACCATTGATGATATAACAAGCGGATGATAGCTTATCGCTAAAGTTCAAAGTCATATCGTCGGCATGTGATCATGGATAAACAATTCTACATCATTGCAAACTGGAAAATGAACCTGGATAGCCGGTCCGTGGATCGTTTTTTTGGTCATTTCCAGCCGACTCCTAGCCAAATAGCATCCGCGCAGGTGATTATCTGCCCCACGTTTGTCTTTATAGAAAAAGTGAAAGGCCTTATCGGCGAGCGCCCCATCGGAGTCGGTGGCCAGGATATTTCCGTACACGCCCGTGGCGCGTTTACCGGTGAGGTGAGCGCAGAGCAGCTTCAAGGTGCCGGCGCTACGTATGTCATAGTGGGTCATTCTGAACGCCGGTATAATTATCATGAAACTGATGAAATGATAAACCAGAAGGTCAGGTTGGCTCTCCAGTTTGGCTTGCGGCCCATCGTTTGTATCGGTGAAAACAGCCAGGAAAAAGATCAGGGGTTGACCAAGAAGGTTGTCGAACGGCAATTGCATCAGTGTTTGGCAGAAGTGCGGAGCCATGAAGTCAGACGCGTCATTATAGCTTATGAACCGGTGTGGGCGATCAGTACCAGTCCCGATAATCCGGGTGGCGTTGCTGACACCCCGGAATCAGCGCAGGTCGTTCATCGATATATCCGTACGCTCATTAAGGACATGTACGACGATCATACGGCAGAAACCCTGAGCGTCATATACGGCGGTTCGGTAAATCCTGAAAATGTCGGCGGGTTCGCCAAAATGGACGACATTGACGGCGTGCTGCCCGGTGCCGCCAGCAAAGACGCGATGAGTTTCCAGAAAATTATTAATCAGGTGGTGACACCGTAACACTATGCTTGTACACCTTCGGGAATTATTAAAAGATGCCAACGACAAGGGGTATGCCCTGGGAGCGTTTAACATTGAAAACCTGGAAACGACCCTCGGCGTCGTCCGGGCGGCTGCCAAGGAACGGTCGCCGGTCATCCTGCAGGTATCAGAAACCAGCATCGAATATGCGGGGCTGAAAGCCATTACGTCAATTGTCCAAAACGTGGCTGCCGCGGAGTCGGGAAATGTGCCCATTGCTTTGCACCTGGATCACGGCCGCAGCTTCCGGTCGGTGGCCGAATGCGTACGAGCCGGTTTTTCATCAATCATGATGGACGCGTCCGAAATGCCCCTCATGGAAAATATTATTCTGACCAAGCAGTCAGTAGATTTCGCCAATCGGCGTAATGTCCTGGCTCAGGGCGAGTTGGGTGTCGTGAAGGGGCTGGAGGAAGTTGAGCCCACGGAACGGGCGAAGCTCATGACTCAACCGGAGGAAGCCCTCGAATTCGTCACTAAAACCGGAGTTGATACGCTGGCGGTGGCCGTCGGCAACGTGCACGGCATCATTAAGATGCGTAAGGGGAATCCAGGTTTGGATATCGAGCGCTTACAACATATTCACCGCTTGATCCCGAATACGCCCCTGGTTCTGCATGGCGCTTCTGGACTGTCGGTCGAGCAGATCAAGCAGGGCATCCAACTGGGAATCAGGATCATCAATATCGATACGGAGCTGCGCATCGCCTTTACCGATATGTTGCGCCACACCCTGAACGCTGATCAGTCAATTTTTGATCCCCGGGAACTTCTGACGCCGTCAATACTGGCTATTGAGGATGTAGTCCGCGAAAAAGTCCAGATGTTCGGCAGCGGCGGGGTAGTCAAGAAATCCCACATTGTATAAACATTAATCCATTAACCGTACCGTGTATGTCCATAAAGCTTGCTATCAATGGCTTCGGCCGCATTGGCCGGGCCGCCTTCAAAATCGCTTTGACAAAGCCCGGCATAGAAGTAGTGGCCATCAATGACCTGACCGATACGGCCACGCTGGCTCACTTATTGCAGTATGATACCGTGTACGAAAAATTCGGTAAGCTAGTCAAGTCAACTGAGAAAGCTATTGTCGTTGACGGCAAGGAATATCCGGTCCTGGCCGAAAAAGAGCCGGCCAAACTCCCGTGGAAGGAATACGGAGTCGATGTCGTTATAGAGTCAACAGGGCGTTTTGTAAAAAAAGAACTGGCTTCCGCACATCTTGAAGCCGGAGCCAAGCGGGTCGTCATTTCTGCGCCGGCCAAGGGCGGCGGCGTGGATACGTTCGTGCTTGGTGTCAATGACAGTCAGCTTAAGGATCAGGAAATCATTTCAAACGCCTCGTGTACGACCAATTGCATCGCCCCGGTGATTGAAATAGTCAACCGCGTCTTCGGGATCAAGAAGGCCATGATGACGACTGTCCATTCGTATACGGCTGACCAGAATTTAGTCGACGGTCCTCATAAAGACCTGCGCCGTGCCCGGGCCGCAGCAGCTAATATTGTCCCGACTTCAACCGGCGCGGCCATCGCGACCGGCGAGACCGTACCCGCTGTTAAGGGGAAGTTTGACGGCCTTTCCATCCGGGTGCCTACGCCGGTAGTTTCGCTTTCCGATATTACCATGGTGGTCAGCCGTCCGGTTACCAAGGAGGAGGTCAATGCGGCGTTTATTGCCGCCAAGGAGGAGAAGCGCTACAAGGAGGTGCTGGACGTAACACAGGAAAAACTGGTCTCCTCAGATTTTATCGGCAATCCCCACGCCTCCATAGTCGATTTGTCACTGACTAATGTCGTGGACGGAGACCTCCTGAAAGTGGTGGCCTGGTATGACAATGAATGGGGGTACTCAAACACACTAGTGCGTATTTGCCAGAGCATAGGTAAAAAGATATAATATATCCAAGTTTTATACCGTCCCCGAATGGGATGGCTTGTAGAAAGGGGGTGAAATCATGTTAAAACACAAATATATTCCGATTGCATTCGCCGTTTTTGGCCTCATGTGCGGGATTTTCGGCTTTTTCAATGAAGTACGCGATGCCGTTGTCCTGATTTCCTCTTCATTCTATCTGCAGATGGCCATGGTTTCTTTCCTGGCTGCAATTTTTTTCGAGCAGTACCGGAAAAACTAGCCCGGCACGATGATCCAGTAAGGCTGGTTTTTTAAATCAACCTTTGGATTGTTTTCTGTCTGTGAGATAAGAGTCCAGTACAGCATCGTTTGGTGTCGGTAATGTTTTCTTGATTTTTTTATCAACTCCTTTACACTAGGGGGGATGTTATAGGGCCCTATCGTCACCGCTGACGGGGGCCGGTCCAGGACCCCGCTCAATTCTCACTCTGTTTGGATTGTGTGGGGCAGGCGCATCCCCCGTGAGGCGCAGAACATCAATATATTCGTCAACTAACGTTCATGGCGCCTTCGTCTAGCCCGGTCAGGACACTTGGTTCTCATCCAAGCAACACCGGTTCGAATCCGGTAGGCGCTAAAACATATCGGAAATCCCTTTTTGGAAGTTGCTGACACTTTTCTTGAATGATTGACTCGTCGCGTGCGACCTTTTAGCCCACGCTTATGACGGATTAAAAAATTTATTTTATGTACATACTCCTTCGTTGGTTGTTGAACGCCGCGGCACTGATGGCGGTTGCTTATCTGGTGCCTGGTTTTCATGTCAATTCATTTTATGCGGCTCTGATCGTGGCCGTGATTCTCGGCATCATCAACGCCATTATCAAACCGATTATTATCGTGTTGACTTTGCCGATAACGATTTTGACGCTTGGACTCTTTACGTTTGTCGTGAATGCCGGGCTTATCTTGCTCGTCTCCACGATCGTCAAAGGCTTTGCTGTTGACGGGTTTGTCTCGGCGCTTATCGGCGGTGCGGTATTGTGGGTGTTCTCCTGGTTTACCAGCGCCGTTACGAAAAAGTAATTTTCTGGTAACGGGGCATAGTAGCAGGCAATTCATTGTCCTCGTTTCATGGGGCATTTTTTAGTTATGCACTTGACAATCAGCCTGTTGGGCGCACACTGGGGTGGCTTGTTAGGAAAATAGTCATTTGAAATATTCACGAGCGAAAGGAGCTCATCATGTTGTTGGTTGGTATTGAACCGCGCGCGTCGGGATTGCATTATTATAGTGGATCCCGCATGCCACGCCTTGGCCTGCCGCTTTTACTTACAATGGCAGAACAGCGCGGTCATCAGTGTGTTATTTACAGTGAGACTGCCGCGCCAATCGATTGGACTATGGTGGAACGAGCGGATATGCTGCTTGTTTCGTCTATCACCTCAACCATGAACCGGGCGTATGAACTGATCAAGCACATACGTTCCGGTCCGAACAGCCGGGCCCCCATCTTGATCGGAGGGCCACACGTCACGTTTCTGCCGGAGGAAGCTCTGCAACACGGAGCCGATTATGTATTCAGGAATGAAGCAGATGTCAGTTTCTTGCAGTTCCTCGAATGGTATGAGGGCGGAAAATCGGATCCACGGGCATTGCTTGGTATCCGAGGCCTATCACTGAAGATCGGCGACCAGGTTGTGCATACCCCGCCGGCCGATTTGGTTGATTTGGATACGTTGCCAACGCCGAATCTTGAACTGGTCTGCGGATACCATCCACAGAATATCCCGCTGATGACTTCACGGGGTTGTCCGTATTCATGCGAGTTTTGCGTGGAAGTCCCGATGTTCGGGCATCAGTACCGTTTCCGGTCCCCGGAAAAAGTGCTCGATGATCTGCGGTACTACGACGCTCGGTATGGGCGGCACTCGATTTTTGTGGTGGACGACAATTACGCGGCCAGCGTGTCTCGGCTGAAACGGCTTTGTCAGGAAATTGTCAGCCAAAACCTGGTCAGGCCGATCAGCGGTCAGGTCCGTCTCGATCTGGCAAAGCATGCTGACGTGATGCAAGCCCTGAACCTCTCGGGTTTCAACCGCGCATACATCGGTTATGAGTCGATCAACCCGGAAAGTTTAGCGGCCGTCCGCAAGCAGCTCGACGTGCGGGACATGGAGGGATTTACCCGGATTTTCCACCGGTACCATATCGCGATCCATGGCATGTTCGTACTTGGTTTTGACGATGACAATCTGACTACCGTCAAGCGGACGCTGCAGACATGCATCCGCTGGAGCCTGGAGACGACACAGTTCATGATCTTGTTGCCCATACCCGGCTCCGCGCTGTATGACCGTCTGAATGCGACCGGCCGCATTTTCACGCGCGACTGGTCAAAATATGACGGGCTCCATGTCACCTTCCACCCGTCTGGAATGACAGCCAGGCAGCTGCAGGCAGCTGTGTATCTTGATGCCATGCCCCGGGCCTATAACCTGTGGTACACGTGTCGTATTCTTCTGGCTGATATACGGCGAACGGTATCGGGAGCGTACAGCCGTAGGAAATGGCGGCCGTTGTATGAATTCCGCAACAGTGTCCAGACATTCCTGCTCAGGGTTTGGGGGAGAGGGGTGCTGCGCAGACTCCGTCAGCCGATCGAACGGTATATCCATGAGATCGGGAATTGAATACTGACGCGAAACAAGGGGCTTTGTCCGGTCGGACAATGCCCTTTTTTATTCACTTGGAGGAATGCGTTGAATGAGTTATACTTGATATGATATTATTAAACTCATTTTTTATGGTTTCATCGTGGTACACTCTCGTTGTCGGAATCATCCTCAGCCTCAACGGCATCATTTTTTTAATTTTTCCGATGGATAATTTCAATTTTCCAAACTGGTACCTGGGCATCCTACTTATACTCGGGGTAGTCGGCATCATTCTTGGTCTGGTCACTATAAAAAAACAGCAAAAATCAAGTTTGCCGCCGGAGTCGTCCGACCCGCATAACCAATAGGCGGCTTGTCATTATTCATTAAGTAGAAGTAGTCGGTATTGACTAATTCGATTTTTTTTGTTATAATGATTGGTGTTGAACCCTTATGTTCTTCAAAAATAAAAATAATAATCATATTCCAAGGTTTCACCGCGCCGCTTGGGTCATCAGTGCTGGCGTCTTTTTAGTATTGGCGGTCGGGACAATTTTATGGAGCTACATCCCACAGCCTTCACTGGACGTGCCCATGACGGACGGCCGGGTACCGCTTGACGCTACTATTGGCATTGACTTCAGCGTTCCGGTATCCAGGGGATTAACGGTGAGCGTAACGCCCAATGCGTTCGGCGAAGTCCAGTACGCCAGGTTTTTGTATAAAGATCATTTGTCCCGAACCGTAACTTTCCAGCCGGAAGTAAGCTGGTTACCGGATACGACGTACCAGATTAAAATTAGCGGGATAAAAAGCGCATGGCCGTCCTACCGCCAGCCACGGACCGTGACATTCAGCTTCACTACCGCGGCCGTGCCGACCGTCGTGGCCGTGACGCCTGCCACAACGGAAGAAATCTCGCCGGACGCCCAATGGCAAATAACCTATGACTTGCCGGCGCCGAAGGGCGTGATATATTCTTATGCGTTTTCACCCGATATTCCTTTCACGACGCAAACAAACAGCGACGGAACGATAGTAGGCATCAAGCCCTCCGAGCCGCTGTCGCAGGGAACAACCTATACCTTGAATATTTTCCAGAGTATCACTCGGTATTACTCGGATTCTGATGACGTAGCTCACCAGGGGGAACTCGAGTCAGTCTGGCATGATACGTGGTCGACTCGCGAGGCGCCGGGTGTGGCTAATATGTCGCCGGCCGGCGGTACGGTCGGAATCCTTGACCCGATCGTGGTGACATTCACTCAGCCCATGGACGCCGCGTCGTTTTCCGAAAAAGTACATCTGGATCCGGTTGCTGATGGCGATTGGCGGGCCGCCGGTGATACGCAATTCGTGTTCCAGCCGACAGGGTATACCCCTGAAACGACATACCATCTGAAGCTAGACCAGGGTATGAAAAATACTGCCGGCGGTTTTTTGCCGGAGGACGCGAATTATTCATTTACCACTGTCGGGCCGGTCCGGGTCAGCTCGACTTCACCCGCGGACCACAGCGGTGGTGTTGGCGTGGACAGTACGGTCCGTATCACTTTCAACCAGGCAGTCGACCATGATTCCGCACAGGCGCATTTTTCAATTTCACCCGGAGTAGCCGGCGATTTTTCCTGGGACGGGAATACACTGGCTTTTCAGCCGGCTGACTTGCTCGCTTTCAATACCGGCTATACCGTCCGTCTGACGTCCGGCATTGCCGGCATCCAGGGTTTTGATCTGGCTGATGAGTATGCGTTCGGTTTTACGACGGAATTTTCCATAACGAGATTGAATGTTATTTTCAACCATCAGGACCATAACCTCAGTTGTGAAGTAGCCTCATTGGTGATGGCTCTGACGTATAAAGGCGTCAGTATCACGGAGACGCCCCTGATCAATGCCATCGGATTTGATCCCACGCCGAAAAGCAATGGAGTGTGGGGCAATCCGAATGTGGCGTTTGTCGGCGATATCGACGGTCATCAGCCAAGTACGGGGTATGGGGTGTATTGGGACCCGATCGCAAAAGCGGCTCAGGCGTATCGCACGGCCCAAGCCTTCACCGGCTGGACCGTGGCCCAGTTGGCCGCGGAGATAAAGAAAGGCAATCCGGTTGTCGTTTGGGGTACGGCCGGTACCGGCACGAGGATTGACTGGAAAACGCCACAGGGCGGGAATGTCGTCGCGGTCAACGGCGAGCATGCGCGGGTAGCCATCGGTTTCATCGGTTCGGCAGACAACCCGACAAAAATTATCACCATGGACCCTATTTACGGTGAGAAATACTTTACCCGATCAAGTTTTGAGTGGAATTGGGGCTTACTCGGCAATAGTGGAGTCGTCGTTGAATAAGGAAAACGTAAGTGTTAGGATGAAGAACTATGTCAGAGGGACAACCACAACAACAATGCCCGCACTGCGGCTACCCGGTGGAAATTGGGGAGCATGCGCCGGGGTGTCCAAACGGGGCAGGAGCTTCATCTGAAGATACACCGGGGTCTGAGCCAGTCTCTGACCGACCCAAGCGAGCTGAGGCTCGTGATTTCAGGTCCACGGGTTTTCAGAGGGTAAAAAAGATCATGACCAGACTCGCTCTGTGGGGGATGATCACCGTCAACACGATTGCGACGCTGGACGCGGCGTACCGATTGACCGATAATGTTCCGGAAGCCATCGGCAAACCATTGGACGACATCCTTTTTGATATCGGTGCGGTTACGTCTCGGGCGCCGACGCTCACCGTTCGGGCCGAACAGGCTCGTAATGCGGAAGAGGAAAGGCACGCCCTGGAAGAGCTAAACCGACGGATTTGCGAGTTTAACCAGGAACATAAATCCGAGCTGGATTATCTGACCAAAATATATGGCCAGGAGTTTGTAGATAATTTTTACGTCACTTCCCTGGAACCAGAAATTGCCGACGCAATTGAAAAGCCGGATTCAGTCCGGGATTTGGTCGTCACTGGTTTTGAGACGGTCGGCCTGGCAGATGCTGAAATGGATAGTATTATTGAACATACGTTTCCCAAAGGCTGGGCAAAAAATGAGATTGACTCAGTCATTTTTAAATCAAATCCGGATTCGGCGGAAATTGCCCTGCCCGAGCAATACAATATGAGCGGAGAAAAGAGCGCGGCCGTAGCCCATCTCAAGGATCAACGAATCACAACCGTGGATTTTTTCCCGACCGCCGGTGACGCCAGGGAAATTGTCGCCATCTTTGGACACGAAAGCGGCCACGCCAATGATTGGCGGTCGGACAACACCTTGACTGCCGGTGATCGGTTGAAGTTGCTGGCGGATGTGACGTATCAATATTGTCAAGGAACAAATATTTTTCATTCAGATTATGTAGAATCGATTAATAATCCCGATGCAGTAGAGAATACCGCTATCCGTGTGGAAGAATACTGGGCGGAGATTTGCCAGGAATATTTTTCCAATCCATGGGGATTGCAACAAGACCACCCGGAAGACTTCCAGCTGGTAGATGATTGGGTGAGAAAACAGGATCCGGAATTTGATCCTTTTGTTTCGTCCGACGCCCGATATGACCGTCTTGCTAAATATGAACAGGCTCAAAATCGTGAAAAACTGGAAGCAATTGTACAGATGTTGCCGGACGAGGGACGGAACAAGCTTAATGGCATAATTGCGCAGTGGGCCCGCGAAGAGCAGAAACACCTTTTTATAGAGGGTGGATTCGGGATCAACCAGACTGATCTGTCGGCCGATATGTATAAATTATTTTTCGACTACAGTATCGAGTTATCCGCCGAACAGTTGAATCAAATCACCGCGTATATCTCTTACCAGATTGACCAGCAGTACGACAGTCACCGACAGGAGTGGGACAACGAGATGATATCCGGGGCATTGGAGAGATTATCCGTTGAGGCTCGGGCCGAACTTGATCAGTATCGCGAGGGGTATCTGGAGCGGATACAAGTCGCGATCGTAAAAGAAGATTTTGAGTTGATGGCATTCGAATCTGCTACGCTTCCTGATGTGCAGTCAATCTGTGAAAAATACCACATCCTAGAGGACCCGAGAATTTTCATCCGATGGTTTATTAGCGGACAACAATAATGACTATACTCACCGTCACGACAAAAAAACACATTCAGGTGCGCATAAGGTTGACATCGCAACGCTTCAGTATTATGACGTCGGATCTTGATGTGCAAATCCGCCTGAGCGAGGTATTGGCGCGATGGTATGCCCATGGCATCATAACTATCACTGGCACGTATTCCGCCGCCGACCATACCGTGGTAATGCGTCATATGCGAGTACTGCCGACAGATCCGAGGTTTGCGGGTGCCGTGCAAACTCGTCTCAGAAGCTTGTCCTGGATTTCCCGCGTTTCGCTACAGCTGGATAAAGCACGAACGCAACGTCTTAACATGATCAGAGGCCGGTTAGCCCCATACTTGAATGTACGTGGATTGCGTTCCTCAATCCTGACGATACTCAATCGCCTGGATCAACTCACCGATACGCAACTCGATCAGATTCATGCAGACCTTCATGTTGAGTAATTATGAATGAAAGCCAACCACAACAACAATGCCAACACTGCGGCTACCCGGTGGAGATCGGGGAGCACGCGCGGGTAGCCATCGGTTTCATCGGTTCGGCAGACAACCCGACAAAAATTATCACCATGGACCCTATTTACGGTGAGAAATACTTTACCCGATCAAGTTTTGAGTGGAATTGGGGCTTGCTGGGAAACAGTGGCGTGGTGGTTGAATAATACTTTTTGCGCTATACTGTAGTCATTATGTCATCACTCGTTAAACTGCTCGACAAAACAACCCTTAAAAACGGTACCCTGGCCGATGTCACGGCCGGTAAGTTTTTTTGGGCAGATTTTAACCGTCCGACCGCACCGGAGCTGGCAGTAGTCAGCAAAACAGTCGGGCTGAGCGTCAATGAGCTTGAGGAACTGATGCGGGTTACCCAGCGGCCAATCGTCTACCGGCTGGGCGCGTTTTCTGTCATTGTTTTTAGTGCGCCGTTGTCAGGCGATGAACACCACAGTACCCGTCCGTTAGTCGCTTTTGTGCCTGAATCCCATAAGCATTTGATAACTCTCCATTATGATCACAGCGGCGCGGTAGAGCGGCTGTCTGATGTGCCGAAAGACCGGCTACCCGAATTGACCCGTGACGGCACTATCGGGCTGATGGTTGCCATATTCGGCGACGCCACAAATGAGTACTATTCGGTCGTCGATACCATTAGCGACCAGCTGGAAAATGTTGAAAAAAGGATGTTTGATTACAAGCACAGTAATTCGGTCATGAAGGAAACGCTGGAAGTCAAAAAGAGCCTGATCTACATGCATAAGAGCATGGTCGCAAACCGGGAAGTGGTCAATGCCCTGCAAAAGCAGTTTGGCGACAAGCTCAGTACGGACGCCGCAGAACAGCTCCGTGACATGGCAATGGACATGACGCAGCTGACTGAAATGGTGACGACCTACCGCGATATCCTGACGTCGACTATTGAAATTCATCTTACGGCGATTTCCAACAACCTCAATGTTATCATGAAAAAAGTCACGTCTTGGGGCGCGCTGATATTGGTACCCAGCCTCATTGCCGGGATTTTTGGTATGAATTTTCACCACATCCCGACGCTGGACTCGCCGGCCGGGTTTTACGTGTCTTTGGTACTCATGGTGGCATCCGTCAGTATGCTGGCCTGGTTTTTTAAACGTCGGGATTGGCTCTGATCAAGTCGCCATCCGGCGACGGCAAACAGGCTGGCAGCCTGTTTTTTTACACCAGCAGGCGCCTTGACAGTGGCCGAATCCCGCGCTATACTTCTACGCTATTCATATGAAAAACAAGATCCTATTGCTCAATATATTGATGGTGGTAATCATTATGGCCGGCCTGGGTTATATGGGCCGCCATCGTTTAGCGACCGCGTGGCACGAATGGCTGACCGAGCCTGAGCCGGTGCCGCTGACGTATGACCAGATTATCAACGAGCGCATCAACCAGAATGCGAATCTTTTGGTCAACCAGAATGCCGCCAATCCTCCCGCTGTGGTCATACCCAGTGAGATGAATCTGGCCGTACCGTTTACCACTCAGGCTCCGCTGGTGAACTGGGACGAGCAGCATGAGGAGTCCTGCGAGGAAGCGGCGGCTTTGATCGTGCATTATTACTGGCAGAAGAAGACGTTTACGCCCGAACTGGCCAATACCGAGCTGCAAACAATCGTTGATTACGAAAACCAGACGCTCGGGTTTTATAAGGATACGACAGCCGAAGAGACTGCCCAATTTATCCGCGGGCTCTGGGGGTACGATAAGGTGGAAGTGAAGTACGACATTACGTTGGATGACATCAAGGCTGAAGTGGCGGAAGGAAGGCCGGTCATTGTCCCGACGGCCGGCCGCAAACTCGGCAACCCAAATTTCAAGCAACCCGGGCCGCTCTACCACATGATCGTCATCCGGGGCTGGACCGATGATATGATCATTACCAATGATCCGGGAACGCGTAAAGGCGAGGGATACCAATATTCGCCTGAGGTCATCATGAACGCCATCCATGATTGGAACAACGGGGACGTGGATAACGGCCGCAGCGCCATGATTGTGGTCTGGCCCAATAATTGAAAAAATAGTGCGTTTTGAGTATACTATAATGGATTAGCGTCCATTTTTTGTTAGGCGCAAACCCGGGAATTTCCATGAAAAAAATCATATTTTTTATTACTTCGGCGGTCGTCGGTATTACCCTGTTTGTCGGGGTCATACTCAAGGTCGGCCTGCCGAGCATTTGGCAGACTATCGTGGATTTTTCTTTTGCCAAGTGGTTTGTCATACTTTTTCTATACGCACTGGCGTTTTTTATCACCCAATACCGTTGGTACCTGATTTTACGCAGCCTGGGGCAGCCGGTCAAATTATCCCAAATTTTACCGGCCAAGATCGTCGGGTTTTCCGTCGACTACATCACGCCCTCCCCGAACGTGGGCGGCGAGGCGATCCGGGCTATGGTTCTGAAAAAAGATGCCGGTGTGCCCTTGTCCGACGGGCTGGCCTCGGTGATTATCGACAAATTGATGGATTTCAGTTATGCCCTGCCGTTTCTGCTTTTTTCCATTTTTTACGTGCTGATAAAATTCAGCCTGTCATGGAAATTGATCGCCGGCCTGTTGTTCATCAGCCTGCTTTTCATTTTTTTAATTGCATTTTTTTATTACCGGACATTGCGCGCCCGGGATTTTTTTGGCAGCATCATCAGGTTTTTCCAGCTCCATAAGCTTTCATTCGTCGCGAAAGTGATGGACAAAATCGGAGCGTTTGAACTGATTGTCATTAAATTTTTCCGGCATGACCGGCGTACGCTCTACCGCGGTCTGGGTTTGTCCGTACTCGGTGGTATCGTAACCCTGTCGGCTATGTGGTCGATTATGCTTTTTCTCGGACTGCCAGCAACGTTCCTGGACGTTATTTTAGTTTCGACGTTGACCGTGGTGACGTTCCTCCTGCCCATCCCTGGATCGTTCGGCAGCACGGAAACGGGGGAGGCGCTGATTTTTTCGCTGATCGGTTTTTCGCCGGAAAGCGGCGTGGCCTTCAGCCTGATTTTCCGCTCCGTGGATTTCCTGAAAGTCGTCATCGGCCTCCTTTTCCTGTCGCATTTCGGCATTAAAATCGGCCAGACGCTGTTCAGTAAGGCACCGCCCCAGGCGAACGGCAACGGGCAGAACGGGCACCCGTTAACTACGCCGACAGAACCGGTAAAATAATTCGCATATGACGGTGTGTGCCAAAATGTACTATACTACTAAGCAGGAAGGCTTATAACCCATGGACACTGCTTCACCGCAAAAAATGGTACAACGCGCCCGACTTCAGCTCTGGCTAGGCCTGGGTGGGATTATCGTGGTCGGCTTGGTTATTGCCGTATATTTTATTTTTCTGAAAACCCCGTCCGAAAATGGATCAGTAGTCGCCAAAGGACTGGATGACCCGCGCTGCCAGACATGGGATGTCGGCGGCGGGTGTGCTGAGTACAGCAACGGCGGCGCGTATTTCGACCCTCAGACAAAAAAATGCCAGGAGTTTTCCGGCGGCGCGGTCTGCACCCAGCCGCCTTTTGTTTCTGCGGCGGACTGTGAAACCGTGTGTATCCGCGGGGAAGCCGATGCGGTCCCAGCCGTCGACCAGAATTCCAATTCTGCCCATGAACATTTTACGCTGGACTGTACCCTGCCGTCCGGCACGTTTACCGCAGGGGATGGTACGGGCGCCTTGCCTGATTCCAGCGGATTACCCGTGGGGCTGGGGCGGTGCCACGTGGCAAACGCAGATGCCAATACGCTGCATATCCTCCTGTTGTGGCAGGTCTTTATTGACGGCGAAGCGTGGTATTCCACTGACATGAGGTTTGCGGATCCGGTGACAGCCGGTTTTGCCCAGGAAGTGCCCATCGCTTCAGGATATGACAACGGCGTATTTGACTACACCGCGAAGTTTAGCAGAACCGGGGACTATCGGGTGGTATTTTCAATCTACGATTGTACTGACGTCGAGGACACGGTCGGCGGTTTATGCGCCAACTGGAGCGAAACGAAGAACGCCGATATCGTGAGCAAGGCGACTCCGATACAGACTATTGAAAAAACGTTTACCGTGCAGTAAACGATGGCAGCCAAACCGAAAAAGCCAAATGACGACACGCTGGTCCTGAAGCAGCGCATTTTCGCGTGGACTGTCGTGTTTGTACTAATGGTGCTGGCCTGTTCGGTAATGGTATATTTTCTCTTTATCAATGACGGAGGATTATACAAGGAATTCATCACCCCGAGTTCGAAAACCATCGTCGTAAGCAATGCGGCCACCAATACCAATAGTACTGTTAACTCTTCGTTGAATACGAATGCTATGGTGAACACGATTAAAAACACGGGTAGCGTCAGTAATAGTAATGCAGTTAACCAGGTAGATGTTGAAAACTGGCAGCACTATACTAATAGTGAGTTTGGTTACGCTTTTAATTATCCGCAAGATTGGGCCGTTACGCTAAATGATAATACCCATGCGACAGTTGAGCTCAACCCGACATCGATCGGTTATAGCGATAAACTGGAAAGTCAGTTAACGGTTGCCTTCGCCACTTCGGAAGACCTGCAATCGAGTTCAAAAATGTATGTGAGGGGTATTACCGTGAAAAAGGGGACAAAGTACGTGTTATACGGGCAGGATACGGTTGTGTCCATCCCGTATGGCAATTATTTCATCGAATTCAGTTGGCCCGTAACCATTATGGACGACAGCATACAGCAGGCTATCGTTTCGACATTCACATTTACCGGCGAAGCGCTGGTCAAAGAGCGGACAACCACCCTCAACTATCGAAATGATGATGTGAACGTATCATTTGATTACCCTTCTGCCTGGTGGCCGGTGGTGTCGTCGCGCTGGTACTCTTCTGGCGAAGGCGGGTCGCATATCGTAAACTTTTATGGATCCTCTATGACGTCGTTCAATTCCCGGTTCAGCCTGTTTTACAACACCATTGATTTCGCCCCGGGCCGAGAGGGGTGGCAGGGTGAACAATTGTCGGCATACGACCAGGACCATGGACTGCAGACATATTGCGACCAAGGGCCGACGTACCAATGGTCATACGGCCAGGATATCCGCGATTGCACAACAAAGCAGATCAACGGTAAGTGGACTGTAGAATATCTGACTCGTTTGGACGCCTTGGGCGGCGGAGGCACGATCTATTTCGTTAAAGTGTTCGCTTTCCAGACCGATAACCCCGTTTATCCGGTCGGCGTCCTGTCGGTATTCCTACCGGATTCAAACAACGTGCAGTTGCCCAACTCACCGACTGATACTGAAGGCGCGGTGCTGGTTCCGCAGGATGTGACGACGGTCGATACGGCCTACGCGAAACTGGTGAACAAAACCGCTGATGCAGAAACCAACACGTTACTTGCCCAGTTCGACGGTGTAGTGAAAACTTTTTCTTATTCCAAATGAAAAAAGTAAATGTTACTTGGCCGGCCTACCACCGCGACGTTAAACGGCTGGCTAAAACTATTACCCAGCATATCGACGTAATCGTGGCCATCAGCCGCGGTGGGCTGGTGCTGGGCTGCCAGTTGTCGCATGTGCTGAATAAGCCGTTGGCCGTCGTGGCCGTCCAGAGTTACAAAGGCAAAAAGCGCGGCCAGCTCACTGTCGGCCAGTTTTCCTCGGCTGTGCCGCTGAAAGGTTCCGTTCTCTTGGTTGATGACCTGGTGGATTCGGGCACGACCATGTCGGAAGTAAGGAAGCGGCTGCAGAAAATGCCAAATGTGAAAAACACTTTCACCGCCGTCCTTTATTGGAAGCCGACTAGCCACTGTTTTCCGAATTTCTACGCCCGGCGGGTGGACGGGTGGGTTCGTTTTCCCTATGAGAAGTAACTATTAACTGCGGATCTGTGAAAAAAGTATTACTTACCGGTATAGGCGCCAGTCCAGGAAATATAGTGGGCGTAGTCCGTTTATTTCATTCTGGCGACGATCCGTCATCATTCAAAGATGGCGATATTTTAGTCACCACCATAACTGATCCCACCATGGTAACGGCGATGGTGAAGGCTTCGGCCATTGTCACTGATATCGGCGGCATTACCTCTCATCCCGCCATCCTGAGCCGTGAAATGGGTATTCCCTGTGTGGTTAATACAAAAACAGCCACCAAGGCACTAAAAGATGGCAGGCGCATACGCGTTGACGGTAAAAACGGGAAAATCTATGACCTGGATTAAAGAATTTTCAAAATCGGCCGCTAGTTTATTCAAAGGGCAGGTGCTGGAAGGATTTCAGCCGCTTGATTTTTATCATTTTTATCCGTTGTGGTATGACGTATGGATGTCCAATATTGCAAAAGTTATTAAAAAATTAAATTTAGCAACAAAGAATTTTAATGAAATAAGGGAAATCTTGCCGCCGCCATCCAACATGCGAGCAATACTGATAAAAACAATCACTGCGTATTATGCGAATCCCGTAGTAAATAAGCAGAATTATGAATTAGTATCGAATTTTTTCGCCCGCCTACTGACGGAAAGTTGCCCCGATGATCCATTTGCCCTGACGTCAAACCCGCTGCATGACAATTCCGAAATCGCTTATCTCGTGAAGCAAATTGAATGGAGCAAGGCTGATACGCAAAGCGCCCGAATAATTGGACAGTGTATAACTGCCATCGGGTCATTTGTCCACGGGATATACAATGATCTAGTGACTGACTTTGGCTGGGACGCTTATGGCCCGTACGCATTGCCGTCAAATCAAACCTTGTTAATCCGGAGTTTCCCAAATCTCCAACCTCGGGAATTATGGCCAGAAATTTATTTATCCAGTATAAATAATATAACTATTTATTCGGCCTATGAAGGCGTAGATTGGGCCATATCATTCGTCGGATGCCATACAATTTCCAAAGGACGAAGTCCCGTGCAAGGCATGAAAAAATTTGCCGTATATGCCGACGGAAAACTTCTGGATATAAATCAAATAAGCATGCTGACAGATGAATTAGCCGTAAAAGCCGCGGATATCTATAAGATAATCCATAAAATGGATTTTGAAAAGCTGAAATTATTGGTTTTGAAGCAAGAGTGCTACCAACTGAAGAAGGTATTTGATAAAGCAGGAATAAATTGGCTCCCGACCGGCGAAATGGCTGCCCGCATAGAAAACAAGCCCCTTTTGAAAAATGTTTTTCCTCACGGCAAATTAATCAAAACTACAGCGGAGTTTGAGAATATATTCGGAATCAATACATTTCAAAAAGAAGTTTTGGGAAGTAACTGAATTATATAAAAGTTTCTTGTGTACATTGTAAATATGATGTATCCTGTAATCATTAATTAATCATCCATAACTTTTTTATGCATATTTTTTCCCAAGGCGGACCAGACTGTCCTTGCGGTGGTAACTGCGGGTGCGGGGGAGAATAAAGCGCGGGGAACTACCCGGTACACAGCGACGTAATTATTAATCAATTGTATTATGTACACCCAAAGAGGAGCGTTGCCATTGGCACTGGTAATTCTCGTCGCAATTTTTGTTATTGGCACGGTTGGCGCAGTGGTATATTTTTCCCAACATGGTCACGAGTTTTCCAATTCCGTTAGCGACCTGATCGCTCCCCAAGAGGTGACTATAAAAAATGCAAATACAACAGGCACCTCAGTAAATGCCGCATCCGATGTCAATACGGATGTGGTCAGTAACGGACATACCATGGCCAATGCGAATGCGAACATCAACAGTTCACGTACCAATACGGCTGTTTCAGTGAATACGACAGCGGTCGTTTCCAATGCGTCCACCAACATCATGGTACAGACGCCCGCAGAAGTTAACGCGGCCGGTTTTATCACGATTACGCTCCATTCGGTCGGTGACGCCTTCGTGTTTACCGACGCTGAGGCGATTATCACTCTGAAAAGCTTTAGCGTGTCCGGTAAAACAGCGGATTTGCAATTATCTTATTCCCAAGGTGGCGATACGCGCTGGGTGGACAGCAATCCTGGTGCTACCGGGTATTATCCGAATCCTTCCACCTACGCCGACGACTTGGGCAGCGATCTCTTAGGTCGTGCCACCGTATTGTACCGCGCCCATTATTATTGTGATGGGACGCTGTTTACCGCCGCCCAGCCGGTCGGCGCGTACGAGAAGATAGATCTGGCCAGCGGTTACAGCAACGTCATTTGTCGGAACAGGGAGCAGGAGCAGTGCATATCAGATGGGACATTTGACCACTATTACGATGAGCGTTGTGATTACGGAACGGTGACGTTTACCGAGGGTTCGACCAAGACAGCGCCGAATTTTTCCATTACCGTAAACAGCGTCACGTCGGACGGCGTGGAGATCACGGCTAACCCATTAGAATAATAGCCATATGAAATCCAGGGGGTTTATACATATTGCCGTCATTATCGTTATCACGCTGGTGGCGGCTCTTATGGTCGGAGCGGCGTGGTTTTATCATGTGCGCAGCGAAACGCAGCGGAACCGGATTTGCTGTGGTGATTCGAATAATGCCAATTCGGCAAACGCTAATGCCACGAATACGGTGGTGAATAATGTGAATAGAGCGGTGGAGGATGAGCAAACGTATACATACTCTTCAGCGTATCGTGACTTTTCCTTTGTTCTGCCGACTGACTGGATTGTTGAAAAATCGCCAGACAATAACGCAGAGCGCCAGGGATTGCTGACGGCATATGATCCAAATGATTCGCCTGGCACGGCGTATTTTACGTCAACTTTTTATAATAATGCAGGATCATTTACCGACTGGATACCTGAACATATGCAGGAGCTTATCCAGGGGCATGAGGACATTAATGATGAACAGTCTGATTATTCTGATCCCCAGCGACAGATTATCATTGGCGAAATGAAAGGACTATTTACGCATGCCCACTGCTTTGTGCAATCAGACAAGATCGTGTATGAGTTGTATTTTTTCAGTGAGTTAGCGAATTGGCCGAAATACCGTGATACATTTTTTAGCGCTTGTAGGTCATTCACCGTCAATTCTGTTGTGGACACCTCCGACTGGCTGACATATACAGATAACAAACTCGGCTTTTTTATCAACCATCCTTCTTCCTGGCAGATTGACACACATCGGAGTAATTCGACGACTGTTGTTTTTACAACAACATTATCGAAGGGAGAAGGCCGGGAATCTATCCAGGCGAGCACCACAGACCAGAGCTTGGAAGCTTGGCAAGCCGGTTTTGATCCAACCACCGTTATTGATACATCACAAACGACCGTCTCGGGCCAAAAGGCAATTCGAGTGAATACGAGTGAGTTTTCTATTGATTATGTTGCTGTCCGTAATGGTACGCGTCTTTATGTGTTTACCAGTAATGGCGGGACTAACGGAATGTTTGGAAACGGGATGCTAAAAACATTTACTTTTCTCCCCGACACCTCCGACTGGCAGACGTATACGAATGAAATGCTTGGGATCAAGTTTCAGTATCCAAATGGCTTAAAGATTGGCAAACCAAATCCAGGTTTGAATGCTGATCCCAACACTTCTCCAACACTATGGGAATATATTGTAATACCTATTGGCAATGGATCGATTTCATTGACTCAAAAGAAGGATTATTACGGAATTTATGAAGCAGCATATAGCAATACGTTTTACAGCAAAGTCATTGATTTCACAGCATCGTTGGATTCAATTCGATCACAGCTTGATGAGCATTTTAATGAAATATTAGATATTGAAAAAAACGAGGTTAATGGGGTGATATTGATAGAATTTTATGAATTGGGATTATATGGTGACTACGCAGGCTTGGTGTATCGCGTATTGGTTAAGAATGATAAGTATATAAACGCACTGGGGACATATGCAATTGAAACAGGCAAATATCCGTCAATCGGTTTTGACCACTCAAGATTGGAAGAAGTAAAAAATATTGCTTTGCAGGATGTTGAAAATACTAAACGAATGGTTGGTGATTACAAAGAAAAAGGAGAGAATATTTTAACCTTTAAAGAGGTGGTGGCAAGCTTCGAATAGGGGATAACTTTGATCGAATTAAAAAATTAGCACTCTTGACCTGAGAGTGCTAATTGATTTATAATACCTTTGTATGAAATTGGAGCAACGAAAAAGCGCTTTACTTAGCGCCATAATCAAAGAACACGTCCAAACCGCGGATTCTGTAGGATCCAAGGCCATTGTGGATAAGTACCATTTTGAGGTCTCCCCGGCCACTATCCGCAATGAAATGGTGGACCTGGAAAAGGAAGGTTTCATTTACCAGCCGCATACCTCGGCCGGACGCATCCCCACGGAAAAGGGCTGGAGATTCTACATAGACAATTACATGAAGGATGTCAGCCTGACGCTCCAGCAGCAGGGCGTGCTGGATAAAGCGCTGAAAGAGCATGGCCTGACCTACGAAGGCGCGGTAAAAAACGTGGCCAAGAATCTGGCGGACCTGTCCCGCGACGCGGTGTTTGTCGGCTTTTCACAGGACAATTTCTATTACACCGGACTGTCCCAGCTGTTCAAACATCCGGAATTCGAAAAAGTGGACCTGGTCAGGCACATTTCAGAAGTAGTGGATCACCTGGATGAGGTCATAAAAAAATTGTTTGACGAGGATTTTCAGGGTACGCAGGTGCTGGTCGGCAAGGATAACCCGTTCGGCGTAGAGTGCAGCACCATCATCAGCCGGTATAAGAATGGAGACGGCGAGGGACTATTCGGCATCCTCGGCCCGATGCGCATGGACTACGAGAATAATGTCGCTTTGGTTAAGTACGTAAACAACATAATCAGTAAAAAAACAGGAACAGCATAATATGACTGACGAACATAAGGACGAAAACAGGAAGACTGACGCTATCACGGCCGATAAAAAAACAACTGACGAACTGGAACTGCTGAAAAAGAAGGCGGACGAATACCTAAACGGTTGGAAGCGTGCTAAGGCGGATTATATCAATTTGAAAAAAGATCACGAGAAACACGAACAGCAGATGGTGCAGTTCGCCAACGCCTCGCTCATTCTGGAGATGCTGCCGATTTACGACAATTTCAAACTGGCCTGGCAGCATATCCCGGACGAGCACCGCACCAACGACGAGTGGCTGAAAGGCATTGAGCACATCAAAAACCAGTTTAAAGGGTTGCTGAAAAACATTGGGATTGAGGAAATACAGACCATAGGGGAAAAATTCGATCCTGAACTGCATGAGGCGGTCGCCAAGGAAAAAGCGGAAGGCAAGGAGAGCGGTATAATTATTGCTGAAATAAAAGGGGGCTACAAACTGTATGATAAAGTACTGGAGCACGCGAAGGTGAAGGTGGCAGCGTAGCTGCCATCCCGAGGCTTGCCGAGGGACCCCATTTCCATTAACAACGTTTGTCATCCTGAACTTGATTCAGGATCTCTACCCAGGGATTCCGGATCAAGTCCGGAATGACACGGACGATATTAATAATTAAGCAAGGAGACAAGTATATGGCAATCATCAGATGGCGGCCGATGTGGGATCCGTTTGACACGGACAAGTTCATGGAGGACATGCCCGGGTCACAACTGGCCCAGATGGCCAATTTCACCCCTGCGGTGGACGTGTACCAGGACAAGGACAACGTCATCGTGGAAACCCCGCTCGCCGGCGTGGACCCGGACAAGGTCAGCGTCTCGGTGGAGAACGACGTCCTCAAGATCGAGGGCAAGTCGGAGCACAAGAGTGAAGTGGACGAGCAGAACTATTACCGCAAAGAAGTGCGCTATGGCAGCTTCTACCGCGCTGTAGCCCTGCCGACCCACGTGAAGTCGGACAAGGCCAATGCCTCGTTCGAGAACGGGATGCTGAAAGTCGTCATCCCGAAAGCCGAAGAGGTGAAGCCGAAGACCATTAAGGTGGCGGTGAAAAAAGGCAAAAAGTAAGTTTATATAGGCTTAGCCAGGGGTCTTCCTTGGCTAGCCGAAGTGAGTCGATAATCATGCAAGTTGTAGGTTGAAAGTTGAAGGAAGAAAGTTGTAAGTTATAAGGTGGACTTAAAACTTTCAACTAATTACTAAACATCTTTCATTAAACCTTCAACATATTTCCTTCAAGATTACCCCCTCGCTTCGTCTACATAAACAACAACTTTACAAAATATATGAACTCAGTCCCTAGTTTCCCAGGAAAATTCGGCAAGCCGGAGCGCATCAAGATCGAGGCCAAATGCCCGGTCTGCGGCAGCCTGTACGATTTCGGCAAATTGGAAGTGATCCAGGAGGAAGAAGGCGCCTCGCTCATGTACATCAAATGTTCGGTGTGCCAGTCCGCCGCCCTGTCGCTGATCGCCCTCGGGTCGTTTGGGGTGAAGGTGGCCAGTACGCTTACGGACCTGGAGCAGGAAGAAGTCTTGCAGTACCAGGATGCGCCGGCCGTGCGGTCAGAAGAAGTGTTGGAACTGCATGAACAGATGGAGAAGACGGATAACTTCCTCAAAAGCATAGAATAACCACCCCACTTTTGTCATTCCGGACTTGACCCGGAATCTCAATTACACTGAGATCCTGAATCAAGTTCAGGATGACACATTATTAATCATTAAGTTTTCAGTTGAAAGTTTAATGAAGAAAGTATGGAAGGATGTTATAAGTTGTAAGTAATCTTATGACTTTCAACCTTTAACCAAACTTTTTTCTTTAAACCTTTAACTTAATACTAATAATTTCGAAAGGAATAAAACGTATGTCAAAGATTCTCGGAATAGACCTCGGTACAACCAACTCCTGCATGGCCATCATCGAGGGTGGCGAACCCAAAGTGCTGGAGAACAAGGAAGGCAACCGGACCACGCCGTCCGTCGTGGCCATGTCCAAGACGGGCGAACGCCTGGTCGGACAGATCGCCAAACGGCAGTCGGTCACCAATCCGGAGAACACCATTTTCTCAGTGAAGCGGCTGATTGGCCGGCATTCGGACGATCCGGAAGTGAAGCGCGACATGGATACCATGCCGTACAAGATCGTGGCGTCCGGCAACGGCGTGAAAGTGACCATGTCCGGCAAGGATTATTCGCCGCAGGAAATCTCGGCCATGATTTTGCAGAAAATGAAGGCTGACGCCGAATCCCGCCTGGGCGAAAAGGTGGAGGAAGCGGTCATTACCGTGCCGGCGTATTTCGACGACTCGCAGCGCCAAGCGACCAAGGATGCCGGTGAAATAGCCGGCCTGAAGGTGCGCCGCATCATTAATGAACCTACTGCGGCTGCGTTAGCCTACGGTTTTGAGAAAAAGAAAGACCAACAGATCGCCGTGTATGACCTTGGCGGCGGTACGTTTGATATTTCCATCTTAGACGTCGCTTCTGATACTGTAGAAGTGAAATCCACCAACGGCGACACCCATCTCGGCGGAGACGATTTCGACAAGCGCATCATTGACTGGTTAGTCGACGAATTCAAGAAAGACCAGGGCATTGATTTGTCCAAGGACGTGATGGCATTACAGCGTTTGAAAGAGTCCGGTGAAAAGGCCAAGATTGAACTGTCCACGGCCATGGAAACGGAAATCAACCTGCCGTTCATCACCACGGATTCATCCGGTCCGAAACACATGAACCTGAAACTGACCCGCGCCAAGCTTGAGGATTTGGTCGGTGATTTGATCGAAAAAACAATCGAACCCGTTAAGAAAGCTCTTGAAGATGCCAAAGTGAAAACCTCTGACATAGATGAAGTCGTTATGGTCGGCGGTATGACCCGCATGCCGAAAGTATTGGAGACTGTCGAAAAGTTCTTCGGCAAGAAACCGAACATCTCCGTCAATCCTGACGAAGTGGTGGCTATCGGCGCCGGTGTGCAGGGCGGCGTACTACAGGGTGAAGTGAAAGACGTCTTACTGCTCGACGTGACTCCGTTGACTCTGGGCATTGAAACGTTAGGCAGCGTCTCGACTCCATTGATCGAACGCAACACCACCATCCCGACTTCCAAGTCGCAGGTGTTCTCTACAGCCGCTGATAACCAGACTTCGGTAGAAATCCACGTCCTGCAGGGCGAGCGGCCGATGGCTGGCGACAACAAGACGCTCGGCAGGTTCATCCTGTCCGGCATCCCGCCGTCACCGCGCGGCGTACCTCAGGTAGAGGTTACCTTCGACATTGATGCTAACGGCATCCTGAACGTCAAAGCCAAAGAAAAAGCGACTGGCAAAGAGCAGTCCATCACCATTACCGCTTCATCCGGATTATCAAAAGACGAAGTAGAGAAAATGAAACAGGACGCGGCCAAGCACGCTGATGAGGACAAGAAAAAGAAGGAGTTGATCGACATCCGCAACCAGGCTGAGACCCTGTCCTACACCGCGGAAAAAGCGGTCAAGGACGCCGGCGACAAGCTTGATGCCAAAGTGAAGAAAGAGGTTGAAGAAAAGATCGAAGCGCTCAAAAAGGTGAAGGACGGCGATGATTCAGCGGCCATCAAAAAGGCGACCGAGGAACTGTCCACCACCATCCAGAAGATCGGTCAGGCCATGTATAAGGATCAGAAACCTCCGGAAGGTTCGGCGCAGCAAGGTGCCGAAAAAGAGAAGTCCGCCAAAGGCGGATCCGCCTCGGGCGGAAATGATAAAGGGCCTGTTGATGCGAAGTATGAAGAGGTGAAGAAATAATTTATTAAGGGAGCCGAAAAGGCTCCCTTAATTAAAAACACTATGGACATGAAATTGTTAACAAACTATCAGGATTCTCAGGGTATTAACTTTCAGATATTCGCGAATGATAGCGTACAAGGCGTCGGCGCTTTGAACGATAATTACGGACTATACTTTGAAATAAGATATCAGGATAACGGGGAAGGACAAGGTTTTTCTGCATATATAGAAATCACCGACCATTTTCGGTTATTTCAGAGAATGAATAGTGTGAATAAAACTAAAGACACGCATGAAATATTAGTTGAGTTGGGGTTACCTGTGATTGAAGCTCATATTGAAGAAGGCAAACGTACGGATTTACGGAGGCAATTTCGCTATCAGGAAGAAACGTATGAGATGATTATTAGTAGCCTGAAGAATAACCTGTATTGGAAAAAAGCAAAATTGATTGAATATAACGGTAAGAAGTTCATTGTGTTTAACAATACTCACCATTGGATACCAGACACTGAAACTCGTGAATTATTAGGTTATCCGATTGACCAATTTGTACCGGTTAGTCAAAAGGAATTTGAGGTGTTTAAGTCAGGGAAGAACGTAAACAGTGTTCACACTGTTAAACTCATTCGTAACGCAAAAAGTCCGAATAATGTTTATGCCTTGTTTGATTTCCCAGTGAATGAGAAAAGGCATATTCCTAACCCAGAAACCCTGTCTTACGCTGGAAGAAACCTTAATGAGCCGGTTACATATGATGAAAGTGATTTCAATGTAATACCCCTTGGAGAAGCACTTACTTCAAAGAATATTCCCCTTGAAAACGAGATTGAATCAACGACCTATAATGTGTTTATTGCACACGCAACGGAAGATAAGGAATATGTACGGAAAATTGCAACAAGCTTGCAAAATAGAGGCCTTGCAATATGGTACGATGAATTCCAAATTAAAATTGGTGATAATTTGTCCCGCCGAATTGAGGATGGATTAGGTAAATCACGTTATGGAGTTGTTGTTTTGTCACCAAACTTTTTTAAAAAAGAGTGGCCACAGAAGGAATTAGGTGCTTTGATGCAAAAAGAAAGAGGTGGCACGAAGGTGATTCTACCAATACTTCTGAATATGACTCATGCAGACCTTGTTCGTATAAGTCCGATGTTAGCAGATAAGGTTTCACTTGATACAAATGAGGTTGATATGGCGAACATTATTGAGCAGATAGCTGAAGTTGTTGAGGGATAAAGTGCAATAATTAAATTTCTCACAATTTTTAATTGGTAGAATGAGGGTATGGAAGAGCATCCGAAACTATTGAAGCGACACGTTGCCCTGATTACCAGGTCATCTTCAGTCCGGAGGTGAAATAAATAGTATGACCAATCATCTTTTCGAACAACTCATTCAGAACATCGTCCAGCGGGGGACGGAGCTGAAAAACAAGCATACGACTGATACGAACGCGGTGGTGAATTATTCCTGCATTTTTACGCACTCTGACCAGGAATACCAGCTGTTGGACACAGAGGCGCAGAGCCTGGGGTCAGAGGTGAAGAATACCGAGATGGGCAAGGTGTACCTGTTGCATGAGGCGATAGAGACGGTGGCCGGGCCATTGCGGATCGTGAAGGTACGGAAACCCGACCCCACGCGTCCCGAGCAGGGGGATGCGGATTTCACCTTGGCGGATTACCAGGCGTTCAAGGCGGCCCACCTGGATGAGCCGGGGTATAAATTGATCACCAGGCCGGATATGGAGATGATTGAACTTAGCGACCCGGAGTTTGACGTGCTGGCGTATTTTTCTCATCCGACACTGGCTGAAGTGTTGGGAATTAGCTTACTTTAGTCATCCTGAACTTGATTAAGGATCTCATTGAGATTCCGGGTCAAGCCCGGAATGATAAAGGTTGAGGGTATTGGGTGAGGTGTTGGGGATTACTAACCTTTAAATAGTCATTGCGAGGAGCCGAAGGCGACGTGGCAATCCGGTGCGTAGCACCGCCCTGAGCATTTCGGTAAACTCAGTGTAAACTCCGCCGAAGGGTCCCTTGTTCATTACTATGGGATCCCTCGTCAAGACTCGGGATGGCCCGTTGGGCCAGATTGCTTCGCTCCGCTCGCAATGACAGTAAGAAGAGTAAGGGGTGGGAGCGGTCGAAACGACAAGGAAGAATCACTACTATGGCAGAACAAACGAAAAAACCGAACATGTTAAAAAGAATGATCGTCAGCCTGATGATCGGCCTGGGGAACGGCATGGGGATGCTGGGGAAGGACCCGAAAAAGCAGGACAGCAATGACTCACCGTTCAGCAGGGATATTGACCCGGAGAAAGACGAAGACGGACGCAGTTGAAACGACTTTTTATTGAAAATGAAAAAAGGGACCCAACGGAGGTTGGGTCTGGTACGAAGCGGTATGCCTCATGTGCTTGAAGCTTGCGCCTCTTCGAGCTGTTTGGTGGCCTGATCGATCAGGCACTGGATTGCTAGGGGGAATACCTTTACGCGTTCGTCGAGCTCAGCGTCAGTCAGCTGCGGCCGATGAACGATGTTGTTCATGTAGCACTCGTCCCGGTTTTCGATGTTGTGCCGGATGCCGACCAGCTGGATGAGCAGGGCCAGGTCATGCGCCGGGCCATTTGGGACCGGATCGAACTGCAGCTGGCGCAGACGTTCCCAGATGACGCGGGGCGCGTGTGCGAGGACGGCCGTTTTTTCGTGGTAGAGGAACTGGAATGCGGTGAAGGCGCGTGCCCGGCCGGTGGGATGGTAATCCAGCAGCGGGTTATTCCGCAGATTGACATCGTCCAGGGAGAATGACGGCGTAAAGAGGCGGATCATGTTGACGTTGATATCGCCGACGCCAAGCGAGTAGTACAGTTGCGGTTTGAAAAAGTTCGCGAAGCGGCTGAGGCGGGTGATTTCACTGTCAGTGAAATGGCGTTTGTGCAGGTAGGCGGATAGGGTGGGCAGGGGGCCCAGGTCGATCTGCGGCGGTGCATAATAGTACGCATACCGGATGGCCTGCTCGACGTGGGGAGGCATGTCGACGATGCCGAACCCGCCCTGGCATAAATGGGTAAGCTGTACCCAATTGGCTGCAGTAGTCATGGATATCCTCCAATGTGAATGTTCAACCAAGTTAATCTATCATAGTACGGATAGTCCTAAAGTCAAGCAAAACGTTAGAAAAAAAAGACCCGGGCGGGTCCTTTTAGACGGGGGCATGTGTCACGGGCGGGCGCCGACCAAAGCTTGCCAAAAGGGCGTTTTTGGAGTACACTAGGTAGCTAGCAAAGGAGTGAAAGCAGAAAAAAATAATCTAACAATATGATCAAAAAACACGGGAAGAAGATCAGTGAAAGCGAGCTGCGGGAGAGGGTCATGAACGCCGGCACCAGCTGGCACCACCATTGTCTGTCGCCGGAATGCTACGTGAACGACACGGGCGAGGAAATTATCCTCCTGGAAGAACGGGAAGAAATGTATTATTGCCCGAGCACCAAGGAATTGCGCGAGGATCTGGAGAAGCACGCCTACCAATTGACCAATCCGCGGAAGGTCAAACGCAAACCGCAAAAGCATGAAGCCCTGGATCTGGCGAAACAGTTTACGAAACAGGGCACTCGCTGGCATTTCCATATCGCCACACCAAACTGTTTCCTGGCCATGTCAGACCATTACACATTAATTGTCGAGAACGACGAGAATCGGAGCAAACATGAGTGGCAGTTTGAGGAAAAGCCGGTAGAATTGGTCCGGGCGATCGATGACTATTACCTGGGGCGGAAGAAATAACTCCCCGGCAAGTTCAGTTTGCGGAGTATAAAAAAAGGACCCGGGAGGGTCCTGAGAGGGAGAGGAG
Organism: Patescibacteria group bacterium; assembly: GCA_041649335.1. Lineage (GTDB taxonomy): Bacteria > Patescibacteriota > Patescibacteriia > UBA10025 > JAHIVO01 > JBAYGJ01. Next base: position 49,556 of record JBAZNF010000003.1, read on the forward strand.
AAAATCACTTCACCAGTTTCAGTTCGGAAATCTGGTTGAATTCGGCTGGAATGTCGCCGGGGCTGTCGGCCTTGAATTCGATGCCGAAGGTCCTGGCATGGGGTTCGCCGTCATAGTACACGATCTCGACGTTCTCGGGCTGCAGGTTCGGGAAAAACCTTTTTGCGTCCTCGAAGAGAGCCAGGAAGAAGTCGAACGTGTTGATGTAGGTGATTGTCCGAAGCACTACCCGTAGCCCGCCGGTGGTGACGCAGAATTCTCGGATGATCTTTGAGGGGTCGAATGGCATATCCTACGCCCCTTTCCTAGTGTGAGGTTAATCGGAAATGATTTCTATGACTAAGCCCCGGGATCTGAGGAGATTTACGTCGTCCGGCGTACCGTCAGCGATGACCATGTCCACCCAGCCTGAGAGGGGGTAGACGACGTTGCCGCCGATGGTTATTTTAGACAGGATACCGGTGATGCGAATGAACGGATTTTGGATCTTTCCTAAATCTGCCGGCCATCTGTCCATGTCCACGCGGATTTTCAGTGATGACATTATAAGCCTCCGTATTGAGAGTCTCTGCGAAGAGTCGGCTTAGCGTATCATGAAAATAGTGCCATGTCAAGAGAAAATAAAAGGACCCTGATGGGTCCTATTTGCGGAGAATGTTGTGACGGGTTAGGCCACTGTTGCCGGGTGCTTGGCGGTGATTTTGAAATACCGGGCGAAGTCTTCCGGCGAGAAGTCAAAGCCGTCATGCAGCCCGCCGTGACTGTGCAGGGCAACGATCCAGCCGTCGCCGAACGGTTTCATCCGCTGGGCAGTATACGACTGCCCAACCGTATAGGTGGCAGACTGCTTGTTGGTGTAAGCGTCTGCCGGCGGCGCGTCAATGCAGTTGACCGTTACGGTTTCGCCATAGTTATATTTGGCGAAATCCCAGTTCGTAATGTACATAAGTAACCTCCTGTGTGCTTGCGGAAACAGTATCTGATTGTACCGTACCAAACGGCCACGGTCAAGATCGACTGAATAAAAAAAACCGGTACGGGGGTACCGGTCGGTGACGGGAAGGGAAGAAATGTTCAGACTTTGATTGCCTGATAGCCACAAGCGCAGATAGCCATGTAGTCAGCGTTATCGCCACCGATGATGTCGAAGGTCAGGCTGTATTCGCCTTCGTGCATCACTTGTTGCTCGACCGGCCGTTGGGTGATGACCGCCAGGTTGTGCGCCAGGATGCCTTGGTCATCAGGCAGTGTCCGCGAATCAATCTTGATTTTCAATCGATTTCTCCAGTTGTGTCAGTTAATAACTTCGATCGGGTAGCCCTTGGCTTTCAGAGCGGCAACGTCCTCGTCGGACCCGTTGGAAATGATCAGGTGCGTCCAGGCGCTTCCGAACGGTTGATGGGTGCACTCGGTCACCACCTTATGGATGTGGTTGGCGAGTACGAGCACCGGGTTGCCGGTCATGCCTGAAGGAGCCTTGAGCCGGTTCACGCGAACTTTCATCTTTACCTCCTGTAAAGAGCAGTGGGTTGCAAGGTGTTCGAGCTACTCTATCACGCGGCCAGCGTATCCGTCAAGTATTAAAAAAGCTCCCTCCGGGGAGGAAGCTTCGTGTGGAGCGTCATGATTGCTTCAGTACAGCGATCTCGATGCGGATCTTGTCCTTGAGCCAGGCGATGGCCTGGTCGAACAGTTCGCGCCGCTGGAGCTTGCCCGGCAGGCCCTCAAACGGGCAGTTCAGGATCCTGCCGGTGTAGATGCCGTATTTCTGGGCCCGGTCATGTTCGATGCCGAGCAGACGTTCGTAGAGCGCCAGGTACGCCCAGCAGCGCTGCTGGGCATCCCGCATCTCATCCGGGAACATGTGTTCGAGGATATGCAACAACCGTTCCCAGATGTCATCCGGATGGTGGAGGCGGACGTTCTCGACGCAGAACATCGGCTCCCAGAACACGTAAAAGGCGAAATACCAGTACGGCCACCGCCAGACCGGAGCCATGCGGTTCGTCTGGAATCCGGCAAAGGTTACGTCCCGCTTATGGACCAAGACATATTGCAACGGATCGGGCGAGCGGTTTACATGCCAGACGGCTACACGGGGCAGTTCATCAAACAGCATCCGGACATACGGTTCATCCAGGGGGGCTATCCGATAGCGGGCAATGCGTTCTGCCGCGTCAGGCGGGGATTCGGTGGGGTCGGGCGGCGGCTCATGGTACCGCGCGAGTGCCGCCAGTACGCGGAATACAGATCCGCCGTTCCAGATTTCGAACAGGCTGGGCCAGTACACCAGTTCACGGAACGTGACTAGCTCGTTGTCAGTCTGAGCATGCATTGCTACCTCCTTATCAAATAACAATTTTTCATAAAAATATATCACGTACACCCGTCACTGTCAAATAAAAATAGTGGCCTACTCTCTCGGAAGAGAGCAGGCCGGGTACTTGTGGAAAAAAATGGAGAACGTCGTGGGTAGCCTGAGGCAACAAGCTACCGGGCCAAGTGCGGAGGTACCGCACTGGTTTGCTCCGGTACCGCCTGGGGGATTTAAGTGCGGCTGGAGCAAAAGGAAAGAGCGGATGAGTGTACAGGATACAGGGAAATGACGGGTATGTCAACCAGTGTGACCCGGGCACCTCGACAATGAGGCCGGAAACAGGGTATTATTAGGGTAATTTGCCTATGCGTATGGATTTACACAGGTACAACCAGGCCATGAAATCGGCGGCGCATGCCCACCGTAACCAGAGGTATAATTCTGATAACGATACCCCGTTTATCGCCCACCCATTTTTCGTGGCCGGGGTACTGGAGCGGTACGGATTTGATGAAGATACGGTTATCGCCGGACTGTTGCACGATGCAGTGGAGGATACTGACATGACGATTGAAGATGTAGAAACGCTGTTCGGCACGCGCGTATCAGGACTGGTGCGTGAAGTGACGTTCAGCCAGAACATCCCCTGGAAGGAGCGCCAACTCCAGGCCCAGCAGAGACTGCCGACAGCCAGCCCGGAGGCGAAAGCCATCAAAACAGCTGATTTTATCCATCATCTGATATTATGCACTGAGGAGTTGGACCAGGGTAAGACGACGGTTAACCAGCACAAACCGGAAGAATACTTGTGGAAGTATACGGAATTACTCCAGGCGATCGGGGTCGGCTGGAATCATCCGATACTGGATGAAGCAAAAAAGTACTTTGAGATTTTTAAAAAGAAAGCTGTGAAATAAAAAAATACCCGTCCAAAGGAGGGAGACGGGTAAGCGGAACTGGCTGGTAGGTCAGTATTCCGGTAGTCCTAAGCCAGCCTGCATCTGGTCACGGAAACACGGTTTGATCCAGATAGTGGTGCTGTGTGGGTGGGATTCCAGGATTTGTTCCTGGTCGCTGGCCATGAGACTGACCTGGCCGCTGATGAGATCAATCTTTGTAAAGGTGAAAGAGCCCTGTTCAGTCGTGATGATTATCGCTTGGTCGCCCAATGACCAGTCCGTGATCGTTTGCTGATTCGCTTGCATTGTTTCCTCCATGCGTTTTTGGGCTGTTGCTGTTGCTTTTCACCAGCCTAACTCCGGTAGTGTCGATTGTCAATCCGTCAGCAGTATATATTAAAAAAAGACCCGGGTGAGCGGGCCAGGGTATGAGAGGGAGCCTTAGCGATTGTCGGGTGAGGGTTGGGATTCCGGTTTTTCAGTCCGGCTTAATGCGCGGCTAAACCGGATAATCCAGATAATGAACAATGTAGCTAAGCCAACGAAAACGACGATGTATTTCAGCCAGTTGGGTAATGCGACCCAATACTGTTCCATAGTACCTCCTGTACATGCGGTTACAATATGTATTTCAGTGTACTCCCGTTTGTCTGGTCGTCAAGCGTCTGTACAAAATCGATAAAATACGCTACCATATACGTTAACCTTAGTAAGCAATAATACAATAATATGCCAGACCAACAACAACAGATCAATATCAAGATGGATGACGCCACCATGAAGGGCGTCTACGCCAACGCCATGGGCGTATCGCATACCAAAGAGGAGTTTACCATCGACTTCATGAACGTCTATCCGTTTCAAAAAGTCGGTATCGTCACTAGCCGGGTGATCACCAGCCCGGGCCACATGAAACGCATTTATCTTGCGCTTCAGGACAATGTCAAAAAGTACGAGGATAAGTTCGGCAAGATTGAGGCGGCTCAGGCCCCCTCAGGCCAGGAAATAGGATTCAAGACGGCATAAAAAACCGTCCCATGTTTCAGAGACGGTCGTAGGGTGATCGGCTGGCTATAGGGCATTGCTACCGTTTATGCCACCTGGCGCGGGTACCGCAGGATGATTTCCTGCTCGACGGCAGGGTCACGGGGGGTCTCGCGGGGGGCGAAATCATTTTCGTCCATATCCTCGAGAGGTACCCAGACGTTGAACGGTGAGGGCTCCACGAGGATTAACGCGGTCGTACGCCCCATAAAGGTGCTGGTGGCTAGGACCGGGAGGGTTCTCCAACGGGCCTGAGCGTCGATCTGTTTCAGAACAAATTCTCGGGTAACCATGATTCCTCCACTATCAATCATTGTTAGGGTAAGAAAACTCCGTTGAGTGTACCAAAATAAAGTAATTTGTCAAGTGTCACTTTATGCGTGTCGATAAGCCTGAAGAAATAAAAAAACCAGAGCCGTTCGTGCCGCCGCAGCCGATGGGTAAGATTATCGTGTTGGGGCTGCTGACTATCGCGTGCAGCAATGTATTCTGGTACGCCTGGCACCACCTGCTCCAGCAGGGGCTTGATTTCAGTGCCGGCGCCGGAAGCATCATCGCCATTGTCAGTACCTTGCTGGCGTTCTGTCTGATGTTCACGGCCATGGCCTTGGTGAATGTGATGGTCAGGTGGTTTGCCGTCGCATTGGTCATTATGGCAGTCAGCGGGTTTTCCTTGCTTATATGGTTCCCCGTTACTCTCTGGAGTTTCTTGGCGGCCGCGATGGTCATCCCCGCCTGGATGCTTTGGCACCGACAGATGTCCGTAGCCAGCGCGAACCAGCTGAAATTTTCCCCCCAGCAGGCTGCTTCAGCCGGATTATCCACGGCTATGACCATACTCTTATTGGCCGCTTCCCTGTGTTATTACAGTTTTTTAGCGGGGAACAGCGACAGTCAGGCGAAGTTTGCCGAGAGTCTGATTAACAACGGCACCACGGCAGTTGAAAATGTTCTGGAAATGTATTACCATGATAAATTCTCGCCGACCTTGTCACTCGACCATTTTATCCTGAATATGGAGGATGCGGCCGCTATGAAACTCGTCCCGTCCACCGGCCAGCCGGAGCTGGACCGGGCTATTGCCGAAGGGCTGGACCAGGCGGAGCGGGCGGCGCTGGACGAGTCCCGCAACCAGTTTCTGGACACGTTCAAGATCCAGGCGACCGGCGACGAGGAAATGCAATCGGTAGTAAATAAGATCGTCCGGCGTAATATAGATACGTACCTGGGCAAGTACATGAAGTTTATTCCCGCTTTATTGGCCCTGTCCGTGTTTTTCCTGCTGAAAATATTTACGTTTGTCTATGCCGAACTGACCAAGTCCATGAGTTATCTGGCATTCACCGTCCTGGTCTGGTTCAGATTCCTCAAGGTCAAGAAAGTCCAGGTAGAGGCGGAAAAAGTGTCGTTGTAGTTGGCGTTTTCACGGCTCCCGCCTTGCCTTCGCCTAAGGCGAAGCCGATGGCGGGCAGGCGTATCGTCTGACGGTTTGGTCTGCGGCTCTTATACGTTACCGCAACCTACACCGATACGGGCAGCAACACCTCCACCGCAAACTATAATATTAATATAATGGCTAAAGATTATTACAATATATTAGGCATTGCTAAGGGTGCTTCGGCCGAAGAAATCAAAAAGGCGTACCGGACGCTGGCGCACCAGCATCATCCGGACAAGTCCGGCGGCGACGAGGCGAAATTCAAGGAGATCAACGAAGCGTACCAGGTGTTATCCAATCCGCAAAAGCGGCAGCAATACGACCAGTACGGTCAGACGTTCGACCAGGCACAGCGGCAGGGCGGATTTGGAGGCGGTGCCGGCGGCTTTTCGTGGGAAGATTTCGCGCGGGCTGGCGGTGCCGGCGGCGGGTTCCAGGGGCAGAACGTCAATTTTGATTTTGGCGATCTGGGCGACATGTTCGGCGACCTGTTCGGTTTCGGCGGCGGCGGGCGGACGCGACGGGCCCAGCGGGCTAGGCAGGGCGGCGATATCCAGACTACCATGACTATTGATTTTCGGGAGTCGGTATTTGGCGCGGATAAAGTTGTTGATCTGCATAAATTATCAACCTGTCCCCACTGCCACGGCAACGGTGCGGAACCCGGGACAAAAATAGAAACCTGCCCGACCTGCGGGGGCAGCGGCCAGGTTCGGCAGGTCCAGCAGACCATCCTGGGCGCCTTCCAGTCGGTTGGCGTGTGCCCGACTTGCCAGGGTGAGGGCAAGAAAGCGACGAAGAAATGCAAAGAGTGTGGCGGCAGCGGCCGCACAAAAGCGACCGAGCAGATCAAGGTCCAGATTCCGGCCGGTATTTCTGACGGTGAGACCATCCGTTTGTCGGGTAAAGGGGAGGCGGGCACGCATGGCTCCGGCGCCGGCGACCTGTATATCACCATGCGGGTAAAACCGGATCGGGATTTCAAACGTGAAGGTGACGATATCCAGTCTGAAATATCCATTTCTTTTTCCCAGGCGGCTTTGGGCACGAAAGTGCCGGTGCTGACACTCGACGGGGAAGTCATGCTGCACATCCCGTCCGGGACGCAGTCCGGCAAAGTGTTCAAGCTGAAGGATAAGGGCGTACCCCATTTGCGGTCACGCGGCCGCGGTGACCATTTGGTCACCGTCACCGTTGTGACGCCGCCGCACCTGTCCCGCGACCAGAAAAGGCTGCTGGAAGAATTGCAGAATACAGGCTTGTAAGCCCGGAATTGACAGTAGCAATACGCAGGCGTATCATTGACGCTAGGCTCTTTTTTATTGCAACTACGGAGGATTCATGACTGAATCGAACGATTTGGCGCTGGATTTGTCGTCGGTGGAATGTCCCGAAGAATGCATTACCGACCGTTTGTCCGAAGCCGGAGTACAGGGCATAATCGTCGTGACGTCCGCCGGCATCCACCATTACCATGCGGTGTACGCGTTGAACAGTGGCAGTACACGGGGCATACAGATGGGCATCGTGCCGGTCGACGGCAAGGATAAGGCGGAAGTGGAACGTATCGTCACTATATTGGCCAACGGGCAACAGCCGGATGCGCATTTTGTCGCCAGCCTTCGGCACGTCCCATTGATGGGAATCCGTCGGGCCGGTAAATTCGTCGTTGGCCTGATCAAGAAAGGCGAGTCCCTGCTCTGCCAAACCGACCGGGATTCATTCCTCACGTCAGACGTCTGCCAGATCATCGTTGTCCACGCACCGAAGGGTGCGTATAAGCCGGATTGAGAAATTCGGCTTTTTTATATGCATTGATATTTTAGCGAAATTGTGATATACTATATACGTACGTAATACAAACACCAACAAAAGCATATGTTTCCAATCGCCTGGGCAGCGGAGGTGACCAGCACCGCGGCCCAATCATCAAACTTTATGCAGAATATCGATTGGACCAGACCGACCTGGGATCTGTTCATCATCCTTTTTTTCGTGGTGGCCGCATTTCTATATGGATTGTCTTTGGGGCGCGACCGGATTATCACTATTCTGGTCAGTATTTACATGTCGCTGGCCATTGTCGAGCATACCCCGTTTTTAAAGTCAGAGGCGTTCCAGCACTCCATCAATAACGTGACCAGCCAGTTTTTCGTGTTCCAGATATCCGCCTTCGTGTTTTTGTTCATCGTTTTGTTCCTCATTATCAGCCGGTCGGCGCTGATAAAGACTATCGCCTCGTCAGACAAGGCCGGCCCCTGGTGGCAGGTGTTCGTATTTAGCATCCTGCATGTTGGATTATTGGTGAGCATTATTCTGTCATATATCCCCAAAGAGGCCGTAGACAGCGTTTTGGCGCCCCTGACCCGGCAGGTATTCACTACGGAATTAGCCCAATCAGTCTGGATTGTCGGACCGGTTGTGGCTATGTTGGTGTTCAAAGGCGGTGCTTCCGAAAAGAAAAAACGGCAGTATACGGAAGAGGTGGAATAAGTACCGAAAAAACGGCTCAGGTTGTTTGAGCATCTTTTTTGTTTGACATATCGTCAGTTGGTGTTAGGATACGGTCAGAAAACAAAGACGAAAATCGTATGGAGGTAACAATGACCGTCCAGGAATTAAACCTACATCTAGCCACATTGCAAGCCAGATTACTTGGGGCCGGTAAACAATTGGATGATCCTCAGCGGAAGGAGGTCGAGCGCGATATAGCCCATTTGCGGGAATGTGTCGGATCGGCCGTTCTGCCACCGGATTTGGGAGCGGAGGAACTTGTCGAGCAGGCGCTGAAAAAAACGGCGCATATCAAAGCGCCCGACTTCACCAATTTGGTCGGAGGGCAGGCAACGTGATCAGTCCGTTTGAAGCAAACACATGGGTCCGTCTGTTGGCGGACCTTTTTTATAAATATAAACGGAGCGCGCCTTCCACCGTCATTCAACGGGGCTAACACTGGGTACGCTCGCAAGATGTGAAGAGGTTGGTTATTTTTTCACCACTGGTCCTGCCGGCGTGTCGTCAACTTTAAATCCGGTTTTGGAAATTTGTTCTCGTAGCTCGTCAGACTTGGCCCAGTTTTTTTCTTTCCGGGCTTGTTCCCGTTCCGTAACAAGCGCCTTGATTTCTTCCGGTATAACTATCGGTTTGGCATCAGCCAGTTTCAGGCCCAGGACCTCGTCGAATTTGAGCAAGGAGGCTTTTTTGGCTGCTTGAGGATTGTCAGATTTCAGGAGGTTCCAGACGATGGCTAGCCCTTTTGGCACGTTAAAATCGTCAGACAGCGCGTCGGCGAACTTCTGCTCGAATTCCGCGCAGCCGATTTTCGGCTGACCGAGGTTTGCAGCGATGACTAATAGATTGTCGTAGGCGTTTTGCGCCGCTCGCATGGCTTCCCAGGTGAAATTGATTTTCGACCGGTAGTGCGCGCCCAGGCAGAGATACCGGAAGGCAAGGGGCTTGAAACCCTTATCGATAATATCCTGCAGCGTATACGATGTGCCATCGGATTTGGCCATTTTACCGCCCTCAACCATCAAATGTTCATTATGCAGCCAATATCGAACGAATGGTTTCCCTGTGGCCGCTTCGCTTTGGGCGATCTCATTGGTGTGATGCACGGGGATGTGTTCGACGCCACCCATGTGCAGATCAATCGTATCACCGAGGAATTTTTGGGACATGACCGAACATTCGATATGCCAGCCGGGGAACCCCTCGCCGTTTTGGGCGAGAACGGAATGAAACGGTGAGGGCCAGGTCTGGAGCGCATTTTTATGCGTGCCGGCTTTAAAAAACCACAGGGCGAAATCTGACGGGTGGCGCTTGGACGGGTCATGGACCGTTCCTTTTCCGGCTTCAGTAATATTTGCGTCCATCTTCTGCCGGGACAGCCGGTTGTAGTCTTTGGCCTTTGTCACGTCGAAATAGACGGCTAGGTCGGTTTCGTAGGCGTAACCTTTTTTCAGCAGGTCGGTCACCATGGCATGAATCTCTTTTATTTGTTCACTGGCCCGGGGACGGTAATCCGGCAGGCGAATATTCAGCAGTTCCAGGTCGCGGTCAAATTGCCTGATATATTTGTCAGCGACGGCCTGCGGACTGACGTGCTCGCGTTTTGCCCCCTTGTCCAGCTTGTCCTCGCCTTCGTCTTGGTCGCTGGTCAGGTGACCGACGTCGGTATAGTTGCGTGTCATTTTTACTTTATAGCCTAGGTACTCGAGCGTACGCACTATGACGTCAGCGGCCATATTCGCCCGCATGTTGCCCAGGTGCTGAGTCCAGTAGACGGTCGGGCCGCAATGGTAAAAAGCGACGCGTTTGTCGTGCAGCGGTTTGAATCCTACTTTTTTACGGGCCAGGGTGTTGTAGAGGGTTAGGGTCATTTTTTTATGGATAGAAGAGCTACATGAGTTAATGGCTTAGAGGGATAGCGGATGACGGGGAAATATGGCAGAGATGGAAAGGAGTGGTTTTTTCGTCTTTGCTTCCCATTAACTTCTAGGTCTTATAGCTCGTATTTTCATCTTTAATAATACCGTTTTTCAACATTTTCTACAAATAAAAAACAGCCGAGCATCCCGCCAGCTGTTGTGGGCTAGCCTTTTGGGCTTTCCGATTTCCGGATGTCCAAGCCGATTTCTTTCCACTCGGACATGACGGTCTGGATGTCCTGCGGTTCGACTACAGATTTTTTCCTCATCGTGGCTTTTTGGCTGATACTGGCCAGCTTCACTTTGGCCGCGGCCTCGTCCATGAGGTCGATGGCCTTGTCCGGGAAGACGCGGTCGTGTATGTATTGTTCGGACAGGTTAACCGCCTCCTGCAGTGCCTCGTCCGTGATTTTGACCTGGTGGTGCATTTCGTATTTCGGCCTGATTCCTTTCAGGATGGCCAAGGTCGCTTCTTTGGTCGGCTCGTCGATCATGACCGGCTGGAACCGGCGTTCCAGGGTCGGGTCGCGTTCCACGTATTTTTTATAGTCTTCCATGGTGGTGGCGCCGACTACCTGCAATTCACCCCTGGCCAGTGCCGGCTTCAGTATGTCCGCAGCGTCAATCGCCCCTGTCGCCTCTCCGGCCTCTGCCAGAGTGTGCATTTCATCGATAAACAGGATGATAGTGCGTTCAGCCGCGATAATTTCATCCACCAGGGATTTCAAGCGCTTTTCGAATTCACCGCGGTATTTCGTGCCGGCTACCAGGCCGGACAGGTCCAATGCCAGTACCCGTTTGCCGATCAGCGACGGCGTGACGTTTTTTTGGCGATCTCATCAGCCAA
>JBAZNF010000004.1:0-58786 GCA_041649335.1 Patescibacteria group bacterium
CATCATAGAATTCACGAAAGACGGAACTCTGCTCAACCAATACACATCCGGCGCATTTTCCGCAATCAAGGACTTCACCGTTGACCCGGTGGCCAAAAAAATGTACGTCCTCAGCAAAACCTCCGTCTACGAAATAGACCTCAAATAAACTATCGGTACACTAAAAAAACGCCCCTGACTGACAGAAGCGTTTTTTTGGTACTTTATGAAATTATTTCAAGGTCACCTGGGCTCCGGCCTCTTCCAGTTTTTTCTTGATATCTGCGGCTTCTTCTTTGGTCGCGCCTTCCTTAACGATCTTCGGGGCGGCGTCAACCAGGTCTTTGGCTTCTTTCAGGCCCTTCTGGGTGATTTCCCGGACGACTTTAATGACGGAAATCTTGCTTGACCCGGCGGCAGTCAGTTCCACATTGAAGCTTGACTGTTCTTCGGCTGCAGCGGCACCTGCGCCGGCGCCAGCGGCCGCGCCCACTGCCATAACCGGGGCTTGGGCGGAAACGCCGAATTTATCTTCCAGCACCTTTACCAGCTCGGAAAGCTCAATCACTGAGAGCTTTTCGACCTGCTCGACCAGTGTTTTGAATTTTTCCGGCACTTCGACTGTCTTTTGTTCTTCGGACATACGTGTATTCCTTATGATTACTTATTTATTAATTTATGCTTAGGACTTTTTGTCTTTAATGGCGTTCAGGGCGTATAACAGGCTCTTGAGCTGGTTTGCCAGCACATTGACCAGGCCGGTCGTGGGATAATTAAACAACCAGACAAGTTTGGTAAGCAGTTCTTCCCTGGACGGCAACGCGGCCAGCTGTTTGACCTCTTCCGCGGAAATCATCCTGCCTTCATAGATGCCGCCTATTAATTTCAGGGTTGGGTTTGTTCTTGAGAAAACGGCCAGAGTTTTCGCGGCCGTGACTTCATCGCCATACCCCAGGGCCATGCCGATACTGCCGGTGATCGACTTGACGTCAATGCCCTCAAGCTTAATTTTTTTCAACGCAACTTTCAGCAAAGTTTTTTTAGCCACGGTGTAATCGATCCCCTGCTCGCGAAGAATTTTCCTGAGTTCAGAGGTCGATTTGACATTCAAACCCTCGAAATTGGTAAAAACGACCGCTTTTGACTTTGGCAGGCGCTCTTCCAGCCAGGCGACAAACTCATCCTTTTGTTGCTTAGTTTTTGCCATAATATTTGTCTATAATTTAAAAATCTGTGGATAACCACAGACGTTGTACCAGCTATGCTGGTTACTGATGCCTAGGCGGGTTTTATACTCGTCTTTGCGGCGAGATACCCGCTGTCTGTGGCGAAAAAATTGATTATCCTCAGTATATCAGGCTTGATACTATTGTCAACGCCTTATCCATGCTGGTCAATTGTATCTGCCAGTTTTGCGGCGAGAAGCTGGTAATCTATCTTATTCCGATTGCCGTCAGCGGCCTGTATGGAAAGATCTATTTCCAATTGCGCCTGCCCAGTGACCTGCATGACCACTTCATGTTCCAGGACGGAGATCAGCATGGATTTCAGGTGCCCTTCGGTAATCGCCCCGTCAATACGCTGGTTCGCCGCCGTGATGGCATGGTATATCTTATCCCGCATTTCCTGTTTTTCCGTCTCACTCGGCCGAAAAATATCAATTTGTTCTCCAGGCATTGGCGTATAGGTTAATAAATTATTGTTCCAATAAATGACTGTCCGTCAAAAATGCGGCGGATATTTGCCAGCTTATTGCCGTTGGCGACAATCACCTTCATCCGGTAACGTTTTGCCAGCCGGCTCGCCACGGGGTCAAACGGTACATTAGCTCCCGGCTGCCAGTGTGTCCCAACAATTTTCTGGAAGTCAGTCCAGGCTATAGCCGTAACTTTTTTTGCGTCCGCATATTTCGAGGGGTCTTTCGTATAAACCCACGTGATATTCGACAGGTTCAAGATCGTGTCTGCCCGGTAGGCTTTGGCCAGCTGGACGGCCCTCAGGTCGGTCGAGGACCCTGGGGAAAAACCAGCCCCGACAATTACCGGATCAGAAACATGCGTATTGATTTTCTTATGGTTGGTGATGATTTTCGGGTACGCGTAACCGCGGAAAATTGTACGCATCAGGTGCCCGTTCAGCCTGGTCGAGTGGATACCCAGCCAATCAAGGTCTTCCGGACTGACAGGCGTCACGACAGATGCTGCTGACTGGTACCGCCGGGCCGTTTTCCCGCCGCCGACAATCAGAATGAATCGGTACTTCTTTTTTACGTACGACAATACCATTGATCTGAAATTCCGTAAAAAACGCGCATTGATCTGGTCCGGAACTACGAGCGATCCTCCCAGTGAAATGACGATAGTTTTTTTAAACATGATAATAAAATTTATAATGGCGAATTCCTAATTTCTAATCAAATCTCAATGCATTAATGACTAATTGGACATTCGAGAATTATATATTGATTAAAAATTAGTAATTAGAAATTATTAATTATTGAAGGTATTTCTGTTTATTCTGGAGATGTTCATCGTACGTAGCGCTGTACACAACCGTGCCGTCAGGTTTGGTGAGGAAATAAAAATAGTCAGACTTGGTCGGGTAAATCGCGGCCATCATGGCTGAAAGCGACGGGTTGCAGATCGGTCCGGGCGGCAAGCCCTTATACATATAGGTATTATAGGGACTATCCACGCCCAACTCGTCAAACGTGGGCTGTAAGGAACTGTTGCCAGTCGCATAATTCACCGTCGCATCTGATTGGAGCGCCACACCCTGGTTGAGCCGGTCATAAAAGATGCCGGCCACCAATTTACGGTCAGTATCCGACCTGACTTCCTTTTCTATTATTGAAGCGAGTGTAACTATCTGAAAAATAGACATATTTCCGGCAGCCGCGTCAGACTTCATCTGGTCAGTGAATTTATTCCCAAAATTATCCAGCATCTTTTTTATGATCTGGTTAGCCGTCGATGTCTTATACACGCGGTACGTATCGGGGAATAAAAACCCTTCCAGAGTGGCGGTAGCCGGCCGGTCAGCCAAAAACGCGTAGGTCGTATCCGATATGATGGAACGGGAATCGTGGACGCTGGCAGTGTCGATAAAATCATCCGCGCTGACCACCCCCTGTTTCTCCAGGTACTGTCCCATGTCTTTGGCCGTCCAGCCTTCGAGCAGGGTGATCTGCTCTTCCGGAGCACTGGCGTCTGTTGTTAACACCTGAAAAATATCCCGAATGCTCATCGTCGCATTAAGAGTGTACACGCCATCAGTGTACTGAGACTGTGCATGCTTAATATATGTATATATCTCGAACGCTACCGGGGTCCTGATCAGCCCCTGCGCTTTCAAATTGGTGGCGATATCTTTTACCCCCTGGCCCTGAGCGATAGTGAATGACTGGGCCCGGTCAGTGGTACTGGCGGGAAAATTTACCTCATTCCAGACATACAACCCAGCCAGTATAGCACCGGCCAGCGCGAGAATGATGACGGTGAGAAACAGGCGTTTTATCATACTTATAGATATTTCTTCCAATTCCGGCGCTCCAGCTCCTCCACCAGCTTCTTGACGTCCTGGGCCCGATCCTTGGGACACACTAAAATACAGTCCTCCATCTCGACGACTATCGTGTCGCGCAGCCCGGCGGTGGCGATCATTTTACCGGTGTAGCTATAGAGCAGGTTTCCGTATGAATCATGAGAAACATGTTCGCCCCGGATGACGTTATCTTCGGCGTTTTTCGCCAAAATGTCGCGGACTGTCCTCCAGTGGCCGACGTCCGCCCAGTCGAAACTGGCGGGGATAACCAGGATTTTCTTGGTCTTCTCCATAATGCCGTAATCTATGGAGATCGGGCTGATTTTCGGGAACTCACGCTTGACCATCACCGCCTCCCGAGACGTGCCCAGCGCCGGCTGCATGCGCATCAAAATTTCATAATGTGAGGGCAAATATTTTTTAAATAACCCGAGCAGGTGGTCGACACGCCAGCAGAAAATCCCCGAGTTCCACAAATAATCCCATTGCTTAACGTATTTTTTTGCGGTGGCCAGGTCAGGCTTCTCGACGAACTTCTGGGCGAAAAATATTTCATCATCCCCGGCCTGCTTAAAAATCTTGTTTATTTTTATGTACCCATACCCGGTTTCTGGATACGTCGGCTTGCTGCCGATGAGCAAAGAATACTGAGGATTGTTCTTTATCAGACGCTCAGCCAGCCGCGCGACGCGGATGTACTCCTTTTCATTTTTTATAAAATGGTCGGAGCTAGCCAGCATCATGACCGCACGCGGATCGCGCTTGGCGATAGTAGCGGCCGCCAGGCCAATGGCTGCGGCCGTATCCCGCTTGGCCGGTTCTAGGATAAAATTTTGGCGCGGTGCCTGCGAAATCTGCTTGCGTATCAGCGGCTGCTGTGAATAACTGGTAGAAATAAAAATTTCCGACGCGCGAAAACCCCGACGGATCCGTTGATATGTTTTCTGCAATAATGTCAGGTTCCCGACGAACGGCTGAATTTGCTTGGGTTTCGCCTTGCGTGAGACGGGCCACAGGCGCGTCCCCCCACCGCCGGCTAATATGACGATTTTCATAATGTAAAAATAATGCTTATTCTCCCCATACTTTTGGCACTAACGGGACGAACTGAAATCCCGGATACCGCGCCTCGTGGAACTCGTTTAGTCCGACCTTGTCCATCACTACCATATCCTGTTCGTATTTGCCAACCGGTATGACCAGCCGTCCGTTCACTTTCAATTGTTGGAGTAAGATATCCGGTACGCCAATCTCGGCCGCCGCCGCCACGATTATCTTATCATACGGCGCCATCGGCTTATAGCCCCTGGTGCCGTCACCGGTAATAAACACGGCATTTTTATACCCATACGCGCTGACATTCTTTTTCCCAAATTCCGAAAGAGGAGGGATGCGCTCGATGGCCACTATGTGACCTTCCCGGCCGACCAGCTCGCATAGCAACGCGGTCTGCCAGCCGGATCCTGAACCTAGGTCAAGAATCATTTCTCCCATTTTCGGCTGGAGGAGCTCCAGCATAAATGCCACGGTCAACGGCTGTGATATCGTCTGGCCCAATCCGATCGGCAACGGATGATCCTCGCCAGCCTGTGACCTCATTTCTGCCGGCAAAAAATCCTCACGATGGATTTTTCTAAAAGCCTGGATAATACTCTCTGTCTTCAGGTGGCCTTCATCGATTAAATTTTGCATGAATTCATCCATATTGTAACGTTTTTGGTATCAGGGTAAGATGGAAACAACGCGCCATGAAACACTACCTAATATTTTTCGCCAGTTTTGTACTCATCCTACTGTCCGTGGTCATCACGCCCCGCTATATTTCGGCTGCGGCACTGAGCCCTCAAACAGTCATCGCCGCCATCAATCATGAACGTGGTACTGCCGGCCTGCCCGACTTGAACACTGACCAGCGCCTGACGCAGGCGGCCAAGGACAAGCTCAACGACATGGCCAGCCAACATTATTTCGATCACTCCAGCCCGACCGGCACCATGCCGTGGGATTTTTTAGATCAGGCTGGGTACCCTTACCGCGCGTCCGGTGAAAACCTGGCGCGGGATTATTTCAACACCGCCTCGGTCATCAGCGCCTGGCAGAACAGTGACACACACCGGGCCAACATGCTGAGTACGGTTTTCAAAGATGCCGGGGTGGCCATCGGCTCAGTGGACGGCCATACGGTCATTGTCGCGATGTTTGGCAGTACAGCTATAACACCGCAAGTAGCGGGAGAATCAACCGTCCAACCGGAGGCAAATACTGACGACAGTATACCAAAAATACCCCAAAAAATACATGCAGTACAATACCAAGAAAATCATATTAACCATTACCCTACGGTATATTTCTGGATGTACTATATTTTGCTCGGCATAACAGGAATAGCCGTCCTGGCCATGCAATTCCTTAAATAAATCGTCACACTACATATTAAAACGCTTATTCAGTAAGTGTTTTTTTGCTAATACTTGACTTTTTTTTGATAATATAGTTAAATGTGATAATACAAAAACAAAAATAACACCAGAATAAGAAGGGTGTTATTTTTCGTTATTACCCATTAATGTATACAACGCAACCATGAACCGGCGATGAACTTTTTCCCCAAAAAGCTGTTTTGCTGTCAGCAATGGCATGAGACATTATTGCCGGATGTTTTTATAAAAAAATCATGTAAAACTAGCCGTAAAAAGCTAGTTTTTATTTTTTAAATAAACAACTTTATAAATAATTAATTAAGAAAGGAAAAAAAGTATGAAACGACACAAACTCAACTGGAGGGTACTCGGCAGCATCATGGTCATTACCCTCGTCGCAGTGGGAGCGGTCATCGGAACTCGCGCCTACTTCAGCGACACGGAAGCGTCCCGGGGGAACACTTACCAGGCCGGGGCGGTCGATCTCACCATCGACAACACCAGCTACTACAACGGGGAGTTGAACCCCGCGAGTTCCTGGCAGCTCGCGAACCTCGACGACGGCAACGGCCCGAGCGGCGAGGGACAGTATTTGTTCTTTAATTTCGCCGACCTCAAACCCGGCGACTGGGGTGAGGACACCATCTCGCTCCACGTCAATAACAACGACGCCTGGCTCTGCGCGGACGTCACCCTGACGGAAAACGCCGAGAACGGCATCACCGAGCCGGAAGCCAAGCTTCAGGACACCGAGGAGCGCGGCGAACTCGCGGACGAAACTAATTTCGTCTGGTGGGTAGACGACGGCGATAACGTGCTCGAGACCGACGAAACGGTCATCCAGCAGGTCAACCTCGGACAGGCACCTATGAACATCCCGGTGCCGGTCATCCTCGCTGACTCGACCAAAAATCTTTTTAATGCCGAAGGCGGCCCCCTGGCCGGCAACACCGTCCACTACATCGGCAAAGCGTGGTGCTACGGCGCCATGGAACTAGCGCCCGTCCAACCGGGCGACAACAGCCCGCTCGGCGTTGTAGCAAACTCAGGCATCCTATGCGATGGCGAACCGGTTACGAATATCTCCCAGACTGACAGCGCTAAACTCGATGTGGTATTCAATGCGGTCCAAGCGCGCCATCTCGATGACTTCACCTGCCCCAGCCTGCGCTACCCATTAACGGTCAATAAAACCGGAAATGGTACTGGAACCGTAAACAGCGATGTTGAAGGAATAGACTGCGGCGAGGACTGCTTGGAAGATATATACAGGACAACAGTCGTCACGCTGACAGCTACTCCTGACGTAAGTTCAAACTTCACCGAATGGTCCGGCGCGTGCACGGGCACAGGTACCTGCGTTGTCACCATGGACGATGCTAAAAATGTAACAGCAAACTTTGCCATCAAAAGGTTCACACTGAATGTTACAAAATCTGGTACTGGCACAGGCACTGTGTACGGATCAGGCATCAACTGCGGATCAACATGTTCGGCTACATACAACTACGGTACGACAGTCAATCTCTCGCAAAATGTAGGTATTCAAACCACATTTACTGGGTGGGGTGGTGATTGCACTGGGACGGGTTCATGCTCGGTAATTATGGACCAAGCGCGAAACGTCAATGCAATATTCACAAAAAACCAATATCCCCTCACCGTCAGCCTATCGAGCGCTGCCGCACCAGGAATGGTAACGGCCAGTCCTGCTGGCATTAGCTGTTTATCCGACTGTACAGAAAACTACGACTACGGGACGACGGTCACGCTGACTGCCAACACGATCTCCGGGTATTCTTTTAACGGTTGGGGTGGAGATTGTAGTAACTACGGTACCAACCCAACTTGTACCATAGCCGTCTACTCTGCAAAATCTGTATCAGCAAAATACTATAATGCCTCAACGGTCACCCCAAATCAAGATTCCTATGTGAGCCATGTTTCCAGTAACAGTAATTATGGGGCAGCTACCATACTGAAAATTGAGGACGTATGGGACAGTATGGGGGTCACGGGTGACGATAAATACAGTCTTGTAAGATTTGATCTGCCCTCTCTCCCGCCGGGTAAATCAGTGATTAGCGCAACGTTGAAGCTGTATTTCAATTCGATCAATGGATACAGCGGTATAGATATATTCCCCATCACTCAACCCTGGTCGGAAAATACCGTCACCTACAATAACCAGCCGGCCCGTGATTCTGTCACCAAATTTTTCTGGGCCTACACCGGCTGGACCAACATTGACGTCACTAACTGGATTCAGCAGATGTACGGACAAGGCGGATTCAGACCAAATTATGGGTTCTGGTTTGAGGCTAATACCGCGGGGGTGCATAGTGTCTACTCGCGTGAAAGTGGTAGTAATGCGCCACAGCTGGAAATAGTGTACTAACTTACAAGTAAATATCAAAAAGCTATGAAAAAATTTCTCAAGAAGAAACGTGTTTGGATCGGGCTCGGCACGATTGCCGTAGTGGCTATCGTGGCAGTAACCGCGACCAACGCCTTCTTCAGCGACACGGAAAAATCGACCGGCAACCAGTTCACCGCCGGCGGGATTGACCTGCAAGTGGACAGTACCTCGCACTACAACGGCCTCGTGTGTGAGGACGACGTGTGGGTCAACCACTGTACCGCAACCGGCGACAACCTGCTCTTGAACGGCGACTTCGAGCAACCCGTCGTGGCCACTGCCCAGAAATGGGACATCTTCCTGTCTGGTACCATCGGACTTGGCTGGATCGTGGACTGGGAGTCAACCCAGGCCACATACGGTGGCGCCACTCGGCCAGCACCTGCCTTGCAGGAGATGCACCGCGGAGTCAATGGCTGGCTGCCGCAGAACGGCAACCAGTATACCGAGCTCGACTCTGACTGGGACGGCCCCTCCGGATCCATGAGCGGCGAACCGGCGCTGGTAAAAATCTACCAGGACATTGCGACCACACCCGGAACCAAATATGAACTGCGCTACCACTTCTCACCGCGACCAAACACCGCTTCGTCCGAAAATACGCTGCTTATCCGGATTGACGGGACACAAGTCGCCAGCCACACGGCGACCGGCGCCAGCAATACTGACTGGGCCATGTACACGCAGGAATTCGTTGCTACAGCCGCGACCACCCGCGTAGAATTCGCCGGCTCCGGGACTGCGAACTCCTTCGGGGTGTTCTTAGACAACGTCAGTCTTCGGGAAATGGCGTGTGATTCGACCTCTGATCTCGAAGGTGCGGAATGTGATGGGACATGGGAACTGACGGATCTCGGGCCGACGAACAAATTCTTCAACTTTTCCGACATCAAGCCGGGCGACTGGGGCGAGGTGACTGTCAGTCTGCACGTCTCGGATAATGACGCCTACAGCTGCGCCCTCATCGACAACATGCAGAACGATGACCTTAGCCTGACCGAGCCGGAACAAACCGCCGGCGATACGACCGACGGTGCCGGCAACGGGGAACTTGCCCAAGAGGTAAACTTCTTTGCCTGGGCGGATGACGGAGACAACATCTGGGAGCAAGGCGAGATTCCCCTGTTCTCAAACCTGTTCGGACCGGCGAGCGACGTGCTCAATGGCGTCGCTTACCCGCTCTTCACGCCGCAGACCGGGGTCATGGAAGCGACAACGACTAAATATGTCGGCTTGCAGTGGTGCTTCGGCACGATGACGGTGGACACGACCGCGAATACCATCGCCTGCGACGGCTCAACTGTCGGTAACGCCGCACAGACCGACCAGCTGTCGGCTGACATCAGCTTCTACGTGGAGCAGTCGCGGAACAACCCGAACTTTGTCTGTCCGCAGCCCGCGACCGAACAGGTCGCCCCATAGTTCGTAGTAGATACCGTATACATGGCAGCCACGATACAGAAAAAAATTTTACCAAAGAAAAAATTCGGACGTATAGTCCGGAACGTTTTGGTTACTCTGTGCGTGGCTGCCTTTGTGGCGGTCCTGCTTTCGGTCCTACCGATCCGAGGGATATACAAGCTGTACACGGTGTCGTCTGGGTCAATGGCCCCGCAGCTGCAAACCGGCAGCCTGGTGGTGGTGAAGCCGGCCGCCGAATATGCCATCGGCGACATTATCACTTTCACCAGCTCTGCAGATAAAAAAAATACTACTACCCATCGCATCGTCGCCATCAATGGTACGTCATACGTGACCAAAGGTGATGCCAACGACAGCAACGACACCACTCCGGTACAAAAAATAAATATTGTCGGTAAAGCGCTGTTCCATATCCCCTACATCGGCTACCCGGTCGGATACGCAAAAACACTCCCCGGACTGATCATTCTCATCATTATCCCGTCGACCATCATCGTCTGGGAAGAGTCAAAAAAACTGAAAAAGGAATGGGGCAAGGCAAAACGTGAAGAAAAAAAACAGGATCAGCCGGTACGTCAGCCAGCCCCGGGCGGCAAACCAGCCGTGGTACAGAAAAAAAACCCTCACGCAAAAAAAATCGAAGGGCCGGAGGTTATCAAAACCATTTTTATCCTGATCGCTACCGCCAGCGTAGCCGCCCTGTCAATCAACGCGTTCTTCCAGGATGACGAAACCGGCGTCGGAACGCTCACCTCGGGCATCTGGCAGTCCAATTGCCTGGTCATCAACGAAGTACTTTACCATGTGGACGCGGCACACGGCCTGGACGGCGGGGACGCGACAGTTAAAAATAAATGCGGACCGCAGAACAGCAACCCCGATGAGTGGATCGAACTTTACAATACTTGCTCTGAGCCGGTCAACGTAAAAAATTGGACCATTACCGACAACGAGAAAACCCTGACCATACACGCCAGCAAATCAGTACCGGCAAACGGGTTTGGATTAATTTCAAAAAGCGCCAGCACCTGGACGCAATACTGGGGGTTCCCAAACCTTGGGCATCTTGACGGTATAGAGATTATCGAGACCGGTGAAGGCGGTCCGCCGATCGACCAAGTACTAGATAATGCCGGAGACAGAATTATCGTAAAAAATGCCGACGGCCAAATTGTCGACCAGATGAATTATGGAAATGATACATCAATCTGGAACCCGGCTGTGCCGGACATTATCGCCGGACATTCGCTGGCCAGAATTATTTTAGGAAGCGATTCGGATAAGCCCAGCGACTTTAATGATAATTGCCGGCCATCCCCCGGTTCACCAACAGTAACCACATGCCCAAACTAAATTTTTTAACAAAACATTTTTTATTTTTTCCATTAGCAACGCTGGTAGCGGTTTTTTGCATATGCTGCGTTCCGCATGCGGCTAGCGCGGAAGCGGGAGATTTAACCGTAGAATTTTCCCATACTCCCCTGTTCCAAGAAATTGGCGTCATGCCCGGAGATATGACTCATGAATCAATTACGGTGACGAATAATTCGTCGGAACAAAAAACTATCGGTATGAAATTTATCGGTACGTCGACGCACGAACTGGACGAAAAATTATTTTTTACCGTCAGTAAGTCCGGAAATATTCTGTTCGGCGGACCGGCCGACCCAAAAAGCCTGTCCGCACTTCTGGCCGTTGGAGAAATAAATTTACTGGACATCAACCCAGGTGAAACTATAATTTTTTATATTGATGCTTATTTCGACATTGACTCGCCGAATGAGTACCAGCTCAAATCGTCAGTCTTTGATATTGAAGTCGGATTTATCTATTTTCCACTTACCACCATACGAAAACCATCAATAGTCCGCGTTGACCCGATCACAACTGCTCCGCCAGTTACGAATGGCCAAATCCTCGGCGAAGAGACGGAAATAGTCCCTCCCAACCCATCCGAAGAACAAATTCAAATATTGGGGATAACCCTGCCTATCACCGGCCACCAACTCAACGAAATTCTTATTATCGCTGCTTCCGTGATAATTATCGGGGCCGGGCTGCTGCTGATCAGCCGGGGCCGGACAAACGAAAAAAAATCGGCCTAACGTCCTGTGGATAAGTAGCTATCTGCCAGACTGTCACGTTAGATCTAGAATACACTCCTCCCCCCAGTCCAACCTCCATTTCGGGATATATATTTATCCACAACAATCCGTACCTTTGACTAATAAGGCAAATATTGTTGTATTCTTACCCCCTTGACAGCATTTTTATATCGTGTAAGATGTAGAAACAAAATAAATACCAGAAAATCGGAAAAACAACAAATATTCGCACATTTATCCAAGGAGGGCCTGCACATTGTACAACAAATCGAGGGAGGGACGAGAAAACCAACACAAGGTTATAAATGCCTTGGCACGTGCCAAGGTTAGGTAAGAAAACAAAAATCAGAGTTCAAACTCACGCCTTAATTCTCACAGTCGCTAGTATTGTCTGTAATTTTTTATAACTTGGTGTTGGTTTTTTATTTTTCCTAATTATTTTCATCAGAAAATTATTAGGAAAAATATCCTGAGGACTCCGAACACCAGCGAGGAGGACGAAGGATCTCGTCCCACAGTCATTCAATCTACTGAAAAAATCTATATAGTTATCCACAATTTCAACAACTAACCTTTCCGGCCGCAGGGCCGGAAGGACATAAAACCTTATCAACAACTAATTAATCATATATACGTAACCAACTAACGAATTAAGTATGACTAAAATGATCAAAAAAAACTGGAAACAGACGTTGTGGAAAACCATCAACGTCATTTCCTCGGTCGCCCTGGTCGCCAACATGTCGATGATTGGCGTTTTCGTGGCGCCGAAAGTAGCGAGTGCAACTGTCACACCTACCTATTGTCCAAGTGGCAACCCATTATATATGTGGGATCGGACTCCAAATATCAGTTGGAGTCACGGACAAATTTCCGGATACTTCGAAGGTGAATACATACCGGTCCAACTAGAACTCGACGGACTCACTGCCGGCGTTACCAGTACGCTTCGTGTCGAACACCAATACATCCGTGATAGTGTGGTCGGTATCGAACGACTTGACCATGTGAACGCGCCAGTTGAGCCTGGACTGGCTTTTAATGCAGACCGCCTCAATTTCTCAATGAGTTCTGCGACTATTGTTCCGGGCAACCCGTCCTTAAAACAATATACTCTTACTTTTACTCCAACTGGTTCAACGGCCACATTATATTTTGATGCACTGATCGGACCGAATGCACATCTTTACAATGGTGCGTCATTGCACGTAAGTTTGCCTGATTGCGGATCAAAAGATGTTCCGATAGCGGTCAATCAGATTCTGTACCACAGTCTGTCGATCACAAAATCCGATAACCCGGATCCGATCCAGCTGAACGCAAATACCACCTATACGATTACTGCTACAAACAACGGTAAAACAGACGGTGGCGAAAAGAATTTCACCGTTACGGACACCCTGCCAGCCGGCATGGCTTATGTAAACGGCTCCGCCACTCCCGCCCCGACATCAGTCGTCGGTCAGGTGATAACCTGGAATTTCGGTACTGTCGCTGACGGAACAATAAAGACTATAACTTACCAGGCAACCGGTACGGCGGTCGGTACACATACTAATACAGCGAGCGTCACCGCAGACGGTACGACGCCCGTGACTACTACTGAACCGACAACCGTCCTTGGCCGATGCGCTCTGGTCATCACGAAATCTGTCGAAAACTATACGCACCCCAACGGACCGAACGAGCCGGGCGATCTTTTGAAGTACACGCTGAATTTCCAGAACACCGGATCGGCTGATTGTACAGGCGGCGGCGTACGTGTAGACGACACCATCCCGGCAAACACGACCTACGCCAACTGGCACGACCAGTCGTCAAATGTGGCGTTTGGCTACACATACTCCGACTTCGGCGGCGCTAACCCGACTGGATTCAATGGCACACTTCTCAGCTGGAATGCCGGCACGCTGACCCCGGGAGAATCAGGCTGGGTAAAATTCAAAGTCCAAATCAATAAAGTTGATGCCTGTCAAAATGTAGACATCACTAACAAAGGCATCATCTACGCTGACCAGATCCCGAGCGGTGTCTGGTCAAATGAAGTGACGACAAACGTCGCTACTCCCTGCACCTACTGCGGCGACGGCATTAAACAAACGCCGAATGATACCGGACAAAATGAAGAGTGCGACGGGACGGACGGGACGCCTGACCATTACATCTGCACCAACGAGTGCACGCTTGAATACGTCCCCTACTGCGGCGACGGCATCGTGAACCAGACTTCCGAACAGTGCGATGACGGCAACACCGTCGATACCGACGCGTGCAGCAACCAGTGCCAAACCCAAACCTGTGATCTCGTTATTACGAAATCAGTCAATAAACAAAATGCGGTTTCGGGCGACACGCTTACCTACACCTTGGAATACCAGAACAACGGATCAATGATCTGCACCGGTACAGGTGTAAAAATTTACGATCCTCTAGATTCACGGCTCACCTACGTTGCTGATACAAAAGCGGTCACGATCAATAACGACGGAGAGGGCGATGGATTCAGCCCGACAGAAGGTAGCAACTATACCGGTCATGATGGCAATACCCTTCTGTTTAATGTCCGGCGCGTCAGCCCGGGCGAATCCGGCACCATTACCTTTGACGTGACGGTAAATGATAGCTTCGAATGCGGTCATACGATCGTACCTAACAAAGGAAAAATATGGAGCGACCAAACCGGCTATATCTGGAGCAATGAAGTCACGACCGACATGTACAAAGCCTGCTACGGCTCACTGAAAGTCATCAAATATGTTGACACGGGTAGCGCAACGGCAAGCGAGTGGAGTTTTACTGTTGATGGTACCACGCTCTCGCCAGTAAGTGGTGAGAACTACGTGATCTTCAACGACCTGTTCATGGGCGAATATTCAGCTACTGAAAGCGACCTCGCTGGATACCACCAGGTATCAACCACCTGCACGGATGTCCAAGTGAATCCGGATGAAACGGCCGTGTGCGAATTCCACAACGCGCATGATACCGGCGAACTCACGATCAATAAAGCGCTCGACACCGATGGCGACGAGCAGGTTGACGTGACCAATCCGGCTGGCTGGACCTACGACATCAATTCAGTAAGTCCGGATTATGACATGGGCACGACCCAGACCGTCCTCACCGGAACCTACACGGTCAACGAACACCAGCACGCCGACTTCCATTCACTCGGATGGACGTGCACGGACGGAACGTCAGGTACCGGCGAACAGCTCACCGTTGACGTAACGACCGGCAATGTCGCGTGCACATTCACCAATAGCCGCGACACTGCCACAGTGATCGTCAATAAATTCGTCCAACTTCCTGAAGGCGACCCGATTTACAACCCCGCTGACTGGTCCTGGTCACTGGACGGCAGCGGATCATATCCGGGCGGGCACGTCGAAATATTGGATACCAATGTAACCTACACCGTGGCGGAAGACACCTCCATATATTCATCTGACGACTTCTCGACCACCTGGATCTGCTGGGACGGCGATTCAATCTACGCACAGGGCAGCGGCACCAGCTTTGACGTCACGCCGACCTACCACCGGCAGTCCATCGTCTGTACGTTTACCAATACCCGCGACACGACTGACATCACTTTTGACAAAGTCGTAGTCGGCGGCGACCATGCTGACAGCGCATGGGCATTCGCAGTAGATGGCCAGGGAGCGTACCATGACGGCGATTCCGTCACCCTGCCGACAAACGAAACGTTCACTGTGACCGAGTCCTCGCAATACGACGCCCTTTATACCATGACAAATGCCTGGGGTGCTTGCGAGCTCGATAATGGAGCGATTAAATTGTATACCGACGGCCGCGACAATACCTGCTACGTGGAAAATTCACGCGACACCGGAAACATCCGCATCAAAAAATACAATGACCTGAATGGAAACGGCACGAAGGACAGCGGCGAGCCGTATATGACCGGCTGGTATTTTGAAATTTCGCAAAATGATGTAGTCCTTGCATCCGGCACAACCGGCGAAGACGGCGACTATCTAATAGTCGAAAACTTGCCGACCGGCACCTATCAGGTGACCGAAACTCCGCAGGCTGGCTGGGCAAACACTGAGCCAGGCACAACGCCTATCGTACAGGACGTTGAAGTGTACGCGGATGCCACAACCAGCGTATGGTTCGGCAACTTTAAGCTCGGCTTCATCTCTGGATACAAGTTTAACGACCTCAATGGAAACGGCGTGTGGGATAACGGTGAGCCCGGCTTGCCAAGCTGGAAAATTATGCTCGACAACGGCAGCTACACGTACACGGACAGCAATGGCTACTATTCATTTACTGGCCTTACTGCCGGAACATACGTTGTCTCTGAGAAACTGCCGGATGGCTGGACGCAGACCATGCCGTCTGTCCCGGGCACCCATACGGTGAATATCCAATCGGGCACAATCTCTGAGGATAATAATTTCGGCAACTTCGACAACATCGATATTACTGTTTGCAAATACGTCGATGCCAACGGCGACGGCTTCCTGACTGATGAACAGCCATACATGGGCTGGGACGTATATCTTGGCGACAACATGCAGGCTACTGGCGAAAACGGCTGCTATACATATACGGACATTGGCCCTGGCACCTACGATGTTACCGAAGATACGACCGACACTGCCTGGATACAGACGTATCCGCAAGCAGGAAGCTATCACTTCAGCGCCGAATCAGGGCAGGATCAAACCTTTAACTTCGGCAACTACGAGCTTGGCACGATCTCCGGATACAAATACAACGACGTGAATCAAAATGGTATCTGGGACGACGGCGAGCCCGGTTTAAGCGGCTGGACCATTACACTCGGAGGAGACGGCTCTGCCTCAGCGGTAACCGATGAAAACGGCTACTATGCATTTACCGACCTGCTCGCAGGGACATATTCCCTCTCAGAAACGATGCAGGACGGCTGGATCATGACGCAGTCTCCTGCTGATGTTGAAATATACTCAGGGGTAGACTCGACGCACAACGACTTCGGCAACTTCAACTACGGGAAAATCTCCGGGTACAAGATGGACCAGAACGAAAACGGTCTCGAGGGCTGGCAGATCTGCCTCACTAAACAGGGTTTAGCTGAGTTCAGCTTCGCTCGCTTTGATGCCATCCAGGAACCAAACTGTACGTATACTGACGAGGAAGGTTATTACGAATTTAATAACCTGATGTACGGTACCTATATCGTGAGCGAAACACAGCAATTCGGCTGGGTACAGCTTTACCCCGAAGATCCGAACACACATACGGTCGACGTCATCTCCGGCACCGATTCTCAGCATAATGATTTCATGAACCGGATGAATGAATTCAGCGTATCGATCGAGAAATCCGCTCCGGCCACAGTTAATGCCGGTGCTAACATCACCTACACATTGGACTGGGCAGTGACCGGCAACACGGACGTATACAACGCGACCGTCACCGATCCCCTCCCGGCAAACACGACTTTCGTGTCAGCTGACAACGGCGGAACATACGACGGCAACACCAACACCGTCACCTGGGATCTCGGTACCGTCACGCCGGACGATTCCGGCACAGTCACCCTGGTGGTCAAAACGGCTATACCGCTCGATAATGGTACCGTGATCGAAAACACCGGCGAAGTATGCGGTACCGGCTACATCGTCTCTGAGGGCGAAACAGAGCTTTTCGATGAAAACGGCGTGACCAAATGCGACTCAAGCACCACCACGACCACGACTGAATCAGCGCCTATCCTCGGCATCAGCAAGACCAACGACAAGCCGGTCGGCGAACCTGGTGACCGGGTGAATTACACCATTACCTGGTCGGTAGACGGCAATTCAAAAGCCACGAATGTCACCATCACGGATACAATTCCTGCCGAACTCGTGCTGGATACCGCGACGATCAGCAATGGCGGCACCTATAATGCCAGTACCCGCGTCATTACGTGGAACCTCGGCACAAAGGTACCATACGCCTCCGGCACAGTCACCTATTCCGGTAATTTTGTGACATCGCTGGCCAACGGCTCGCATGTCGTGAACGTGACCAAGATCACCAGCGCGGAAACCGATCCGAAATTCTGGGAGGCGGAGTCTGTTTCCGTCATCCATTCCGGCCCGGTCCTGGGCATTACCAAAGTCGTGACCCCGACGGAAACGGTAGCCGGCGCACAGGTGACCTATACGGTCGTCATCAAGAACACCGGCAACGACACAGCTGTCAATGTCAAAATGACCGACCTCCTGCCGGTTGGATTCACCTTTGACGAATTCGGTGGCTCGTCCCACACCTTCACCCTGGGCAACTTGGCTGCCGGTGCGCAGACCACGGTCACCTACAAAGTGAATATCGGCGCCTCCGTCACTCCTGGCAAATACGACAACCTAGCCGTCGCCTCCGCGGACAACCATCCAAATGTCTCGGCCAAAGCGACCGTCACCATCGGACAGGTATTGGGCGAAGAAGCATTGCCAATACTCTCCATCACCAAGACGGCTGACGCAGAATTCATCAACCCGGGCGGCCATGTCACGTATCATGTGACTATCACCAACACGGGCGACGCCCCGGCCATCAACGTGCAATTGCAGGACGTTATGCCGGCCGGTTTCACCTTTGACGTCGGTGGTATCACTAAAGTCTGGTCTCTGGGCGACCTGGCGGCTGGCGCTTCCATCAAAGTGGCCTACACTGCCATCGCCGATCAGACCGTCCTCCCCGGAGATTATGAAAACATCGCCGTCGCCTGGGCTGACAATGCCGACAAGGTAACCGCTTCCGCTCCAGTGGAAGTCCGCCAGGTGCAGGTCCTGGGCGCCGAACTGCCGGAAACCGGCGCTGGTGCCATGGACTACGCTTACTTCTTCGCAGCTGGCCTGTTACTGGCCTTCTCGCTCTTCCTGCTTAAGCTGACCTTCGGCAAAGAAACGGAACAATAACTCTCACCTAGCGTTGCGCCGTACGTCTCGGCGCATGCGACAAACCCCCACGCCTTAAGGTGTGGGGGTTTTGAATTATAACTTACTTATTAACCTCCAATCAAAATATTGATATGGAAATTTTTGGTACTTCTCCGGCAATTTCGCTTTCACCGGGTTGTATTGGATATAGTGAATCACGGTATGGAGGTACTGCTGTGTATCTACAATACGCGTATAAAAACGCGTATGCCATATGGAATACGGGATATTGTATTGGACACGAATACGCTTAATAAAATATGATTTAATACAATACATTAATTGAGAAACATTATTTTCTTTTACCGGTGCTGATTTTATGATCACCGCAGGCGCAGAGACCTGCGGTGGGAGGGCGTGGAAATTTTGAACCTCCCGAACGCGGGTGTCTCCGCCCGCGTTCCCATCCATTCGGTATACCAGCACGTGTACATGATCCGGCATAATCTGGTACGCCAAAACATCAAACCATTTCAACCGCCCAGCGTTGAAAATGATATCCGCCATCAATCCTGCCATTTCCCTATCCTCAAACGCCGGCCATCCCTCCCGCGTCCTGAATGTGATGAAATATGGGTGTTCTTGTTGATATATACGCCTTTGAGTCATAACAAAACCCCTTCCCAAATTATGGGGAAGGTACCCCAATCTTACCCCCACGGCATTATGTGGTCAAATCCGCCCCCCTCCCCCTGTGTATAAGTGGTACCCTTGACAAATTGGCCTTGTTCAGCTAAGGTATGCTATAATTTCAACACAAAAAAACAGCCCAAAAACCCTATTTAATCAATTATCATTAAGGTAAAACCTTATGACAAACGTTACTTTCAAGGGCCGACATACCCTCCCCATCGTCGTAGTGGGAGTGTTTGTGATAGCCTTAGTTTTAATTCCGACTGTTGCATTAGCCGCAAGAACCGTTAATTCAATTACGGTAACTAGCGCTCATCTCAACTCAATACATGTCATCCCCAACCAAAGCCTTACTGTAAATGTTACTGTTACAACCAATGGTAGCGGTACTGATTACGACTGGAATACCACTGCTTACCGGATCGAGGGCGGGAGTTGGCAATGCGCAAATACAAGTAATCACAATGGTTCAGGTACATATACTGAATCATTCTCAATAAATGTGCCGTCATCACCGGGCACATATGACCTGAGCGTTAGAGCCTACAAAGATAATTCATGTTCAAGTGGCGAAAGCGAGGTACTAACTTTAAGTAATGCAATTATCGTTATCCCGGCATATGCAGTTGATACCTACAGTAATACTTCATATCTAAGCCTAAAAAATTCATTTAATACAGGTGAAACGATTTACGGAAGAGGGGTTAAAAATGTTGGCAACCAATATTACCTGAGAATTCGGTATTACGATCCGGATAATCACTTAATAAAGACGTGTGACACTTCGCCCAACAGAAGCTTTGTTATCGCCTGTGATTATCATTTACAAAATGATGATAAAGCAGGTCAATGGACCATAAAACTATTTGGCGAATCAGACGATAATACACCTGATTATGTACTGGCCACTAACACTTTCACTGTTGTACGGGCAAATTATTGCGGTGATGGAAATGTTGCCGGTGATGAACAATGTGACTCTGGCCGAAACAATGGAAATGTCTGCACGCCCTCATACGGCAATAACTGTGACTATTGTAGTAATGACTGCGACACTGTCACGGTTCAAGGTGCTTATTGTGGCGACCAAATCAAGAATGGTGACGAGCAGTGTGACGGACAAGCAGGCTGTAGCAAAGAATGCACATGGGAACCAGCCACTATTTTTGGTCACAAAGTTGTCTGCGACTCCGAAGCATACCTGCCTGACTGGGGTGTAACTGACGGTAATAAACCTGCAGGCGCTCCTTCGGTAATTGATGAAAACACCGCACAAAACTGGGTTGATCAGAGTGATGGTCACTGCTGGATTGATAACCAATGGGGATTCCAGTGGGCATATGATCCGGCTGGAAATCCGGGAAATAATATCGACAACGCCTCATGGGACTCTTTCACTACGATAAATCCACTGGAACTGACAGATTTTGGTAATGGAAAAATTTGGCTTCGAGAAGTTCCAGCCACACAATGGGTCCCCTTCTCTGCGGACGTTAATACACCAACCCCAAAAACTAGCGCTGAATTCTATTGTGGAAACGACATCCTGAATTACGACAACTATGAGTGGATTGGCGACGTAAATCTTCCTCTCGTAAATGGCGGCGAATACCACTGTGTCGGGTTTAATACCCAAATCGAGGCCGGATGCGGTAATGATATTGTGGATCCGGGAGAGCAATGCGACGGTAGTAGTTATTGTACCGACCAATGCGTGCAGAACTACTTCATTGACGGCTACAAGTGGAATGACCTGAATGGCGACTCTCAGAAGACGGCAGACGAACCACTAATGGGCGGTTGGACAATCCAGTTGAAGCAAAACGGTGAAGTGATTGATACGGACGTGACTGACACCGAAGGAGATTATTTTGGCCACTACCGTTTTGAAAACCTGCCAGCCGGAGATTATACTGTTTGCGAAATTCAGCAGGACGGCTGGACGCAAACTTTTCCCGTAAATGGTGAATGCCATGACGTTACGCTGTCTGGTCCGCTTATGAACGTCCCTCAGCCAAACTTCGGCAACACGGAAATTCCCACCTACGACCTTCACGGCTACAAGTGGAATGACCTGAATGGCGACGGTGAACGTTGCTCATTCCCTCAAGTTGTGGCCCAATTTTCAGACAGTAATATAAATGCCGGTCTCCCAAGCCTTGAACCAATGTGCGAACCCCTGCTTTGCGACTGGACAATCCAGCTGAAGCAGAACGGTATTGTAATCGACGAAACAAAAACATCATGCGAAGACAATCCTGATTATGGCTGGTACTGGTTTGAAGGCTTAGTAGCCGGAACGTATGAAGTATGCGAAGTACAGCAAGACGGCTGGACGCAGACCTACCCGGAAAACTGCCATGAAATTACCCTGCCTCTGAATCAATTAGTACGCGAGACAACTGTAATCTCCGATAATTATGTTTCACGGGCGCCCGAACTCAACTTCGGTAACATGGAAGTCGCGCCGGTCTGCGGCGACGGGATAGTAAACCAAGTGACCGAACAGTGCGACGGTACAGCCGGCATTACCGGTGACCAGACCTGTTCAAATGACTGTATGATTGTCAATCCGGCCACACCGGTCATTACGTTCACCCTGGCCAAAACAGTTGACAAGGCAACGGCCAACCCGGGTGACACGCTGACCTACACGGTCAAAGTCACCAATACGGGCAACACGGCTGCCACCAACGTCACCCTGACCGACACCCTGCCAACCGGACTCACCTACCTGGACGCTGACGGAAACAACACCGGCGACACCACAAAAACATGGACCTGGCCGACACTTGCGGCCGGTGCCAGTGAAACTGTCACTTACAAGGCGCATGTCGACAGCAATGCTACGGCAAAGGCGTACGTAAATACAGCCACGGTCAGCGCGGAAGGCGTACCTGGCATCACTGCCCAGGCGACCAGCGAAGTAAAAACCCCAACTGTCCTTGGCGAGGAAGTGGCCACTCTGACCATTACCAAGACTGTTGCGGAAAAGACCGTCAACCCCGGCGGCACGCTGAATTTCACCGTGGTCGTCACCAACACCGGCACCACGCCGGCCAACAACGTAATATTGACCGACACCCTGCCGCAGGGCATGGTCTTTGCCGACAACAACACCACGACTCATTCCTGGAACCTCGGCGACCTGGTCCCGACAGAAAGCGTAACCACGACCTACGCGGTCAAGGTTGACGCCGGCATCATCCCGGGCAAATACGTCAATACCGCATCCGCCAAAGCGGACGACGTGGCCAGCGTCATGGCGCAGGCCAACGTGGAAGTCATCGCCGGACAGGTACTTGGCGAGGAAACCGACATCGTACCGACGGTTACCACACTGCCGTCAACTGGCGCGGATATCCTGCCCAGTCTGATTGCCGGTCTGTCTCTCCTTGGCAGCGGCCTCATCCTGATCAAGCGCGGCAAGAAATAACTCGCTTCTAGATAAGCACTAACCCCCACACCTTAAGGTGTGGGGGTTTTGTGTTCCATAACTGTCATACCACCCACCAATGTCATGCCGAAACGAAGAGAGGCCTCTCGTTCAGAGGCAGTAACTATATTACCGAGATTTTTCGCCAGTAGGCTCGGAATACATGTGTTTATTTATGATTCCCACCTGATTACGGTTATCCAACGTAGAAGTGTTGACAATCCTATCATATTCCCCTACAATAGTTCTTACTGTACTATTTTTTATGCCGAAAAAAACGACGCCAAAAAAGAAAACCATTCGCCGGAGCATCAAGGCAAAATCCGTCACCCCGATACCGGTGTCTGTTTCTACTGCGTCACCGATTATACATGAAGACATCCCGGCTCGCCCAATGTCCGATACGCTGCCAGCAGAGCACTCCGCTGCTGAACCTCCAATGGAAATAAAACAACCACTCGTACCACCGACCACGCCTCTTATCCGGCCGGTGAAAAAGACTAAACGCATCTGGCTGCGTGTTGCGTCCATATGCCTGATCATCATCGGCCTGGCCGCGGTCATCTACCCGTTCTGGCCGGAAATCCAATATAGGTTCTGGCCGCCGAACGAGAATGACGCCTTAGGGTCGCTGACGGTCACCGCTGCCGAACAGGCGAATACCAACACATTCAGGACCGGCAGCCTGCCGATCAACCACGCGGCGGTTGAGGGCGAGAACCGCATCATCATCGACAAGATCGGCGTGGACATGAAAATTGTGGAAGGCACAACGGAAGCCGCCCTGAATTTGGGCGCTTGGCATCTCGGGTACACCTCCACTCCGGATAAGGGCGGCAATACAGTCATCACCGCGCACCGCTACAAATACCGGCCACCATCAAAAGAGACTTTCTACCTTTTGGATAAGATTGAACTCGGCGACACTTTCCAGGTTAACTGGGAAGGGTTGCAGTACAAATACCAGGTGACGGACATCAAGGTGGTCGAACCGACCGATATCTATGTCCTGAACCCGACGTCAAACCCTGAAGTGACGCTCATCACCTGCACCCCCCTCTTCACCACCAAACAGCGCCTGGTCGTGATCGGACAGGAAATTCCATAAACAATATCTTTTACAATCTTCCAAGCGCACCCTCTCCAGGGTGCGCGCTTTTGTATTTGCGCCAGCGTCCGTTGGCCATCGTGAAAATCGCAGCCACGAAAAACCCAGCTGGAGGGTGTAACAACGCGCCATCTTGACAAACATTCATTTTAATGATATGCTTTTTTGTTATAAAAATAGTATAATAAATCCGTCATATTTATTCTCTAATTATGGAATCGTATGGAAACGACGAAAAAAAAGGTACTCATTATCGAGGATGAAACCCCATTATTAGAGGCCCTGACGGATAAAATCGAGCAGGCGGGCCATACCGTGCTTCAGGCAAAAAACGGTGAAGACGGCCTTGATACCGCTTTGAAACATAAACCTGATTTAATACTATTGGATATCCTGCTGCCTAAAAAAAACGGCCTGGAGGTCCTCGAAGAATTACGCCAGAACGCCTGGGGCAAAACGGTAAAAGTCATTATGCTGACCAACGTGGATGATTGGGAGAACACGAAAAAAGCCGTGACCTATGACGTCCGTGACTATTTGGTGAAGTCCGACTGGAAAATTTCCGATGTTATCAAAATCATCAATAAAAAATTATCCCAGTAAATGTACTAGGCAGGTATGCAAAACGCGAACTCATCAAAACTGAAAAAGCTAAAAAACCGGATACTCTACCGGTTTGCGTTGTCGCACAAGCATACCAAGCGATTTCTGATACCTCATGACGCAAACGCCCACCATCCGCACGCCTTGCGGCCGTTAGCATTAAAAATTTATTCGCTTTCGATTATCTCCGTCAAACTGTTCGTCACCGGCTTCCTGTTTTTGACCTACCCGTCCGCCGGGCACTTTGCCGCCATCACCCAGACGGAAATACTCAACCTGACCAACGCGGCCCGGGCCGAAGCCGGTGTCAGTGCCCTGAAATCAAACGCCGTCCTGAACCAGGCAGCCATGCTGAAAGCCCAGGACATGATCGCTAAGGACTATTTCGCCCACACCTCCCCGGACGGTACGAAGCCGTGGGAATTTTTCCGCCAGGCCGGGTACAGCTACTCGTCGGCTGGTGAAAATTTGGCCATGGATTTTACGGAAGCGTCTACCGTCCAGACGGCATTCATGAACAGCCCCAGCCACAAGAAAAATATCGTCAACCCGAAATATACAGAAATGGGCGTGGCCGTGGTGGAGGGAATGCTGCAGGGTCACCAAACCACGCTGCTGGTGGAATTTTTCGGTACTCCTTACGAGCTGGCAGCCGCCGAGCCAGAGCCAACGCCAGCGCCTGCACCAGCCCCGACTCCGGCCCCTGCCACTACCAATACTGCAACGCCAGTAACCAATACCAATACCGCGAAACCGGTTCCGGCTACCACCGTAAATACAGCCGGCGAACCGCTCTACTACCAGGCCCAGCTCTCGGACCAGAGTGCGGATGACTTGGCCATCAAGCCCCTCGAGCAGGTCAGTTTCTGGGTAGAATTCAAAAATACCGGCAATACGACCTGGACCAATGCGGGAAATTATTTCATCGCCCTGAATGTCACCAATCCGGCCGGCCGGCACAGCCCATTTGAGGACGTGTCCTGGCAGTCATATTACCGCCCGGCCATCCTTGACCAGTCGAGCGTGACGCCGGGCCAGATCGGACGGTTTACCTTTACGCTGAAAGCGCCGTCAGAAGCAGGGTCATACGAAGAGGCATACGGACTGGTGGCAGAAGGCAAAGCCTGGATCACCGGCGGCACTATCGAGCTGCCGATCGTGGTCGTCGCCCCACCGGAACAAAGCACGGAAATGCAGACGCAGGTTGTAGATACGCCACTGACCACCACGCCGGAAAACAACAACTCGAACACAAATTCCGCAGCTGGCATCGCGGTCAATGAAAATACCAATGAACCGATCGAGCAGCCGCTGGCCACCCGACCGGAGAATACGCCGATCGTAAAATCAGCCAGTACGCAGGACGAGCACCTGGGCTTTATCGGAAAACTCATTGAGTACTCGCAGGAATTCTACCTGGTCATCCTCATTTTCGTGGTCGTCATCCTGCTCCTCAATATTCTGGTGGAGATCCGCATCCAGCACCCGCACGTCATCGCCCAGTCGTTACTGGTCATTATCATCACTACCGCGGCCATTGTCCTGCATCCCCATTTCCTGGAACGGGTACCGCAAATGCTCAAGATAATCTAACAGCTGATTCAGTTATCCACAACTTCGCCCCCCTGCAAAACAGGGGGGTTTATGGTTAGTACAGCCAAAAAAAGGCAGGCTTGACCCGCAGCCAAAAATCTAATAAGATAAAGTAATTATCCTTAATTCATAACACATACTCGTATGGGACCAAGACTGTCTTGGAGGGGCTATTGTAGCTATTTTGCGGTCGTAGTTACATTAGCATTGATTTGCATCGGACCGGTGGCAGCACAGGCGCAGGCCATAAACCACGCGCCAGTTATCAGCTCCAAGGCACCGACCACGGTCGTAGCCGGCCAAGCCTACCAGTACCAACTGGCTGCGTACGACAGTGACAACGACACGATCACGTTCCAGCTCACCACCCAGCCGGAAGGCTTGGTATTGTCGGGCAGCACCATGAGTTGGACGCCGACAAAAGCCGGGACATACAACGTCGTCGCCCAGGCCAGCGATACTGCCGGCGGGTATGATTCACAGGCTTGGCAGATTACCGTTTCCGTCGGAGACGTTACCGAAGTAGTCGTTGCCCCCAATGACCGGCCGACCGTCGTCACGATCGGCGACACGCAGCAATTTTCTGTTGTCGCCACTGACCAATACCAGAACGCCATTGCCGATCCGGCCATCACATGGACTGCCGATCCGGCTATTGGCACAGTCACTGAGTCAGGCGTCTTTACCCCGACGCATGGCGGCACCGGATTTGTTGCCGCCCAGGTCGGTGACATCAAGGCATCCGTCGGCGTCGTGGCCAAGGACACGAGGACAGAACAGGTCACGGCTGACGCTAACGTGAATGCCACCCCGACGAACACCAACACAGCCGCCTCAACCACTACTCCGTCTGCAGCCACGAACACTAACACCGATACCAATGATAATACCAATCAGGAGGAAGTGCTGTCCGAAAATACCGATGCCGTGATGTCGACTGAGCCTACGACGGAAGCTGTAGCGTGCACCAACCCAAACCATAAGCTGATCGTCTCAATGCTGTTTATCTATGCCATCATTTTAGCCGCGTATTATTCATACGAGCGCCGCCATACGAACAACGGCTGGTGGATCTTCCCCGTCCTGCTGTCGTTTATCGGAGTAATTATCTATTACAAATATTTCTGTGACGGGACCTACCGCTGGTGGCCGTGGGTTTTGGTCGGCATCGGCGCAGCGCTGACGTTTTACTACCGCGCCCGCCGCTCATTGCCTGGCGCCAGCCAGACGGAACTTCCGTTTTAAAAAACAATACATGACAAAAAGAATGCCGCCCCCAAGCAGTGCCGAAGGGGTGGTTTTCTTATACGGTCAGGTTACCGGGCCAACAGGTAAATAATAATAGCTCCGCCGACGGCAAAACGGTAATACGCAAAAGCGTTCAACGAATGAGTCTGGAAAAATTTGAGCAAAAACCTGATGGCGATATATCCGACCAGAGCCGCCGAAATGATGCCAGACAGTATCAACAGCCAGTCATGGCTGGTCAAATTTTCTTTGGTAGCGTCGTACAGCTTCAGCAGTCCGGCGCCGAAAATGACCGGAATGGACAATAAGAAGGAAAAGCGCGCAGATTCGCTCCGCTTCAGGCCTTGGGTCATGCCTGTGATAGTGGTGATCCCGGACCGTGATGTGCCCGGGAGCAGGGCGATGACCTGCGACAAGCCGATCCAGAGCGCAGTCTTCCAGGTGGCCTGGGACAGATCCTTTGACTGTCTTGATTTCTTTTCAACAATGAGAAAAACGAGCCCGACCAAAATCATGAGTATGGCGACCAGCCACAGGTTCCGAAAAACGGTGTCAGCCCAGCTCTCCAGGAGGAAACCGCCGACACCGGCCGGGATAGAGGCCAGAATAATATACCATGCCATGCGCTGATCATGGTCATTTTTCAGATTCCAGTTGGCAAGACTGCGGAAGAATGCTACGATATATCTGGCTAAATCACGCCAAAAATACACGACCAGCGCCAAGAGAGTCCCCATGTGGAGCGCCACGTCAAACGTCAGATTATCCACAAATCCGAAATTCAAAAGGTCGTGCGCAATAATCAGGTGACCGGAACTGGAAATGGGCCAGAACTCCGTCAGCCCCTGGACCGCCCCGAGAATAATCGCTGAAAAAAAATCGTGCATATGGATATTTTCGTTAAAATTATCATCACCCCGTTCATCACTCTCTTCATCGTCCAGTCGATCAAGCTCATGACCGACGGCATTAAGGGGAATTATAACATACGCGACATGTTTTTCACATACGGCGGCATGCCCTCCTCCCATACCGCGTTTGTCACCTCCCTGTCCGTCATGGTAGCATACACGGAAGGGTTGAATTCTTCGGATTTTGGCATTGCCATGGTCCTGTCGCTGATCGTCATTACCGACGCCGTCATCCTACGCCGCTATATCGACGGCCACGGCCGGGCGGTAAAAATGCTGGTCGAACGTCTTCCGGCCGAAGAACAGAAAAAATTCCCCCATGTCGCCACCCGTCTTGAGCACACGATTCCGCAGGTCCTGGTCGGTGCGGGTGTGGGCTTTACCATCGCCACGTTAATTTACTATATTTTCTAGCCAACCGGCCTCTACGTTTCTGACTGGATTATTTTTGGCATCCCGAACACCAGGCAGTGCCGCGCCCAGCCAGTAAACCAGATTTGATGGTGCCGCCGCACCGATAGCAGGACTTCCCGGCCCGGCCGTACACCATGAGTTTGGGCACATACCGGCCCGGCTGGCCATAGGCATCAATATAGTTGTCAGCGGACGTCCCTTTGAGGCGTACGG
Organism: Patescibacteria group bacterium; assembly: GCA_041649335.1. Lineage (GTDB taxonomy): Bacteria > Patescibacteriota > Patescibacteriia > UBA10025 > JAHIVO01 > JBAYGJ01. Next base: position 28,992 of record JBAZNF010000004.1, read on the forward strand.
CTTTTTTAAGTATGGCCATCAATTTCCGATATAAGAGACGACGCTCCCGAATAGTGATACTACGCACGCGGCGGTCGGGTTTGATGCGCGCGGCAAAACAGGCTTCCGCAGCGTAAATATTGCCTATGCCGGCGATAAACGTCTGATCCATCAGCAACGGTTTGATCCGGTGCGACCGCTTGCCCCCCAACAAACCAAGAAATCGCTGCTCGGTAAACCCCCGTTGTAGCGGCTCGGGGCCATAGCGCTGGATTGAAAAATATTCATCAAGTTCCGCGGTTTTCCTCGCCTGCACAAAGCCAAACCGGCGCATGTCATTGAAATACAGCATCACCCCTTTATCCAGATTAAAAATCACATGGCTGTACCTATTGGGCAGATCACGTAATCCGTTCTTGATCGGATGGCCGCCGACACGCAGCTTCCTCCCCTGCCGAAACACCAGCTGGCCGGTCATCTTGAGATGGATAAGAAAAGACCAGCCGTTTGACAGGCTGAACACAACCAATTTCGCCCGCCTGCTGATGCTAACAATTTTTGCCCCGATGATAGCCCGCTTAAATACGGCTGATGCTCCCCGAACCATTTTCGGCAGCCGGACCGTCAAGCCTAAAATCCGCCGGCCCCGCAAAACACGGTCCAGCTGGCGGCTGATAGTCTCCACTTCCGGCAACTCTGGCATGGCGCTAGATCTTTAGCCGGTTCTTCAGGATATTGCGGTAAATGTCGCGCCGGGTGGCTACACCGACGATGCCGCCGTCCTGTCCGACGACAACCACCCGATGGATCCCCCGGACCAGCATGATTGACCCGACCTGCATCAGCGAAGCGTCCGGACTCACCGTTACCACTTCCCGGTTCATAAAATCGACAATCGGCTTGTCAGCCGCATCGCGCGTTTTCTCCTCCAGCGTGTCCAGGTCAAGCCACAATCCCGGACTTTCATAAAATTCGGCATGCGAGGGATACAGAGCTTTAAAAAGGTCTTTCTCCGAGATGATCCCGACTAGCGTGCCCTCACCATTAATCACGGGAGCGCCGGAAATCTTATTGTCAGCCAAAATTTTTGCAGCCTTCAACAAAGTCGCCCCTTCAGGTATGCTGATGATCTTTTTTGACATGATATCGCTGATTTTCATACCGTAGTAATCAATGATTGAAGCTACTTACATTATAAACCAGTCACGATTCTTGGCAAGTGAAGCACTGCTGAATATCATCACTGAGATTACTGATTCTTAAATAAAATCCGAAATACACCGCGTAATGGGGAATAAAACGGGCTAATCACGGAATAGGATGCTTTCTTTTGAATAAATTTTTGTGGCTATTATAATCGAGACGATTGAAGCTACAATCAGGCTGCCAAGGGTAACCAGAACGTGGCTGCTGCTGGTTTCCCCGATCAGGCTTTCCTTGAACACGAAGACGGCGTTGAGCGGTGGGACGACAAATAGTGCGAGTGGCGGCTTGAAGCCCGGGATCGATGAAAAAATCGATACCGGCAAAATCGCCAATAAATAAAACGGTGTAATGTAATTCTGTGCTTCCTTAAAGCTTTTAGCGAAAATCCCAACCGCTAACAGCAATGCGGCAAACATAACAGATAAAATAACGCCGATGCCAAGCATAAGCAATGCCGTACCTAGCGTGATATCAAACGTCAAAGCCGTGCCGAGATTTGGCGGCCAAATCTTGAACGCCGCATACATGCTGGCAACGGAAAAAACTACCGAAACGATAGCCGTAGTCGCAACTGCCAGAAATTTCCCCGAAACAATTTTCAGCCGGGATAATGGTGCCATGAGGATGGCCTCCAAAGTCTTGCGTTCCTTTTCTCCTGCAGATACATCGATCGCAATATACATGCCGCCGGCTATGGAAAAAATGACAATAAACATCGGCAGAAGCAGGCCGAGAAAATATCCGCCTCGTTCCTGCTCGGTCGCCAAATCATTTGCCGCCACTGTCACACTATGCAAGATCGCGGGATTAACATCCGCAGCCGAAAGCTTAGTTGCGGCCACGCTTTCATTGAACAATAATATTGCAGTCTGTACTTTCTGAAAAGCGGTGGCTGATTTCGTGTCAGTACTTTTTTCATACACCGTCAGGGTCACCGGCTGGTCTGATGCCAACGACGGTTCAAAATCCGCCGGTATGTCAATATATGCCTGCAGCGTCCCATTGGCGATCGCCTGCTGGAAATCCGCCGGTGCCGGCTGTAAATCAATTTTATCCTGTTTGACGAGAAAATCCGTCAAAGACGGTGCGGTTGACTGGTCTGATAAAGCGACGACGGCTACCTGGTTGGCAATGGTATTCTGCTGAGACTCCTGAAGTTTAAAGCTGCCTACCAATACCAGCGGCATAATAAAAATGGGCATAATAACGGCGGTAAACAATGTCCGCCGGTCACGCAGTGTATCCTGGATTTCTTTTTTCCAGACGGTAAATATTTCCCTCATTTCCTCATAGTAAATTGGTAAATCACGTACCCTAGTGCCAGAATGAGTATAACTACGCGCCACCAGGTAAAAATTTTCTCTCGAATACGAATTCCCTGTGCGGTAAAAATACTTTTACGTTTCGGCTGGAATGCGGGTTTTTGACTGCCATGTTGCGTCGTGTCACTTCTGACAATTTTCAAAAAGGCCTCCTCCAGTAGAGACGTACCGGTTCGCTGTTCGATGGCCTGTACCGAATCCAAAGCCACCAGTTTGCCCCGGTGGATGATAGCTACCCGCTGGCAGAGCTTTTCGGCATTATGCATTTCATGCGTCGAGAGGACGACCAGCTTGCCCATCTGCTGAGCCCGCTGCATGAAACGGACGACGGTCTGTGCGGCCAGCACATCCAAGCCGGATGTCGGCTCGTCAAAAAATATGACCGCCGGGTCGTGGATAACTGACCGGGCAATGGCCACCTTCTGCTTCATACCGGTGGAAAACTTGCCGGCCCGCCGGTCAGCAAAATCCTGCATTTCCAGCAGATCAAGCAATTCTTCTATCCTCTTTTCCAGCGCCTCGCCCTGCATGCCATACAATTCGCCGAAATACCTGAGGTTTTCCCTGGCTGTGAACCGATCATACAACCCCACATCCGTCGTGAGCATGCCGATGGACCGCCGAACCTCTTCCGGCTCCTTGAAAATGTCGTGCCCGTTTACCCGGGCGGTTCCACTCGTCGGTTTGAGGATGGTAGCAATCAACCTGATCGTCGTAGTTTTTCCGGCCCCGTTCGGTCCCAGCAAACCAAAAATCTCCCCGGCGTCGGCCGAAAAACTCACGTCATCAACCGCGGTAATGTCACCGTTTTTCCCGGAAAATACCTTGGAGAGATGGTCGACAGAAAGTAACGACATATAGGAAAATACTAGCAAAAAACACCGTCTTAAGCAAGGTTACTTAAGGAATGTATGTCTGAAAAATCACTAAAACGGCTTATACGGCGTTTCGTACCGGCGTACGTTCTCTTTTTTCTGCTCAACCTTCAGGTCAGTCCTTTTCCATGACTTCGTCTGCTTGTTCATCATATACACGATAATGCCCAGCCCCGATCCGATCAGAATCGGGAAGCCGAGGCCGTCAGGGTTAGTCAGCCAGTCCAGCGCTGTTTGTATATATTCACCCATGAGGAATATTTACTGGGTAATCGGCTGGGCCGGCTCCTCCGTCCGGCGCAATGCCATTGAAGCGAAAATGACGGCCAACAGATACAGGAAAAAACCGTATACACAGGACGGCAAGCCATTGGATGCATCCGGTTGGATAAACAGCTCGTAGATGGCCAGAAAACCGGCGAATAAGCTGCCGAAGATACTGATGCCAAGGATCCATTTCATGACGCCGCGGGAGTCCTGTTTCATCAATGCCACAATGGCCAAAACGCTCACAAGTAAGTACATAAAAAAACCATACACGCATTGGGGCAATCCAAAAATTTCCAGTGGATTTGGACCGCAACTAATGATCGCCTGGCTGCAGCCCGGACCCCATATATTGTAATAGGACAGATAACCGGAAAAAATAATCCCTCCAATGGCGATGACTAGGATGCTAACAAGGGCTGTCCTCATTTTCATAGGTAACGTAAATAAATGGTTAATTACTTGGAATTATACAATGCCGAACGGATTTCTTCAATACGCTGTATTTCTTCCGGACAAAATGACACCGGCGTAAAGGAAGCGAACCGCGGGTCAAGTTCGCCTGCCACCTCGACGGTCTCGGCCATCAGGCATGTCTGATCCGTGCCATGCGGCAAGCCGAGTTGATGACCAAATTCATGCAGTATTGTCGATATCAGGTACGTTTCTAACGCATCCGATAAACTCCCTACGTCATTCTGCAAGGTTTTAAAAAATACCACGACCCCGTCCTCGTTCACCGTCAAGCCGACATTGGACGGCTGTTCACTGTAGGAATTCAGGCAGTATACATTCAGGACGGCAGTCTGCCCGGCCGTATGTCGTTCGTGATACTTACTGGCAATAGCCCGGATACCCGGGCGGTCATAGCTGTCCAGTGTCAGAGCAAAAACTGATCCATCGACGATTCTGACCTGGCCGGATTTTTTCACGACCCGCTCCACCTCTAGCTGTATCTGCTCGGTCACCGCGGGTGAAATGGAACATTCGTCAAACCGATTTATGACGATATCCATCTCCGGATAACGGGCCGACATAAGATAATCCGCCGCTCCGTCACCGTCCCAATGCAGGCCATACATGGAGCGTAATAGCGGATACCGGCTCAGTTTGGCGCGGTAATCCCGGTTGAACCAGTTGTCCTGTTCGGGCGCATTGGCAAAATAGCGGATGGAAAACGAACCGAAAATCACGACGATCAGGAATATCAGTACTCCGATAACCGCCTTCTTCATAAGCTAAAACTGTCACCGGCCTCCATCTCCTGCCAGCCGTTTTCCGCCCACCGGAACGCTTTGAACGTGTGCGTCTGTTCTGTTTCGGAATACACGTATTGCACCGTAGCCTGGCTGCCCATGCGTTTCGAGCCGATCGCGCGCTTATCCAGCACCAAAGGTTTAGTGGTACGCTCAAGTTTCATCTTGCCCAATGGACCTTGAAAAATAATGAATTCAACCGAACCCGGCCCGGGATCCAAGTCCTGGGTCGCGTTTTCGATTACCTCAAAACCGTCTTTTACTTTCCCAATAATGTCCTGCCAGCGTTCATCGTTCATAGTGCTTAATTACTTGATCGTGATACGGTCATCATACGGTAAAATTTCGCTCGCGTCAAAAACTCTCAGGCGTCATGCTGGCGGATGAACGCGTCAGCCTTTTCCAATACCATCCGCGCATTGGGGAACATGCGCAGCCGTCGTGTCTGTGCCAACGTTGCCCAGCGCCACGTAATATGCTCATCAGACAAACGGATATGATAGGCATGCACCCTGGCCAAAAAGTAATGGACGGTTTTGCTGACCCGGCCCCATTTCGACGAGGTAAAAATCCAGTGCCCGCGCTCTTCAAACTGCGGGTGGAAATGCAGGCCAACCAACCCGACCTCTTCCCGGATTTCCCGGTGCGCTGCCTGTCTGACCGTCTCTCCTTTTTCTAGATGTCCCCGGGCGAATTCCCAATACCCACCAGGGTATTTCAGCAACAGAAAAAAATCCTGGCCGTGATGGCGCCGGTATATCACCGCCCCTGCCGACCGTTCGTACCGCATATTATTTTTCTACGCTCACTACCTGGCCGTGGCCCGGGATAACCACGTCTGCCAGCTTTAACACTTTTTTCCTGCTTTCAACTAATTGCTCCTGGTCCTGTGCATATTCATCGGGATAATTGACGTCCAATGACTGTTCCTGCCCGTCCGGCCACCAGAACACGTCGCCCGCTACCACGACCATCCCCTGTTCGGTCGGCACGGCCAACGAACAGTGCTCCGGAGTATGCCCCGGCGTATGCATGATAGCCAGCTCCGTACCCGGGATAAACCCGTCATGCTGTTCAATGACATCCCCCTTATAGCTTTCTTTGTAATCCAACAGTGTCGCATGCGGAAACCAAGCCGCTCCGTACGCGTGATCAGGATGGTAATGGGTAATCAATACGAACTGGACATCTTCAGGTTTTAATCCCTCCTTTTGCAAACCGGCAGCCAGCGCCTCCCGGTTGACTCCTGGGTCGATGACAACTTTTACATCCTTATCAACCACTAAAACCGACGTGCTGCTTGCATGTTCTACAACGTCAGTTTTTACGTAGCCTTGGACTAACAGTTTAATTATGGCCATAGTGAGGATATTTAATACGGAATAGCATATAACTAGCCAATGAATACCCGTCATCAATCCTCCCCTGTTTTATCATACTATCCAAGCGCTTCAGAGGCAAGAACTCATATTCAATGATTTCTGCCGGTTCCGGATGCGACTGGCCCGGCGTTAAACCGGTGGCCATATACACGTAAAAAACCGTTCCGCTCCTCGCCGGATTGGCAAAATACTTTCCAATGAATCGCCAATGCTTCGCCCGAAATCCTGTTTCCTCCTTCATTTCGCGCTGTGCCGCGTGCAATGGTGTTTCTGAGCGTTCAACTGATCCGCCGATTGCGCCAAAAATAACCTTACCCACCGCGTGACGGTACTCTTTCGTTATAAGCATCCGGCCACGCTGATCAAACGCCAATACGTGGACGGCGCGTCCATGGGGATTATTGACAAAATATTTGGTCAACGCGCCATTCGGCAACCGTACCGTATCCTCATGTAGCGCAAAATATTTGTTGCGGAACAGCATCCGCGTACGCACTTTTTTCCATTTTTTCAGCATGGTATTCATGTCAGCGGCTGATAATGGCAATGCCGATAATGATCAAAGCGATTGAAACGGCCTTTTGGAAAATTACCCTGCGGGAGATGACTTCAGTATACAGGCGGGGCCACGTTTTTGTCACAATGAAGCCCCAGAGGAAAATAAACACGAACTGGATGTTGACCACTGTTTCCACCAGCGTCACGTACCAGACTGATGCGGCAATGATAAACAAAAACGCGCCTGATTCGCCAAAGAACTCACTCAAAAAACTCCAACCGATCAGCCGCTTCCTCGGTATTGCGAGCAAGATGCCTTTCATATGGTGATATGCGAACGGCAGAAACAGCAACCCCACGAGACCAGTGGCCATCCGCTGGTAAGCGAAAACGTCATAGGGAGTATACGAATTCAGCAGGCCCTTCATGAGGACATAGGCCAGCGCATAACCCAACGAACTGAGCACCATGATCCCCAGCGCCCGGCTGGACAGCACGGATCTGAAACTGCCGTGTGCGGTGATGCCAATAGTCCCGATTATCAACAGAGCAATAGCGATATAGGTGACAAATGAAAAGACTTCGTCCAAGAACAGCGCTCCGAAAACCGCTAAAAACAAAACCACCAGCGAATATAACGGGACAACCCGCGACGGCTCTTCTTTTTGCATGGCCCAAAAATAACAGAAGGTGCCGAACGAATATAAGACACCGATACCAAAAAAACGGATGAGGTCAGTACCAGCAGGCTGATGGGTCGCAAACGGAAGCACCGTCAGACCGGTGAGCACCGATAATATCACGAAAATATACCACAGACCCAGCGGGCTTCTGACTATTTTACTGACCGAGACCTTGTCGATGGCATTTCCGACTGACCAGACCAGTCCCGCCGTCAGCGATAAGATGAGTCCGGGGTTCATGATTTTTCCTTCGGTTTGTAATATCTTTTACCTACCAGCTTTTTCGGCAAATATTCCTGTTCCCCCTCTTCCGCAGAATAATCGTGCGAATATTTATACCCTTCGCCGTATTTGAAATCCTTCATTAAATCAGTCACGGCATTTCGTAAATGCAAGGGTACCGGTTCGTTCATTGTCTGCTTAACGTCTTTCTTCGCCGCCAGCAAACCCTTATATGCTGAATTATTCTTTTGCGCTGAGGCCAAGTATACCACGCCATGCGCCAGGTTTATCTGGCATTCCGGATAGCCGATTAATCGTACGGCATTGAAAACATCAAGGGCGATCCGCAAAGCACCCGGATCAGCCATGCCGATATCCTCGCTAGCGAACACCACCATCCGCCGGGCGATGAACTCCGGGTCCTCACCCGCCTCGGCCATCCTGTTCAGCCAATACAGTGCTCCATCAGGATCTGACCCTCGCATGGACTTGATGAACGCGGAAATGACGTTATAATGCTCCTCCCCTTTCTTGTCATACTGCAGGGCCCGGTGCTGAAGTGCATCCTCCATGGTTTTCAGGTCCAGATGCTTAAAACCATCCTTAGCCCGCTTAGTCACCTTGACCGCCACTTCCAGTGCATTCAGGGCCGTCCTAGCATCCCCATTAGACGCTTCCAGGAGCAAATCCAGGGCTTTAGGAGCGATTTTGACCTTATCCTGGCCCAATCCATGCTCCTTGTCCTGGAGGGCTTTTTTAACGATTTTAGACAGTTCCGGCACCCCGTGGCGTTGCATGACGAATACCCTAGATCGGGACAATAAAGCTGCTATCACCTCAAATGAGGGATTCTCCGTCGTCGCGCCGATCAGCGTTATCGTTCCGTTTTCTACAAATGGTAAAAACGCATCTTGCTGTGCCTTGTTCCAACGGTGTATTTCATCCACAAACAATATTGTCCTCTTACCATGCAGTTTCCGGCGCTCAACTGCTTCGCGGACGATCCGCCGTAAATCATCAAGTCCCGAAGTGACTGCACTAATATTTATGAAATAAGATTGTGTTACATTAGCGATAATGCGGGCCAATGTCGTTTTGCCGGAACCCGGCGGTCCCCAAAAGATGATGGAAAAAATTTCGTCATTCTCTATCGCCCGGCGCAATAATTTCCCCTCACCAATAATATCTTCCTGACCGACAAAGTCCTCCAGTTTTTCCGGCCGCAGCCGGTCAGCGAGCGGCGCTTGGAAGCGCAGGTCGCCCTCCAGGCGGGAATCAAATAAGTCTTTTTTATCGTTAAATTTTTTCATATAAACGGATTCTTTTCCCCGAATACGATCCGCGAAGTATGATTATTAATTTCATCTAATGAAACACCGTATTTCTCCTTATACAATCTCCCGACGGCGCAAAACTTGGCATCCCGCCAACTAAAACCGATTTTTTCCGAAACAGCCCTGACGACCATCTCTGATTTCCCCTCCACTTCCACGAAAGGCTCTAGAAACGGCCACTCGTCAATAGTCACTTCCGTATCATCAAGAACCCATAACTCGCGCTTTGATTCCTGATACGCCTTTGACCGACAACCTATAGCCTCCAATAACTTTATAGTTTCAGAATAATCACCAACCACTACGCACGTCTCTTGCTGGTCGGAGATTTTTTCCCCGTCAATAACCTTCAAACTCATCGTTACCTTGTCACCTTCATCACGTACGCGCAGCCAGGCTCCATCGATCTCGTGGCCTTTCGGTAAAAAGAAAACCATTCGCCGTTGCATGAATTCTGGTCGCGCCAGTTTTGCGCCTGCCTTTTCCAGCCTGGCACGCATCTCATCTTTTTTAACTGGGATAAATGTAGCTTCGTATTCTATGTTCATCTCTTTTTTTGCCATTTAACGGCTTTTAATAATGGGCCGTACAAGTCCTCTTCCCAGCTGATTTTCCAATCAGAAAATTTCGAACGGGGCTTGTACTTTCTGTTGATGAATCGTACATACGGAACATTGGAAATGACTGCCGCCGGTGTTTTCTCGGTACCTTCCCCCATTTCCAATACGGCTGCCGTCGCCAATGCGTCAGGAATATCAACTGATGAGACTTTGAATTTTCGACCGAATAAATCCCTCGTACCCCGGTAATCATTGATGGGTTTGAACCCGGCATAGGACAATGCAATTCCAAGTACTCCGCGCCGCAGGGGCACGGTATGGCTATCGACGATAATGACGCCAAGCTTTTTAACTTTAAATTTTTTTACCAGCATCCGCCGAATTTTCCACGCTTCCTGCTCCGGTTTCTTCGGCCAGAGGATATAATACTCCCCGGCATTGGACTCATCGATACCAGCGGTCGGGATTAACGTGTTGTATTTCATAGTCAGAACCGCAAACCGGTTCGGCGTATAGCGGCGCGGCAGGTATTTTTCCGCCTCTTTCGCGATTAACTCGTCCTTATGCTCGATTTTAGCCCGGGCAACGCACCGCCCCTGTTGCAGGCTGACCACCTTGGACGCCACAGCCACCACGCTGCCTTCGGGCAGTTTTTTAATACGTAACAATAATTCTCCAAATACGTCGTCTTTGGGGGGTAAAAACAGGCGGGTTTTAACAGTCTGGACTCTCATAAGATTATGGTAATTGTAGCATTTTTACGGCCCCAGGATAAGCACCCTTGACACTAGGCACGTATCATGGTACTATCCCCGGTCACCCAACAGAAACCCTTTATATACCGTATATTCTGTGATAGAATAAGTACAACCAGCAAATGTAATCTACCTGGATATGGTTTCTGTCGGGGGCGCCCGCCCCACATTCACAATTAACACCGGGGTGTAGCGCAGTTGGCTAGCGCGCGTCGTTCGGGACGACGAGGCCGTGGGTTCGAGTCCCACCACCCCGATATATTCATTCAATTCCGGGTTTACCGCCCCACAATTATCATCAAATGAAGGCGGCATCCCGCCTTCATGGCGGGACAAGTCCCGGATCCCCGACAGAGATCGGGTCAAGTTGGCGAAGAGAACAATGCCTTGTTCAAACAATATATTGTTCTCGCCGTCAATTGTTTACTGCAAACCTTTAACAGTGCTGGAGATTCAATGCTCATTACACAGCACATCCATGGTCCTCCGATGATACCTCATATACGGTAATCCACAACAAGAACACAAAGAATTCATTGGAGGAATTTACACATGCAGAAGCGCATCAATGTCCGCGTAGCGGACCTTTTCCAGCCCGGCACAAGTCGCGCCCCTCAGAATACGAAGATCGAATTCACTCCTGATGGGACCGATCAACCGGTGACGGGGGTCGTCAAAAAACGTAATGGCGATACCGCCCGTGTCGAATTCAACGACCATGACCACGGGCCTGTCCGTATGGACCTCCCCCTGACCATGACGGTCACCAAGCTGGGCTGACCGCGCTCAAGCATCTCTTGAACATCTGCCGTCCGGCGAACCTTCCGGACGGCCTTTTTTATTAAAAAACCGGAGACACTACGTGTCACCGGTTTTGGTGTCGATACAAAGGTGCATACTCAGCAATTCGGCTCGAGTGCCTGAGAAAAGTCCAGGTCGTTCCGTTCATAGACCGTGGGCATATTCTGCCGCAACGGTGTCTGGAAATCGAAACACGGCTCCAAGACTGCAGGATCGATGAGTTCACTAAGCTTCAGGCCGGCAGACGCATCAGGATCGGGAAATCTCGCATTAAGGAGCACTGCCTTGAAATCGGTACGGGTTTCCATGGCGATGAACGCGCACTTCTGGAGGAAGTAATACACCTGATCCGGCGTACTATCAGAGCCGGTCGTGCATAAGGCATCACAAAGCGCTGTCTTTACCGCTTCTGACGCCCAGCACCGCTGGATCCGGTTGATGTTCTCCGCCATTTGCTGACGGCGAACTTCCATGCCGGAGATGATCCGGGTCATAGAATTCAACATATAGTCGAGCAGGATGGTGGCGTCCGGCAGCACGACACGCTCCACTGATGACTGAGAGATCTCCCGTTCCTCGGTCGTGGCGATGTTTTCCATCGCGGCCAGGGCGTAGGACCGGAGCAACCGGACCATGCCCCTAATCTGCTCGTTCTTGATGGTATTCTTCTTATGTGGCATGGCCGAGGAGCCTTTCTGGCCCTTCCGCCGCGGTTCGATCACCTCGCGATATGCTGTCTGTCCGAGCAGGAAATTATCGAACGCCATCTTTTCCAGTACACCGCCGAGAATGGCAATCTCCGCCAGATACCGGGCGATCGCATCACGCAGGATAATCTGCGACGCCGCCGGCCTGACGGTCAGATGGAGCAGTTCACAGACTTTCGCTTCCAGTTCCGGCGTCAGTGAATCGCCATACGTCCCCATGGCGCCGGAGCATTTCGTAGCCGCCAGTTGCGGCCGCAGGAATTCCAGCGTGTTACGGGACGTCTTTAACCCGTCGTAATACACGAGCAGACGGGCCGTATAGGTGATCACTTTGCCGTCCTGACCATGGGTTATGCCCATGCAGAACGTCCACATATGCTGGCTGGCCAGCGTATGCACCGCTTCAATCAACGCATCCAGACCGGACACCAGCTCGGTATGTGACGCCAACAGCATGAGTGCCTGGGCCGGGTCCTCGATGTCGAACGACGTCACCATTTTGTGGAACTCCGCCTGAAGTTCAGCCGGCAAATACCTCCGGCAGACGTCAACAAACGCCTGGAGATCGTGGTCGATCTCCTTTTCCCGCGCCTCAATCTCCTTAAGCGTGAACTTTACCTGCCTTTTGATCTGCAGATAACGGTCCTTAGACAGCATACCGAGTATGACACGGGCAAGCAGAATTGTCAGTTCCACCCGAAGCCATAGCTCGAACTTTTTCCGCAACAGCCAGATACGCTCCATCTTCGGTCGCGAATACCGTTTTATCATTCTCTACCTCCTTAGACATCGTTTATTTCAAGGTTCTTTTTTCCAAATTACCCTACCTTATCACATCCAAAATCCGTAGTCAAAGCATAAAAAATGACCCCCGGGCGGAATGCCGCGGGGGTCTCATCATGAAGAAAAACAATGTGCTACGTACACTTAATCGAACAGGCGGAATATCTTGCCGTCCGCCCCGGCAGACATGGATAGGCTGACCGGGACGCCCAAATGTTTTTCGTACACACGGACCAACTCCTGTACGCAATCGGGCAATTCCTCATACTGGCCGAGGCCGGTCAAATTACTGCCGATCAAATCAATCGGCAACTCAGTACCGTTACATTCGGCATGGTCCAGTATCTCGGACGGTTTCGGATAGACCACCCGCGGCACCGGCCGGCCATCGATCGAATAATTGAGGCAGACCGGCAGCGTGAACTGGAGACCGGACAGCATGTCCACCCTGGTCAGTACCAGGCTGTCAACGCCGTTCAAGTCGCAAGCCCAAGCCGTTTCATGCAGGTCAGGACCGCCGATTTCCCGGCCGCGCTTCGTCGTCGCGCCAAGCTCATTGCCCAACACCATGAAGTACTGGGCCATGTCGACCCGTGAGGCCTGGCCGGAATTGATCAGCTGACGCTTTTCCGACAGAAACTGTTCCCGCACTTCGGGCTGGCACGCCTCCAGCTCGGAAAACAGCTCCGGCCTTTCTTTTGGGAAATGCTCAGCCGCATCACGGTCCCACCAGTGGGTCGGGAACGGACCGGCGCCGACACGCGTCGGCAGCAGCTTGGAAGCCATGATTACCGGACCAAACGCCCGCATCGGCAAACCGCTGCAGTATGCAGCCGACTGGGCGATTGAATGCGTCGCCGAATTATTCGGATACGTCCCGGTAAAATGGAGGCACGATCCCTGAGTCAGACCGAATAACGTTGGAACGTTATGTCTGGCCAACTCCTGGAGGACCACGTCCGTATCAGTCACGTAATCACTGATGCCTGTGGCCAGCGTCAGCAGGCGATCGATCTCGCTGTCAGGCGAGTGCTTCGCCAGTTTTACCATGCCCTGCGATTCCATTTCACGGAGGATCGGCAGAAACGCGGCGTACGCCGTTTCCACATACCGTCTGACCAGATCCGGATACGCCAGATGCCCGATCTGTAAGCCGAGACGCAGATCAATGCCGGCGACCATGGCTGAAATCCCACGACCGGTCGGTTTGGCGCTGAATGAACCCCGGCAGGCTTCGATCCACTGCTCTAGGAGGAGATGGTAAGACATGAGCACCGGCGCCTTCTTGCTGATCAGTAGATCGACTTTCGGCTCTCCAATAACAGCCTTGATCTCGGTAATCTCATCGATCAGTCGCTGCAGGTCCAGGAGGACCCAGTCGCCGATAATTGATAGCTTATGGTCAGCCCAGCCGGACGGGACCAGATGGAATATCTGCTTGTGCGGTTTGCCATCCAGACCCGTAATATACCGAGTCCGTCCGGTATTACTGCCGCCAGCGACACGAGCGCAGGCCCTAAAATATTCCATAACCGCCGCCTCGACTACGCCCTTTCCATCATCGCCCCACTGGTCGCCGACGAGTACTGTGAACTTCCGTCCATTACTCCGGGCCCAGAGCCGATAAAGGTATTCTTCTGCTAAAAACTGCATCATTACCTCCCGTAATAATTCGGGGCTTGCTGGGTAATCAATACGTCATGCGGATGACTCTCGACTATCCCGGCGTTGGTTATCTGGATAAACTGGGCTTTAGGCGCATCAGCAACTGACGGCTGACCGGCCAAGCCCAGACCGGCGCGTATCCCCCCGACGATCTGGAAAATAACGTCCTTGAGGAATCCGCGGTAATCGACCATTCCCTCGATGCCTTCCGGTACCGCTTTGGCAATATCAGAGTCATCATGACCATACCGGTCAGCGGCCATGGCAATTGCACCCTGGGACCCCATCCCACGGTACACCTTGGTTTTCCGTCCATTATGGATAATGAACTCTCCGGGGCTTTCTTCGGTGCCAGCCAGCATAGAACCGAGCATCGCCGATGAAGCACCTGCTACCAGGCACTTTACAACGTCGCCGGAATGTCTGATGCCACCATCCGCAATAACCGGGACAGGTTCTACGGGATGATTCTGGTCGGTAGTGGCCTCATGAGCCGCATCCCGGGCTGCATCCACAGCCCACTGGACGGCCGTAATCTGGGGTACTCCGCCACCGGTTATCACCCGAGTGGTACAGATTGAACCAGGTCCGATACCGACTTTGATGACATCAACGCCGGCGTCAATGACTGCACGGGCGCCGTGATAGGTGCCCACATTGCCGCCAATCAGCGCGACGGACGGACGGTTGGCATCGATCCAGCTCCGAATCCACTTGATGACGTGCAGGACCTTTACACTATGAGCGTGTGAAACGTCGACGCACAGCACGTCCGCTCCAGCATGCACGAGTTGCGGGATCCGATCTTCGAAATCCGTCACGCCAACTGCGGCTCCGACCAGCAGCCGACCCTTATCGTCAAACACGGCGCGCGGATACTGTATGCGCGTGAGAATATCCGTGCGCGTATACATCCCCACCGACTTCCCTTCAGCATCAACCAACGGGAGTTTCTTGATCCGGTTGTCATTCATGATCCGGCTGGCAGCATCCAGATCAGTTGAGTCGTCCCCGACAATCAGCTGATTGCGCGGTTTCATGATTTCCCGGATAAGCGGATCGTCATCTCCTGTGCGTAGCAGAACATCCCGGCGCGTCACCAGGCCGACCAGTGTTTTGTTCTCGTCGACAATAGGAATGCCGGAAATTTTCCGCCTGTCCATCAGTTTACGGACATCACTCAGATGTTGGTCCGGGTGAAGCGTGTAGGGCTTGTGAATCTTGCCGCTTTGGGCACGTTTCACAAGTTTGACCTTCTCGACTTCATAGTCAACAGGGCAACCACGATGGATGATTCCGAGTCCCCCCTCACGGGCCATGGCGATGGCCAAGCCTGACTCAGTCACGGTATCCATAGGCGCGGCAATAATCGGTATGCCGAGCCTGATAACGCCGTGCGGTTTCGACCGACGCGTCAAATAAGTCGACACGTCGATACCTTTTGGCTCGACTTCCGCCAAGCCGGGTAGGACCAGGACGTCGTCAAACGTCAGCCCCAACCCTCTGAATTTGTCACTCATGACAGTACCTCCTACTTGGAATTAAGTTGTTAATGTTACTTTTTTTCTCTTTATTAGTTAGTGTACATTACACCCCAAAACAGCCGGTGTCAAACCGGTTTCATGACGTGAAAATTGCTTATTCTGGCGCTAAATAAACGATTATATTTCAAGCGAAATTACCTGCGTTCGCGGAGGAAGGAAGCCTCTAAAGCCCAGCGGGTGCACTGGTCCACCTGCCGGCCAGTGAGAATGCCGGCCCGGCGCAGCAACCCCTGTTCCTGGCACAGATTGGTTGAATACATTTCCGGTCCGTCAGTATTAATCGTGAACTTAATTCTGTTTTTCAGGTACGTCCTGACAATACTCCCGACTTCCCGAATGCCCTTGACCACACTATTATGGATGTTTGATGTCGGGCAGGTTTCCAGGGTAATGCCCTGCTTGGCGATATCAGCCATGACCGTCGCGTCTTTTACGCAGAGCAGTCCGTGGCCGATCCGTTCGGGCTTGATCTGACGGACCACATAATGCAATTCGGACAAACTCCCCTCCTCGCCGGTATGGATGGTAATCCCCAAACCGGCCTCCCGCGCCCGCTGGAATAACGGACGGTGCTTCTGGATGGAAAAATTTTTCCGCTGGGGACCGGCCAGGTCAATCCCGACAATGCCGCTGTCCTTGTACTGGATGGCTTTCTGGAGGATTATCTCGTTCTGTTTGAACGTCAGGGTCCGGTCCATCATCAGGATAATGCCCGCTTTGACCTGGGGATATTCCAGCAACGCCCGGTCCAGACCCCAGAGGGACGAAACAATAATGTGGTCCAGATCTTTCTCACCGCCGCGGTTGCGGAACATGGGGTTGAACCGCAGCTCCTGGACGACGATGTTGCATTTCCGGTATCCGCCGCCGATGACGCTCTTGACCGATTCCTCAATGGCGTCCGGTGATGACTGAATCAGCTCGGTCCAGTAAAAAAAATTATTGTGCATTTCGTCCAGGTTCCGGTTTCGCTCCTTGCCGGAAACGGTGATCATATCCTCGAAATCCCAGTAATTTTTTGACGGCAGTTTGATGCCGTGACGGTGCGCAATTGACCACAGTATGGCCGGATCGACCGACGCTCCTAAATGGGCATGAAGTTCGGCTAATGGTGTCTTTACACTACGTGGCATAATTTTCTTTAATAATTTGGCGCTTTTTTACTAATAGCGATTGTATGCGGATGCGATTCCTTCAGGCTGGCATCGGTAATTCTGATGAAGCGGGCTCGGGCGGGCATCTCTCTAATCGTCTGCGCTCCGATGTATCCCATACCGCTTCTCAATCCGCCGACGATGTTCCAGACAATATCTTCAACGGTCCCGCGGTACGGCACGAGGCCTTCAACGCCTTCCGGTACGTACCGGGTGGCATTTTTTTGGAAATACCGGTCGGATGATTTACCGCCCCGCATCGCTCCCAAGCTGCCCATACCCCGGTATGACTTGAACAATTTTCCGTCAATTTTAATCAACCGGCCAGGCGCCTCCTTCGTACCGGCCAGCATGGAGCCGAGCATGACCGTAGATGCGCCGGCGGCCAAGGCTTTCACCGCGTCACCGGAATACTTAATCCCGCCGTCGGCGATGACCGGCACGCCCCGCGCCTTAGCGATCTTAACGACATCCATAATGGCCGTCAGCTGCGGGACGCCGACTCCGGTCACAACTCGTGTCGTGCAAATAGAACCTGGTCCGATGCCGACTTTCACTGCATCTGCGAACGTGACAAATTCAGCCGCCGCTTCCCTGGTGGCGATATTGCCAACAACCAATTGCGCCTTAATCGCTTTCTTAATCCGCTTGGCGTCGGCGATAATCCTGGTGTGATGGGCATGGGCGCAATCGACACAAATAATGTCAGCTCCCTGGCGATCAAGCATCACGGCCCGCTCCAGGTCATGCGGTCCTACTGCAGCCGCAGTAATGACCCTTGCTTTTTGCGCCTTCTTCAACATAGCCACGGATTCTGCCGACGTGCAGTTGCGGTGCAGGACAGCCAGTCCGCCCAGTTTCCCGAGGGCAATTGCCAAATCCGGCCCACTGACCGTGTCCATAGCCGCCGCGATGATCGGTATCGGTATAGTAATTTTTTTCGTCACCTGGGACTCCAGCCGCACCTCATTTCTCACCACCGAGGATTTCCTTG
Organism: Patescibacteria group bacterium; assembly: GCA_041649335.1. GTDB lineage: Bacteria > Patescibacteriota > Patescibacteriia > UBA10025 > JAHIVO01 > JBAYGJ01. The sequence goes on from JBAZNF010000004.1 coordinate 46,979, forward strand.
GTTCGAGTAATACGTCGTCAAACGTAAATCCTGTACGGAAAGACTTTGAATCCATAAATCGTCCCTAAAAAATGATTGGGCTCAGTATACCATATGACGAGTTATGCGTAAAGACTCTACCCGCCGGTTTTATCGGCGTACGGAATATCCAGAACATTCTGGTCAGACCACGCTTCTATTGGCCTGGATAAGTCAGCCTTGACGTATTTGGGGGCTAGGATGAAATCCTGGTAACCGCTTTCTTCGCTGGTCCCGCCGTTGGAAAAAATCGTGACTAACCGGTTATCAAACATGAATTTGCATCCGCTGGACACGTATTCGTGCGACCGGACCAGCACTGTGGCCCCGATGGCGTCCATAAACCGGGCGAACACCTCCCGGCCGAACAGATAATATCCGCCGCGCATGTAATTGAAAACGAATTGATGCACGTCCGCTGACGGGTCGTTCCATCTCATTTCTTCAGTAATATTCTCGTCGCGCAGGTCGAGGAGTGAATGTATGTCCTCAACTGGAATCCCGCCATGAACAGCCACGATCCCGTTACCGGTAACGGCCATGGCCGGCCACCGTTCATACATCGCGTTGAGTTCCTCAAAAACCTGCTGGCCTTGTTCAAACCCGAACGTTTTCAGGCACGACTGCAGCAGGCCGAAACGCTGCCCTAAAGAAAGCTCCTCATGGTTTCCGCGTAGTAAAAAAACGTTGGCGGGATAACTTTTCTTAAGTCCCAATAGCAATTCAAGATTTTTTACGTCCGCCTTTCCCCGGTCAGCCACGTCTCCCATCACCACCAGATATACCGGCTCGCCGGACGAGACCCGTTCAATAAAACCTTCGCCGCGCAGCACGGACGAGACGGCCAGTGAATCCCCGTGCGTATCGCCGATGAAAATGGCCTGGCCGCGGGGCGGCAGATACACCACCGGCCAATCGGTAAACGGCTGGTCTGACTGTATGTCCGGTATGGTCGGCAGCAGTTTACCCCGGCCGGTCCGTTGCCGCTGGACGACCGACCGGGTGACCGAGTCGATCAACGATAAAAAATTCCTTAACCGGCGCGGGTCAAAAATTTCAGCGGCCGTTTGGCGTGTCGTTTTCATGCTCATGGTGAAATGATAGTGATGCTTTTTGGCACTATGGTAATGCGGTAGTGATTTTGCCTCGGCAGGAGTTCGCCGTCCACGTGCGCAGCTAACCCTTCCGCTGATTCGATCACAATGTCATGTCCCGTAAGCATGTGCACCTCCGGCATGCTCAGGTGTTTCCCCCGGGTGAATTTCGGCAGATGGCGAAGCGCATACCAGCGTCCGGTTTTTTTCACCAGGCAAATGTCGAAATGGCCGTCATCGATCTTGGCCATCGGTGCCACCCGGAACCCGCCCCCATACCGGGTACCGTTGCACGTAGCCACGAAAAATAATGATCCATGGTATACCTCATGTCCGTCAATGGAAATCCGTACAACCCGAAAACGGTACGTAATCAGCGTCCTGAGCACGGCCAACACGTACGCCGAAAACCCCCGGGCATATTTCAAAAACTTCCTGACCCGGCTAGCCACCTCGCCGTCAAAACCGACGCCGATGCCGTTGATAAAATACCGATCACCATTTACCCGCCCGATATCGATGGTCCGGGTACCGGCGTTGTTCAGCACTTTCAGGTTCTTATGAATATTTTTAGTCAAACCGATAGTCAATGCAAAATCATTACCCGATCCTGTCGGGATGATGCCCAAAACGGCATTACTCCCCAGTATACCGGTCGCCACTTCATTGACCGTACCGTCCCCGCCAACAGCCACGACGACCTCGTATTGGCCATTGGCGCGACGGGCTAACTCAACAGCCTCTCCCGGTGCCTTTGTCACTACCGTATCAAATGTCCACCTCTGTTCACGGCAATATTCCTGGATACGACCGACATCATACATTTGGCGGCCATTACCGGCCGCAGGGTTGATAATAAAATAATACTTGGTAAATCCGGTCATATACTAAGTATAGTGCAAACCTCAAAGGATGATAAGAAAACAAAAATACTGTTCAAAAAAATGTCTACTATCTAATTCCTAATTTCTAATCAATGTCTAATCCCCAATTGTCCAATTAGTCATTATTTCATTGGGGATTTATTAGAAATTAGACATTCGTCATTAGCAATTTATGCACTAACCTTCTTGACATTGCGCCAGCCTCTGCTACAATTCCCTTATATGCACCAGCACTATACTCACAACCAATTTCCGCCGAGCCAACAGGAACCCAATTCCTCTTGGCCATTTGATGCTGCATAATAATATTTCGAAAATAAAGTAAACGCATCAGTAATCCGGCCACAGAGGCCGGTTTTTTGGTATGCAAAAAATTGAACTTTACCACAATCCCCCAGGAGGAAACGATGAACGCTGAAAACCTGACCAAGCTGCAGACTCACGAATTGATCGACCTGCTCTGGCTGCCGAAACGTATCAGCAGTGCTGATGAGGAAATCCTCGTCCTGGCCGAACTGGGTGCCCGGCATCTGACGCCAAAACAAAAAGCGCTGGTTCGCCGCCTCATGCCAGTCAGCCGCCGCCAATACGATTACCGGGCAACATCGCAAAACGATACTGCCTGAAGCACAACGTTCTTTCCGTCAAAAAACGGTTACCCTGAGGTAACCGTTTTTTAAAATTCAAGTTTTTTTATTAATCATCCCCCCATTGTTGCGAGACCCTGAGTCGAACCAAGATTGCATGATTCAGGTTGTCCGGCGAAGCTTTAGCGGAGTGGGAAGTCATGTGTCCTTCCATTCCCGCCCAAAGGGCGGGTCCGCCTCTGTCTGAAGACGTACAACTTTATTGAAGTTAAACTTCTTTCACAGAGCTCCGAGGCTTGGAATCGAACCAAGATTGCATGATTCAGAGTCATGCGTCCTACCATTAGACGACCTCGGAGCCCTGTGAAAGAGATAGTTTATAACGCAAGTATAGTACAAAAAAATCGTCCGGTTAACAAGCCCTATCCGTTCCAGTTACTCTTTATTGGCGATGGCGCCGCCAAACACCTGCATAGCCTGGTCCAAAATGCTTCCGCCCTCGCCCTCCGGCTCGGCCGGAATGAGCTTGCTGAATTCGTCGGTAGGCAGTACCACCGTAGCCAGAGTCAATCTCTCGCCGAACAGGCCGGCACAGGCGTCTTCGACAATCGAGCGGATGGACCGTTCTTTCATGCGCTCGGCGTGCAATCTATGCTGGAATGCCACCACTAACTGATCCCCATCCACCTTGTATGGCTGGCCTGTTTTCAGGGATAATCCGGCTGAGTGGTTATTCTGGCGTACGGCATTAACCACGTCGTTCCAGGCCTTTTGGACGTGTTCAAGACTGACTTTTATGGCCCCTTTCTTTGGTGCTGGCGAGACGGTTGGTTTAGAAGCAGTTTCAGATTTTACTGTGGGATGACTGCTTGCCGGCGGCTTGGCGCTTGGCGGAGACATAGGTTCGTCTGGTTGCTGGGTACACAATTCCACAACCGCCAATTCCAACGGCAGCTGGATAATCTGGCTATAGCGTGCCTCGCGACTCTTTGACAATAATGTTTCGATAATTTCTACCAACCGGGCAACCGTAGTCTGTTCGGTCAGCTGTTCAACTTCAGTTAAAATTTCTTTGCCTAACTCCAAATTGTCCAGCTCAACCGTGGAACGGCTTATTTTGTACATCAAAATTTTACGGAAAAATTCCACCGTGTCACGGGTAAAATCCATGATGTTGATCCCCTCATCCACCAGGCGGTTGATGACCGTCAGACCGCCAGCCGCGTTCCGGCTGACCAGAGCCCGGTAAAATTCTAGAATCAATGAAAAATTTGATCGCGGTATAATCAGCGAAGCTGATTCCATCGTCACGTGTTTTTCGCCAAGCGACAGCAACTGCCCAAGAAGCACTTCCGCGTCGCGGACCGAACCTTCGGCCCGGCGAGCCACGACATGCAGGACATCCTCATCTATATCTACCTTCTCCTCTTTGGCAATGAAGCGTAAACGGGTCAATAAATCTTCCACGCTCACCCGCTTGAAATCAAAACGCTGGCAGCGTGAAATGATGGTTTCCGGGACACGATGGATCTCGGTCGTCGCCATGATGAAGATGACGTGGTCCGGCGGTTCTTCCAGCGTTTTTAACAGGGCATTAAAGGCCGAAATGGACAACATGTGCACTTCATCGATGATGAATACTTTATAGGCAAATCGCTGGGGAGTGAAGCGCGCATTCTCGATGATGTTTTCCCGGACATTATCGACCCCCGTATGCGATGCCGCATCGATTTCTATCAGGTCCAGCGCCCGGCCGGCGGCAATCTCCTTGCAGGCGTCACAGGTACCGCACGGCTCGTTTTTTTTCTGCTTCTGGCAGTTGACTGTCTTGGCCAGCAACCTGGCCATGGTCGTCTTGCCGACGCCGCGCGGACCGGAAAAAAGGTACGCATGGGCGATGCGCTGATGTTCAACCTCATTCTGGAGGGTAACGACAATCGGCCGCTGGCCGACTATTTCACTGAACCGCTGAGGCCGGAATTTTCGGTAAATTGCTTGTGACATAATAAAAAATCGCCAAATCAAATGCGATTACATTGTATCCCACTTTTTTTGTTTAGGCAAACCGACCGCTATTACGAGCTCAATTCCTCAATATCCTCAACCGTTTGAGGAGCCTTTTCGGCCGGGGAAACCTGAGGCGCAACCCCGTCTGCCGGGATTTTTATGATATTTTCCACTGCTGCCCAGTCGCTGTCCTTGTCTTTTGGCGTCAAAATGACCACCTCATCGCCCGCTTCGCCTTTGAAGTACGTAATACTGGCCAGGAGGACCTTAAATGTTTTGTCTCCGACGATAACCCGGTATTCGTCGGTCGCTTCGTCACGGGCCAGTAAACCAACCAAACGGTTTCGCTCGACTGGTCCGATTTGCTTGTACATAAATGACCCGTCAGCCATGATAGTTAGCTTCAACGTATCTCCCAGGACCAATTTTGACTTAGATGCGTAATTGGCCGGGATACTGTACTGCTTCCCGTCCGGGCCGACCATATTCTGCCCGTCAAATACACCTTCGATGATTTTTTCGCTGCCGGTAGCCACCACTTTGCCAACTTCTTTCACCTTTTCAGCGACATCTGGCGACACTTCGTCGTCGCCGACCATCCCGCGCAAAAGCTGCCTGGCGCTCTCCAGGGAGACGTGGGCGGTTTCAACCAGCTTGTTAATTTGTTGCAGTTTATTTTGTTTCGTCATATTTTTCATGTTGTGATTTATTTGGGTATGTGGGTTTGTTTTGTATTTTATCTGCGGTCAGAATGGCTTTTGTATTAGGTTGATTTTACGGGATTTTCCTTTTGTTTTCTGTATATTTTTTACGTACGTAGTGTAGCGCACCCCGCGTCATTAGTCAACTACGTATTTATAGATCGTCATCCGGTCCGGCTCAGGCTTGTCGACTATCTGCTTCTCGCGATCCGGCAGGGAAAAGCTGTAGGAAATGATCCTGGTCCCTTTTTTCAATTCGCTTGAAAATTTCGGCGCTAGTTTTTTCATCGCCATCGGCGTTAGGAAACAAAAGATCACGCTAGCCTGGCTCAGGTCATGGGTCAAAAAATCATTGAACCTAACTTCGACGCGGCGCGACAGCCCGCGGAAAATGATCCTCGCCTTGGTCCACAGATACGGTATCACGGATATTTCAAAACCGACCAGCCGTTTGGCCGGTGTGCCGTTTGCCAATGCCACTAATACCCTGCCGTCACCGCACCCCAAGTCGTAGATAATGTCGCACTCCTTAACGCCCGCCAACCTGATAATCCGGGGGATATCTTTTTTGAAAACTGGCACCCACGGCGCCGCCTTCAGCCCGGCATAGGCCGCCGTCCCGAAAAAAACTATGATGCCGAGTAAAATAAGGATAGGTATGATAGCTTCAACCATGTGATAATGGTATACCTTTTATCGGATACTTGTCCACTGACTTACATCGCGCGCGTCCCCACAGCCGGGCCTTGGGCCGGCGTCGGTTCTCCCAGCCGCGAACGTTCCATGATCTCTGCTTCGACTGCTGACCGGTCACGGCCGTATTTCATGCTGGATAAGCCGACTACCTGTTCGGCCATCCTGGGATCCCCCGGAGTCGGCGGATAGGTCATCATGTTAAACGGTTTTGAGGCGGTATTGTCTATCAACAGCTTGACGTTGGCCGTGTACATTTCCACATTAATGACGTCATACTCGTTGAACACTGGCTCGAATTCCTTCGCCAGCGTCTCCGCGTCCTCGACCCCGGCCCGGAAAGCGATAACCGTGCCCGCATTGCCGAATACCGCGTCACGAATTTTTGTATCATTGTTCTCACGGACCAGCTGACTGATGTACTGGTGGGCCATAGTCAGGTCCAGTCGGTATTTCCGCGCTTCGGACAAAATGGTGGCGATGGAATCGGTGACAAAATTCTGGAACTCGTCGATATACAGGTAAAAATCGTTGCGCTGGTCCTCGGGGACAGACACCCGCTTCATGGCGGCCATCTGCAGTTTTGAAACGATAATCAGCCCGAGCAGGTTTGAATTCACTTCCCCGGTCGTGCCTTTTGACAGGTTGACCAGCAGGATTTTTTTCTTGTTCATGACGTCGTCGAAACTAAACCCAGAACGCGGCTGGCCGATAATGTTCCGCATCATCGCGTTCTCCACGAACCGTCCGACTTTGGAAATGAGGTACCCGAGCATTTCGGACTTATGGAAATCCGACGTCTTGGCCATTTCCTTTTCCCAGAACGCCCGCACCACCGGATCCTTCACCTTGCTGAGCTTGTATTTCTGGAATGCCGGGTCAGTGAACATCCGGGGGATTTCAACAATCGTGCCGGGATCCTGCTCGTCTTCCATCAACGTCAGCATGACGTTGCGCATGTTATGTTCGAACATCGGGCCGATCATTTCCGGCGGGAATAATTTATAAAAGATGGCAATCATTTCCTGTACGGCAAAATCTTTCTCTTCCGGTGTCCGCGCTTCAAGCATGTTCAAGCCGACCGGCCGCTGCATGTCGCCGGGGTTGAAAATAATAACATCATCCGCCCGCTCCTTGGGGATATGCGGCAAGACGGCGTTGATCAGGTCCCCATGGGGATCCACGACGCCGACGCCTTCACCGTTGATAATGTCCTGGATGATCATGTTGGACAACAAAACGGATTTACCGGTTCCTGATTTGCCGACTACATACACATGCCGTCGCCGGTCGCCCTTCTTTATAAATACCGGCACCTCGATGCCCCGGTAGACGTTGCGTCCCAGCAATAAGCCTTCTTTAGGCACATTAACCGGCGCGGCCGCCTTGCGGGCCTGCAGCCAGCGGATATTCGGCGTCTCGGTTTCCGGCAGCGGGAAATGGTACAAACTGGCCATCTCCTCCGTATTTAAAACGCAACGGAGTTTATTGTTGTAATTCCGGTAAATAAAATCAAAAATGAGCTTGTCCTGCCGCCACGGATTTTTTCTCTGGAAGCCATTCCCATATTCATACAGGGAATACTGGCTGAACGAATCGGTTACCCGGGTCATGTACGCCTGCGCTCGTTCCCGCGACCGGGCAGACACGATGATGCGTATATTGACGTCCATGCCGGCTTTAGACGTCTTTTCCTCAATGCTTTTGGCGATTTCCTCTTCACGGGGAGACAGCTGCCGGCGCGCCTGTTCTTCGGCCGGTTTTTTCTTCGGGAAAAACGTACGGAACAGTTCTATGAAAAATCCGCCCACCCCGTTTCGGCCGACCGCCTCCTTGAGCGTTTTGCCCTGGTGCATTTCCCTCGACACCCGTGCACCCCAATTGTGCCAGTCAGCTTTTGCCGACCTGACGATATATTGGATGGCAATGCCCTCATCCGGCTCCACTTTCGAGAGCACGTTGGTCAGGGCATTCAGCGGATCAATGTCCAATTGCCGAAACGTGCGGATGGAAAAAATATACGGCTTCTTGAAAATTAGCGAGGTAGCCACGACCGAACTTTTCGGGCGGAACAGGTTATATTCCGGCACCTCCTCTATTTGCGCCTGCGGATATTGGGCGTGGATATGCTGCTCCATATACGCCTGGAAATATTTCGGCACGACGATATAAAAAGATATCAAACCCTGGTCGGCCACGATCTCCAGGCTGAAGTGGTCAGACCGTCCCCCGACCATGGCGCCGAGGCCCCGCTGGGCCCGCATGCCGCCTAGTACAGAGAACCACGCTTCCGCAGCGGCTAAAAGCTCGGCCACCGGCCGGACTCCGTCATGTTCGGTTTCCTTGATGGACGATTCCTTAGGCACCGTGATGAGCAGGATGACTTTCCGGAGCGACTCCGGCACCTGTTTCCCGCGACGCATTTTTAAAAAAAGCAGGCCGAAACCCGCCAGCGCCACCAACAAAACGGAAACGCCGACTAAAAAAAGCGGGAAACCGGAATTCCCGACTACATCCGTCAACTGGCCGCTCAACCCACTGGTCGAGGCTACGGTTGTCGCGAGGACAAACATCATGCGATAAAGGTTAGATTTTTTTGTGTTTTTGTTCGTGCAGCGCGATAATCCGGTCGGTCTTGATCTTCGCTTCCTGCTCCAGGAAAAACTTGTTCACGCCCGGGATGGCCTTCAGCCAATCGCGGATTAGGTCTAAAATCGATTTGACTTTCACCTTCACGTCCTGAAGTAAAACTGCAATCTGACTGGCCGTCTCCTCCCCCTTTTTCTGGAATGCCGCCTGTTCTTCGGGATTCATTTGCATGAAAATCTCCTCCAGATGATCAGACAAGATAGCCTCAACACGCAGTTCTTCTTCGCTTTTCGGTTGAACGGCAACCGGCTCTTCGGCCGGAGCCGGCGTGACGTACTGGCGGCGCGACTGCTCGTCTTCCGTAGCCTGTTCCGGCGCCTGTTCTGGACGAGTTTCTGGCACCTGTTCTGGCGCTGCCTCAACGCCAATTTCGGGCCTTTCTGGCTGAGGCGCTTGTTCAGGAGTCGTTTCCGCAAAAATATCCTGTACTCCGTGTGGTTCTTTTTCCTGTCTGACCGGTATGGTCTGATTGGCCATAATTTTCATTATTCCTAATTACAGGCTAAATTATATCATTTTTTCGACAAAAAAGCAAGAATTGCCCAGTGCATAACTACCCTTGACACGCCAATGACGGGATGGTATTATGGTTTGTTACTTAATTGGGAAATTGTCGAAAATCGAATAAATGGAGGAATGTAGCCATGTTCCGAAGAATCATGTCCTTTGTTATTGTGGCCGTCTTCATGATGGCATTCCAGGGGTGCGGCGCTATGAGACAATGGGGCAATGCCATTGTCGAAGGTGGCGGTTCTGAGTCCTATACCCAAAGTGCGTTTGGCGTTGAGTTCAAAATGGGTGGCGAGACCCGTTATGGCTCACCAGTCGCAGATCGGGCTCAAGACTATATACTCATGTCCGACGGGGTGAGCATAACCGCCTACCCATATTCGCCAGCTAAAGTGCCGAACAGTGGCACCTGGAAAGCGGTGCGGATTCAATGGAACGGCGGGAAAACCGGTTCTGGCATTTTCGTCATCAATTCGAGGCGAAAAGCAAATACCGATGTTACCCGCATGTACTCCTGCACCATCACCTGGAAACTGTACGTGTACAAAACCGCCGGTGGGAAATCCATCGAAAAACCCATCGACGAGTACATTAACACGTACTATGTCGAGATCAAGCATGTCGGTTTGGGAAAGTGAAAACTCTCCCTCCGATAAGCAGTTACCGAAAGGATGAAACATACATCCGATCGGTACAAAAGAAAAAAAGGCGCTTCAAAGATTCGTTCTGCGAGCGCCTTTTCTCTTTGCCTGCCACCCTTGCCAAAATGCCAAATATGTGCTACAATAACAGTGTTACTGAAAAAAATTAAAACAAAAAACAATAGGAGGACATATGGCTATCCAGGAGCTCCAGGGAAAACACATGCGCTGGATCAACCTCACGAACGTGAGGCAAATTTCTGATCCGGAAATTACCTACCTGAAAAAGAACTTCCATTTCCATCCGCTCAACCTGAAAGACTGCCTGATGAACGGCCAGCGGCCAAAAATTGACGTCTATGACGATTACCTGTTTCTCGTCATGCTGTTCCCGCTGTATAACCGTTCTACCGGCGAAATCTTGTCCGCTGAAATTGATTTCTTCGTCAGCCGGGATTACCTGATCATGGTCCATGACAATAAATTGGAGCCGATCGTCCGCCTGTTCAACCACATGAAAAAGACCGGCCGGGACCAGGAGCGGGATACGTTCCTGAATCGGAACGTCATCCTCGTCATCCACGACCTTCTGAATATGCTGCTCCAGCACTGCGTGCCCATGCTGGACAACATCAGCCTAGACATCCACCAATCGGAAAAGAAAATATTCCGCGGGAAGGAAAAAGAGATGGTCGGCGCCATCCTGGCCGCCCGCCGTAACATCGTCAACTTCCGCAGAATCATGCAAGCCCACAAGAACATCCTGAAAAAACTCAGCCACGCCAACCGCGCTTTGAGCCTATACCCGGCGGAAAAGGCAGACATATACTTTAATAACCTGATCGACCGGTCCAAGGAAATTTGGGATGCTTTGGACAGTTTCAAGGAATCCATCGAAGCTCTGTATGATACCAATGAGTCGCTGATTTCCTTCAACCTCAACCAGATCATGAAGCTGTTTACCAGCCTGTCGGTAGTCATCTTCATCCTGACCCTGGTCGCAACGGTCTTTGCCGCCAAACTGCCCAATACGCCGTTAGTTCATAATACCGGCGGCTTCTGGTGGCTTATCCTCATCGAGATTATTGTCGCTTCGGCAGTCATTGTTGTATTTAAGAAACGCCGCTGGATGGAATAACGCTTATGACCGCCCTTACCACACAAATTGACGTCAGGCAAAAAATCGCCACGCATACCAAATTGACGATCATCATCGGACTGATCACGGCCGGATTTGTCGGCTTGTCGTTATTCTCCAACGCGTTCCTGGCCGGACCGATTGCCCGCGACATTCCCCCGACAGATGCCTACCCGCCAGCCATCAGTCTCCAGACTCCCATCACCGACCGGATGATCAGCGGCATCGTCGTGCTATCCTTCAGCCTTATGGATTATTCCGGCATCAGCCAGGCCACCCTGTCAGTCGACGGGCAAACACATTATATTATCAATACTCCAAACAGCCGATGGAATTATTTATTCAACACAACCACCCTGGCCACCGGCGAACACCAGCTGGCCGTGACGGCTACGGACAAGGCCGGCAACACGACAGCCATGAAACCTATCTCCTTTATTGTCGCTAATTAATATGGAACTAACCTCCTCATCGTCATCAGCCCTTATTCTCATCCTGGCCGTCGTCGGGTTCATTATTTTTTGGCTGTACCGGGAGAATATCAGGGCCCGAACAAACTTCCGCGTACTCGACCTGTATTCAAAAGATCTGACCCAACTAGCCCAGCAAGGCAAGCTGGATCCGGTCATCGGACGCGAGCATGAAATCGATCGGGTCATCCAGATCCTTTCGCGCCGGACAAAAAATAATCCGGTCCTGATCGGGCAATCCGGCGTTGGGAAAACGGCGATCGTCGAGGGATTGGCTGATGAGATCGCCAAAAAAAACGTCACGCCGTCGCTGATCGGCAAACGGGTACTGGCATTGGACCTGTCCGGCCTGGTAGCCGGCACGAAATACCGCGGTGAATTCGAAAAGCGCTTGAAATCCCTGGTGGATGAAATTA
>JBAZNF010000005.1:0-55069 GCA_041649335.1 Patescibacteria group bacterium
TTCTAGATTTTTTGCCGCTAACTCCATTTGTGCCTCGAGGTCAGCAATGAAGTGAGGGATTTCCTCTTTTGGCACGTCTCTGAACGACAGTTGGTCGGTTTCAGCCACTACTTTCAGTTTAGAGCCGGCTAGGCGACTATCTTTTACCGCTTTGATAATTGATTTTGGCGTAATCCCGTGTTCCTTGTTGTACTTTTCCTGAATTTTACGGCGCCGCTTTGTTTCACTGATGGCCCGTTTCATGGAGCCGGTGATCCGATCAGCGTACATAATAATGTGCCCTTCCACGTGCCTGGCGGCGCGCCCCATGGTTTGGATCAATGCCGTTTCTGATCGTAAGTAGCCTTCTTTGTCGGCATCAAGGATGGCAATCAGCGACACTTCGGGTAAATCCAAGCCTTCGCGCAGCAGGTTGATGCCGACCACCACGTCGTATTTTCCCGTCCGTAAGTCCCGGATAATTTCCAGCCGCTCAAACGTGTCTATTTCAGAGTGCAGGTATTGCACTTTTACGTCGGCGTCGTCTAGATATTCAGCCAGATCCTCGGCCAGGCGTTTGGTCAGAGTAGTGACTAGTACGCGTTGTTTCTTTTTTACCGTCGCCTTTATTTCCGCCAGTAAGTTATCGATTTGGTGTTCAGTCGACCGTACCTCGATGGTCGGGTCAAGCAGTCCGGTCGGCCGGATAATCTGTTCCACGACCTGATGTGACAGGAATTTTTCGTATTCATCAGGCGTAGCCGACAGGTAAATGGTCTGATTGCGTTTTTTGTTGAATTCTTCGAAATTGAACGGTCTATTATCCAGCGCAGCCGGCAGACGGAAGCCGAAATTGACCAGCGTCTCCTTGCGCGACCGGTCGCCGAAATACATGCCGCGGATTTGCGGCAGGGTCATGTGTGATTCGTCGATGACCAGCAGGAAATCTTTGGGAAAAAAATCCATCAGGGTATAGGGCGGTTGGCCCGGTTTACGCCGGTCAAAATACCGGCTGTAATTTTCAATACCATTGCAGTAGCCGGCTTCTTTGATCATCTCCAGGTCGTAGCGCGTCCGCTGTTCGATTCGTTGGGCTTCTATGAGTTTGCCCTCTTTGGTGAATTTCGCCACCTGTTTGGCCATATCCTCTTCAATCTCTTTGAGCGCCACCTTCATGGTCTCTTCCGGCGCCATATAATGGCGAGCCGGGTAAATATCCACGGTTTTTAATAATCGGACTGCATTGTTCGTTAATGAATCCACCTCACTGATGCGTTCGATCGTGTCGCCGTCGAACTGGATGCGGTAGAATGTGTTTTCGGAAAACGACGGGAATACCTCTATCACTTCACCGAGGACGCGGAACCTGTTCCGCCACAGGTCGATCTGGTTGCGCTGGTAGTGGATATCGACCAGCTGGTTCAGGATGGTGTCGCGTTTGACCGTTTTCCCGGTGACCAGTGTCAGTACGTCGCTTTTATATTCCGTCGGTGAGCCGAGGCCATAGATGCACGAAACCGAAGCGACGATAATGACGTCGTTTCGTGACAGCAATGCTTGCGTAGAAGCGTGCCGGAGCCGGTCGATTTCCTCGTTTAATTGGGTTTCTTTTTCAATATACGTGTCAGTTTTTGGGATGTACGCTTCCGGCTGGTAATAATCGTAATAGGACACGAAATAATGCACGGCATTGTCCGGGAAAAAATCCTGCAGTTCTGAGGCTAACTGTGCCGCCAAGGTCTTGTTATGAGAAATCACCAGTGTTGGCTTTTTTGCCTGCTGGATGACGTTGGCTACGGTAAATGTCTTGCCGGAGCCGGTCACGCCCAAAAGCGTTTGGTCACGGTAGCCTTTTTTCAGGCCGGTGACGAGCTTGTCTATCGCCTGCGGTTGGTCGCCAGTCGGCTTGAATTTGGAGTGGATTTTGAATTCCATGGTATCTACACTATAGCAGACCCGCCTCATGTCTGGAAACTAAAACCCCCGTTGCCGGGGGGTGTGTTTTTTATGGAATGTTGACTACTTCATTTCAATCAACGTGAAGATGCCCGGATCACGGACCGTCGCGGCCAGGCGGTTCAGGCTGTAATAGATGTTGCCGACAATGCTCCAGCGCCTTGTCCGCCCGTTGTAGAAAGCGATGCGCAGCTTGTCCGTGTTGATACCGCGGGAGCTCAGAGCTTCCTTGTTGAAAAAGAAAGTAATGATGTACGGGACCCTGACCTGGTCTGCGCGCACCTGGAATGGCGTGCCGACATTCTGCTTGCGAACCGAGATGCCTTGGACGTTGGCGGCGGGCAGGGCACGGACGGTGAAATTATTGTTTGCCAATGACGTGGTGATGGCTGCCTCTCCCCCGGCCGGGCGCAATGACATGGCGCGTGGATAGTCTATCACCGTGACCTGGTTTTCAAATACTTCGACATTGTACAGCCTTTTTGTACCGTAGATGAGTACGTATTTTCTGGGGATGAGATACAGATCGTTGTAACCGAGGACGCCGGTGCTGGATGAGATCAGGTTTTTTACGACCGTCGGATTGCCAGCCGCATCAGTGCCCTGTTCGGCGATCGTGTATTTTTGGTTGGTCAATAACTCGCCCTTATCGTTGTAAATGGTGAGGTGTAAACCGCCGAGCCGATAGGTATATTGGTTCATCCTGCTTTCCCGCATGGTGATTCGCCACTTGGTATATTGTTCTCCAGATACCGAGCTGGGGACTTTCATGGCATATTCGCCGGCCGGTAGGTATACGTCTTTTGAGCCGAGCGGCCCGACATCCAGGTTTTCTGCCACCGCGGAGCCGAACGCGGGTTGTCGGTGGGCGTCATATGCCTGGTTGTAGATAGAAAATTTTCTGTTTTTCTGCAGGCTGCCATAAGCGTCTTCTTGGATCAGCCGAAGCGTGCTCAGGTGGTAATTGATATAATTGGCCCCGATATCAGGCAAGCGCCTTTCCCACAGGTAAAAATAGGCACTGCCGGTACCGTGAATCCGGATCACGTAAATTCCGCCGTTGTGCCATTCAGTACTGCTGGTCAGGTAAGCCCGCGCGGTTCCGGTGACGCCCGTCATGTATTTGTTTGATACCAGTTTTTCCTGGTTTAGCCTATTTTCACCGATAATGGCTTTGCCGTCGATGTCATATTCCTGGACATAAATGTCAAATTTAATATCCTTGAGCAGGGTCCCCTCCGCATCGCGAATGACCATTTGTAAGTAACTGAGAAACACCTCAACCGTATAAAAGCCGTTGCCGCCGGATATTTCATTATTCCACAGCATCCGATACCCATAATTGGAGTTATACTGGTAAAATTTCACCGCATAGAGATCGGTGTTCGAACTGCCGACACATACCGTAATCTGCCCGCCGGCGTCGGTTATGCCCGTCGCCCTGGTCGAACCCAAGTACGGGTTACCGTCCGGGTTGGTATACTGTTCGTAGACGATAAAATTTATGTTTGGCGCGAGTTCACCATCGGCATCGCGGGTAACAATATAAAATTCGACCTGGTTTTTTGAACAGGCCGCATCAGCTGGCCGCGGCATGAAAAAGAGAAACCCGATGGCAATCAATAGTATAAACAGCGGATAGTATTTTTTCATAGTAAGAAAATTACTGACTGACTATATATAATATAGCACGTTTTTATGAAAACGTCAAGGTGATTTTCATCTTTGTTTTTTTATTTTTCAGGCTAATTATCCAAGAAAAGTAATTGAAGAGGTTTGGTCGGTGGTCATTTCGTGTCAATCCTCATAATGGCTTGACAATCTCATCCGGCTTAGTATTATGAAGCCATTAAAAAATACGCCGTGCTGTATGTAAAGCGTTTTTTAACTAAAAAATAAACAAGGTCGAAACTAAATAATACGTACATTAAGGAGGAAATTCCAATTTATGACACCAGAAGAGCTAGCGCATCTCATTCTCCAGTTGGCCGTCCTGCTATTGGCCGCCAAGCTGTTCGGTATCGTTTTTAAGAAATTCAAGCAGTCAGAGGTGTTGGGCGAACTGGTCGGCGGCATGGTCGTCGGGCCATTCGCGCTTGGTGCCGTCACACTGCCCTGGATCGGTAAACTGTTTCCGGCCATTGAGAAGGTCGGCGAACACGCCTCAAATCTTCCCATCTCTTCCGAGCTGTATTTTTTCGGACAGATCGGCGCTATCCTGCTCCTGTTTTTGGTGGGACTGGAGACGGACGCCAAGATGTTCATGAAGTACGGATTGAAATCTCTCGGGATAGCTATCGGCGGCGTGGTACTCCCATTTATCCTGGGCGCCTGGGCTACAGTGGCGTTTGGGTTCGCCGAATCAATTACGGACGGGCCGGCGCTGTTCATGGGCGCGATCATGACGGCGACGTCGGTTGGTATCACGGCCAGGGTGCTGTCGGACATGTATAAGCTTGATACCCAGGAAGGAGTCTCGATTTTGGCCGGCGCGGTAATTGACGATGTGCTCGGCATCCTGGTTCTGGCACTGGTGCTGTCCATGGCCGGCGGTGAAGGCGGCGGTAACGGCGTTTCCTGGTCCCAGCTCGGCACTATCGGCCTGAAGGCGGTTGGTTTCCTTGGCGGCATGACGTTGCTCGGATTTTTATTCGGGAAAAAGCTTTCCGCGATTCTATTGAAGCTGGACGGCAAGACCTATGCGGCCATCGCCGCCGCGATATGTTTTGCCATCGCCGGTGTGGCGGAATTGTTCGGTCTGGCCACGATCATTGGCGCGTACCTCGCCGGCATCTTGCTTTCGGTGACCAAAATTGGCAAGGAACTGGAGGAGAAATTAGCCGGCGCATCACACCTTATCGTGCCGGTGTTTTTCGCCATTATGGGTACGCTGGTGGATTTCAAAGCGATGGCCGCGGCGCTCGTTTTTGGGCTCGCGATCACTGCCCTCGCCATCATCGGCAAGGTCATCGGCTGCGGCGTCCCGGCATTTTTTTCCGGGTTCAATTTTCTGGGATCGTCACGGATCGGCATCGGCATGCTGCCCCGCGGTGAAGTGGCGTTGATTGTCGCCGGAATCGGACTTTCTGCTGGGCTGATTAGCAATGAAATTTTCGGCGTTTCCATTATGATGACGATCGTGACGACGCTGATGGCTCCGATTATCCTCGTTCCTCTGTTCAAGGTGAAAAAGACCGGCCTGAAGAATCCGCCTGCAGGTGAGGCGCAAGAAGTCGTCGAACCGTATCGGGTCATCAAGCAGTCGCCCCACCTGCTCACCGCCTTGCGCGACTACCTTTTGGATGAGATGCGGGTCAGGGGGTATGAAGTGTTGCGCGATGATCGTATCAGCGGCATTGCCGAACTGGAACATGGCCAGGATGGGAACAAATTACTGACCGTACGAAAAGAAAACGGTCTGTTAACGATCGATTGCAGCAAGGCATGCGTAACCGATGTTGATGCGGTGGTCGGTCAGGGCGTGGCGCATCTTGAGGAAGCGGTAGCCGGCCTGAAAACAGCGTAAGCGTGCACTATTACTGGAGCCGTCCCGATGGCGGGACGGCTTTTTTTTATGGGTATTTTTTGATATACTTAGCCTACTATGATCGCTTCTATTTCAGGGACAGTAAAGCAAAAAACCGAGAAATCGCTTATCGCCGACGTGGGCGGCGTCGGGTATGAGATGTATTGTTTGCCGCTCACGCTGGAAAAAGCCAAGGTGGGTACGCCGATCGAGCTGTTGACCTATCTCCATGTCCGCGAAGAGGCCATGGAACTGTACGGGTTTTCCAGCCTGGCAGAACGGGAGTTTTTCCGTTTATTGCTGTCCGTGTCCGGCATCGGGCCGAAGACGGCATTGGCCGTAATGTCGCTGGCGTCAATCAGTGATTTAAAACGCGCCATTGTACATGACGACGCCTCAATGCTGATAAAAGTTTCCGGCATCGGCACCAAGACGGCCGAACGGCTGGTCGTGGAGCTAAAAGATAAATTAGGCGATGAAACCGTTGAAGCGGGGCAATCGTCCGGTGCGGCATTTGACCATCAGGCCATTGATGCCATGACAGCGCTCGGGTATTCAGCCAGGGAGGCCCGCGAAGCGTTACGTCAAGTCGACTCTTCTGTTGAGTCGGCCTCAGACCGGGTCAAAGCGGCGTTGAAACATTTAGGAAGAAAATAATCATGGATGTCCGAGAAGTCGACAAGCAATCCGAGTTGGATGGTTTTGTTGGGGTGCGTCCCGGCAGCCAGTTTTTACAATCCTGGCCGTGGGGCGACTTCCAGCGGGCTGTACCAAGGCCGGTCCGCCGCTGGGGGGTGTATGAAAATCATGCACTGGTGGGCGCGGCTCAATTAATTGAACATCAACTGCCCCTCGGTAAGAAATATTGGTATTGCCCCCGCGGCCCGGTGATTGATGACCGGTTGCCGGTAGACAGGTATGGAGTAGCCGCCAGGCAATTACTTGAGGAGATTATGGGCCAGGCGGAAAAAAATGGATGTATGTTCGTTAAAATTGAGCCGGCCTGGGGACAGTCAAGCGAAACGGTTTTAGGGACCATCGCCCGCGGGTGGCAGATGAAAAAAGTTGACCAGGTTCAGCCTGCCCAGACGTGGTTGTTGGATTTGGGCCAGTCGGAAGAGCAGCTCCTGGCTGCCATGCACCATAAGACCCGTTATAATGTTAAGCTCGCCGAACGGAAGGGAGTCATCGTCCGGACTGCGGAGACGGTAAATGATTTTGACGCGTTTCTTGCGCTCACCACCCAAACCGCCCGACGGGATAAAATTACGACGCATTCGCCGGACTATTACCGGATCATGCACCGGGCACTGGTCACCAATGGTTTTTTGCAGCTGTTCTCAGCGGAATATGAAGGCAAGAATATCGCGGCCAATATCGTGATTTTTTTCGGCGATACGGTGACATATCTCCATGGCGCATCAGGGGACGAGCGGCGTGAAATGATGGCTCCGCATCTGCTGCAATGGCGCCAGATTCAGGAGGCCAAGAAACGCGGGTATAAAAAATATGATTTTGGCGGGGTAGTCCTAAACGAGGACGAGTCGCATCCCTGGGCCGGCATTACCCGGTTTAAGCAGGGGTTCGGCGGATACGGTGTTTCCTATCTCGGCGCGTATGACTTGATCCTGGATCCGGTCTGGTATACCATTTATAAAACAGCGCAAAAAGCCATGATGAGATGATTACAATGAAGCATCCAATGGAAAATAGTAACACCAACCATCAGGAGTTTGAAGGAAATCCGGATGCCGGTGAGTATGAAAAATTGGAGCGCACATGCGGTGACTGCGGCCAGACTTACGAGGTCGGGTTTCCGCGCGGGACTAGGCCGCCGCCGGACACGGGTACTTGCGCCGTCTGTCTGAATAAAGATAAGATTAAAGCCGCCGCCGAACAGATGAAGAACTGGCCGAGCGTTGATGAAGTGTACGGAAAAAAGAAGTAATATTAATAAATAATAAAGGTCCTGAAACCGGCCCAGTTGCCTTACGGCAGTATGGCGTGCGGCACATTCAGGATGATGATATCTATGTCCATCATTCAACACACCAGCGCCATCATTTTAGCCGCAGGAAAGGGAACACGTTTAAACAACGGCCAGCCCTCTGCCAAGCCGAAAGTGATGCATGAGATTTGCGGCAAGCCCATGCTTGAGTACACGCTGAAAACCCTTGAGAACATCAATATCACGGATGTCGTCATTGTCGTCGGCTACATGGCTGATTCTATACGGGCGTATTTTGGCAATCGGTATACATATGCCATGCAGACGGAGCAGAAAGGCACGGGCCATGCCGTGATGTGCGCCGAAAACGCGGTGGACAAAACAAATCCGCACGTACTGGTTATCCAGGGGGACGACTCGGCATTTTACAGCCCCAAGACGTTGATCGACCTGATCGGCTGGCACGTATCCGAAAAGGCAAAGGTGAGCCTGCTGACATTGAAGCATCCCAAGCCGGCAGAGCTGGGGAGGATTATTCGTGATGAAGCAGGCGATGTCATCGCCATCAAGGAAAAAGAAGTACTGACTGACGAAGAAAAAAAGATTGATGAAATAAACACCGGTACGTATTGTTTTGAGACAGCGTGGCTGTGGGAAAATATCAAGAAGTTGCAGCCGTCAGCGACGGGGAAAGGTGAATTGATCATCCCAGACCTGGTGAAACTTGCCGTTGACCAGAAGCAGAAAGTTTCCGCGCACCGCATTACTGACCACTATGAGTGGATTGGAGTCAACAGTCCGGAACAGCTGGAATATGCCAATGGTGTGATGAAAGAACGGATGCGGAAAATTGAAAGGCAGGGGTAGACGATCCGTCGTTACCTCCGGAGGCGGATCAGTCTCTGGCTGAAGAAATTTTTACCATACGCCCTCATCGTTTCTGCCCAAATAGCAGATCCGCCCTGTGGGCGGACAATTCCGATCAGTTTATCAACACTTTTTTAAGCCCATATTTTCCGCCACTGGCGGACAATGGAATGTTAATTACCAAGCCCTCATCGTTCAATGGATAGGACACAAGATTCCGGATCTTGTGATGTAGGTTCGATTCCTACTGAGGGCAAATAGCGACTTCTCGTAGGCGCAAGAGAGTGGTGATAAAAAAATAAGCGAGATTCCCGGAGTGAACGCAGTAAACGGAGAGCCTATCCGCAGCGGTAAGGCCATTGCCGGTAATTATATAGTCGGTTAATTAATCGAAGTTTCACCTGAAAATATTCAGACGAAATTTTTTATGAATTCTTGACATTTAATTCCAGCTGAGCTAGGTTTGATTGAATGCTTGAAAAATAAACATCGTACAGGAGGTACGTTGATGAAACGGATTAAGGTTACCAGTCAGGTAGATTCAGCCAATCGCATTGATGATGCAGAACAGTCGTTCATTGCAGTGGTGGTAGCGGACATCGAAAAAGGTTTGAATGAAGCGATTTTTTCCTCGCTTGACCGTGACGGCGGCCTGACTATCTGCATGGAGGGATTCGGGCATCATCTATTGACTGACAAGGTCCGCACGGAGATAGTCAGGATCTATCGGGAAGCACATTACGCATCGGTTGAGTTTGACGATACGATTCAATGCGAGACGTGCAATCACCCCCTGGTCTGGCATTTCAAGATCAAGGTCCGATAAGCATACCCGCAGATTACGTCCCCCAGGGGACGTTTTTTATTTTTCAGGTGATACCCTTGACAAACGAGACCTGTTTGTTCTAAGATGTGGGGTTATTTTTAACCGTATTATATGGTTTCCAGACAGGTCACGGACATACTGAAAAAAGAGGGATTTTTAAATAAAGACTCCCTCCAGCGGCTGAAAGAGTATGAAAAAAGCCGTATTGGCAACGTGCTGGATTTTTGCGCTGACCAGAATATTGCTCCGGTCGCCAATGTGGTGGCCCTGCTCCGTCAAACGCACCAACAGCCGGTTGTCGACCTGACGCAGATAGAGATTGACCTGGTAACGGCCAAGCGCCTGCCATCGTCAATTTGTTTCGAACACACGATTATCCCGTTTTATGAGGATGGCGACAAGGTTTATGTGGCCATGGCCAATCCGGACAATGAGGATCTGGTCAGGTTTGTGGAACAAAAGATTGGCAAATCTGTCGAACCGTATCTGGCCCACCAGGGGACGATTAAACATATTCTCCAGTTGACGTTCAATCATTCTGCCGAGGACAGCCGGGCGTACATCCAGGAGCTGATAGAGCGGGCGAAAAATGTTTCGCATTCGCCGGAAGTCATGGCCCAACAGGTGCCGATTATTTCATTAGTGAATCATTTGGTATTGTTCGCCCTGCGCAGCAAGGCGAGCGACATGCATATCGAACCGCGTTCAGAAAATATCCTGATTCGGCTGAGGATCGACGGCCAGCTGCATGAGTTGTTTAACCTGCCAAAGGAGATTTTAGCCTCCTTAGTCGCGCGGATAAAAATATTATCGCGGTTGCGGATTGACGAACATATGCGGCCGCAGGACGGGCGGTTTTCGTTTATTGAAGCCGGATACCGGATCGCCATCCGTGTTTCCATCATTCCCACGCTGTACGGCCAGAAAGTGGCTTTGCGGTTTTTGGATACGGACAATGAAGAGTTGTCCGTCGATTCGTTAGGTTTGCATGCTTCCCACCGGCAGCAAATGAAAAAACTGCTTGGCTTTTCCAACGGCATGATTTTGGTGACCGGGCCGACCGGTTCGGGGAAGACGACCACTTTGTATGCGTTATTGAAAGCTATCGCCCAGAATAAAGTGAATATTTCGACCATTGAGGACCCGATCGAGTATCATCTGCCCGGTGCCAACCAGGTCCAGGTCAATCCTCAGGTCGGTCTGTCGTTTGCCGAAGGGCTGCGGTCGCTGTTGCGCCAGGATCCGGATATTATCATGGTCGGAGAAATTCGGGACCGGGAAACCGCGATGATTGCGGTGAATGCCGCCCTGACCGGCCATTTGGTTTTGTCGTCACTGCATACGAATAATGCCGTTTCGGCCATTCCGCGGCTGTTGGACATGGGCGTGGAGCCGTATCTGGTGGCCTCTACCGTACGGGCCGTCATCGGCCAGCGCTTAGCCCGGAAAATTTGTCCGGACTGTGCGCGTGACATCACTCTGGAAGCCTGCCCGGATATCTTCAGTGCGGAAAAAAATCTGCTGCCAAAGGTTGTTTCGACTGGCCAAGGGTGCAGTGCGTGTCTGGGGACTGGGTATCGCGGCCGGATTGGCATTTTTGAATTATTGGAAGTCAACGATTCGCTTCATGACCTGATAGTCAAACGTGCCCCGGTAACGGCACTGACCAAGGCCTCGGTACAGAAGGGGTTTTCCCCGTTGGCACACGACGGGTTGCGTAAAATTGCAGACCGGGTCACGACGGTGGAAGAAATTATCAGAATTATTAAATAATTTTTATACTATGGCTACGTTCGAATACACCATTATTGATCTAAAAAATGTAGTGTATCGCGGGTATGTCCGGGATTGGACACGAAACCGGGCCACGAAACAGCTGGCCCAGAATGGCGTGTCAGTGGTTACGCTGACTCGGGTAAAAAATGCATTACCGTCCTGGCGCCAGATTTTCCGGCATGTGGCCCGGATGGACCGGATTGTGTTCTTCCGGAACCTGATGACGATGATGCGAGCGGGCCTTAATCTGACCGAAGCCCTGGCATCGTCCCGCGAGCAGGCGACCAACCCTATCATGAAAAAAGTCATTGCCGATTGTGAACGCATCGTATTGGCAGGTCAGCCCCTCTCTGAGGCGTTCAGCCGTCACCAGCGGCTGTTTTCGCCCGTGACCGTGGCCATGATCAGGATCGGAGAGCGTGGAGGGAAGCTGGTGGAAACGATAGAGTATCTTGTCCAGCAGCAGGAAAGCGATTACGCGTTGGTCCGAAAAATCCGCAATGCCCTCGTGTATCCGGCTTTAATCGTCACGACCATGATTGGTATCGTGGTGGTCATGATGATCGTCGTTATCCCGAAAATTTCGCAGGTATACATAGATTCCGGAGCGGCTCTGCCGTTTTATACCCAGGCTCTGGTTGACGTCAGTAATTTTATAGTGTCGTACGGCCTGTATATAGCGGTTGGACTGGTGGCGATAGGATTAATCGTCCGGTCAGAATTGCGGGCGTCGGCATCTTTCCGACGGTTGATGCATGCGGCCATGTTGCGGATGCCGGTTATCGGGATCGTCGTAAAGAAATTCAATTTGGCCATGATATCCCGATCCCTGCACATGCTGACACATGGCGGGTATTCCATTGATGAAGGCGTCATGCTGGCCAGCAACGTCGCTTCAAACCAGTCGTACCGGGATGCGCTGAAAGCGGCCGAGCCGTTTATCCGCCGCGGCGTAAAGCTTTCGGATATTTTTAAGGGGATGCCAAAAATATTCTTGCCGCTGTTCAATAAAATGGTCATGACCGGCGAAGAGACCGGCAATCTGGACGTCATGTTCAATCACGTGGCGAAGTATTATGACGACGATATCCAGAATTGGTCTGCCAACCTGTCGACCATGATTGAGCCCGTCCTGTTATTGGCGACCGGCGTGGTCGTCGGCAGCGTCGCTTTAGCAATTATTTATCCGTTATGGAATTTTGCCAACATTATCTAGCTAAAACGCGTCGGAAGGGTTTTACGCTCGTCGAAGTGCTGATCGTCATTGGATTGGTAGCAATGTTGGCCGCCGCGGGGACCATGTCTTTGGCACGTTCACGGGAGCACGCCCAGCAGACCGGGGCCAGCACGACCGTCGCCAGCATCATAAAAGACGCACAGAGCCGTTCCGTAACCGCGATGGACGGTAAAGCATGGGGCGTCCGCTGCCAGAACGATACGGTAATCATGTTTGCCTATACCGCCACCCAGCCGGAGTTGACCCCTGAATCGTACGTATTGCCGAATGGCGTGAATTGCACGATAGGTGCCGGTGACGTGCGGTTTGAGAAACTAACCGGCCTGCCGGACGGGGCTGACAGCATTACTCTTTTTACTGGAGTAGGGACGGTTTCGCGGGTAGAGGTCACGTCATCCGGAGCCATAAGCGAGGAATAATTATGAAAAGAGGAGATGTCAGAGGCAGCCTGTTAATTGAAGTGATGGTCAGCGTGTCATTGCTGGTGATTTTTTCATTTGCCATCGGCTCGTTCGCCACGGCCAATGACCGGCTGGTCACCCGCGCAAAAATGGAGTCGACTGCCACTGATTTGGCCAGGGAATCCATGGAACAGTTGTACGCCATCAAGGATCAGGACTGGCTGGCGATCGGCAATGCTCAGCCGGGTCATTATATTATTAGTGAAGTGGACAATGATTTTGTTTTAGCGCCCGACCCGTCTTCGCCGGCGGGTGAATTAGTCGAAGCAACATTTACGCGGATTATTACACTGGAACCGGCGTACCGGGATGGAGCCGGGAACATTGCCGGCAGCGGAACGGAAGACCAGCATACGCGGCACATATTGGTTACGGTCAGTTGGGTAGAGCGCGGTGCGGCCAGCTCAGTGGAGTTGTCTGGTTATGTAACTGACTGGAAAGGGCAATAAGCATATGCGATTCATGAAATCACAAGCTGGCGCAACGTTAATTGAACTGCTCGTATATCTGGGTATTTCGTCCTTCGTCGTGCTTGGGTCATTACTTTTTTTAGTACAAATGACGACCGCCAGGCTGGCCACGAATGACCAGAAGACGGCCCAGCAAAGCGCCAGGCTGGCGGTGGAGAAAATGACTTATTCGTTGCGCAATGCGTATGACGTGGTGGTTAATGCGGACGGTACCCGGGTGACAATCTATTCGAATGACACTGCCCATCCCGGCCAGCCGGTAATAACTGTCTACGGCCTGCGGGACGGTCGGCTGATGTATGGCCAATCATTGGTCGTGCCGCCGGACGATGCCGAATTACAGCCGATTTTAAATGATAATGTGGAAATTGCCGATTTGCAGTTCAAAAAAATATCCGCTTCGTTACAGGTGAGCCTGTCCACAATAAAGAGTAACCGACAATCGTCAGTTGAATCGACTATTGCGTTCCGCCAAAAATAAGCATATGAATTTTTCATGTTACAACACGAGAGGCAGCGTCACCCTGATCATGGTATTCGTCACCACGACCATTATTTTTTTATTGGTTTTCGCCGATCACGCGAATGCCATGCGGGAGCTGGTTATGGCCAGGCAGGGCGTTTCGACTGAGCAGGCTTTTTATACGGCTCAGAGCTGTCTGGAGGAAGGGTATCTGCAGTTGCGGACTAATGCCGATTACGCTGGTGGGTCTATTACGTTGGACGGTTCAACATGTACGGTCATGCCCCAGCACCAGGCCGGAGCCAGTGACGGTCAGCTGATCAGCACCGGCGCCCACGATCGGGCCATCCGGACGGTCAGCTCGAACTATACCGGCGCCGGCGCTTCGGAAACACGGACGCCTTCCACCATTTATCATATTCTTGACCGGACCGGGAGCATGGATGACGACGGGACTCACTGCACGCTGCCTGAGTATGTGACGGTGGCGGATTGCCAGGCTCACAATGGAACGTGGGGGCCCCAACCGTATACGTTAGTCAAAGTAGCTGCAAAATCTTTTATTGATCTTATGGATTCCCAATATGATAATATCGGCGTTGTTTCATACAATACCACCCAGACATTGGATTTTCTTGCCTCGAATGATTATACCGGCGCCAAGCAAGCGATTGATGCGCTTCCGTCCCCAGCTGATTTTACCGATATCGGCGACGCAATCGCAAAGGCGACCCAGCAACTGGAATTGATACCCGCCGGCCGGACACGGGTGGAGATTCTCCTCACTGATGGCCTGGCTAACCGGCCGGTGGCAGCCACGGCTGAACAGTATGCCATAGATAAGGCGGCGGAAGCGAAATCTACAGGAGTTATGATATTCACGATTGGTTTGGGGTCAGGGGTGAATGAAACATTTTTACGGAAAGTAGCCAGTACTGCTGCCGGGTCGCCCCTGTATTTCCATGCCCCGACCGGCGCGGACCTGGCGGGCATCTATAACCAGATCGCCAACGTTATTACTTCATATAATATCGGCCAGCAGTCGTGGCAGGAGGAATAGGGCAGATAGTATAAAAAAGAGGAGCCACATTGGAGCGGCCCCCCGGTTTGGTTTGGGCGAAGATCGTTATCGCGTGAGAACGATTTTTCCCTTGAGTCTCAAATCGGGTATCCAGTAGATGTATACGCCATCGGCTACCGGATTCCCGTACTGGTCGGTCCCGTCCCAGACCACTTTATCGTTTTCAGCAATCAGTCGGCGGATCAATCCACCGTAGTCGGCCACGATCAGCACCTCCGTGCTTGATTGGAGGCATTCAAACGTACAGGCATCGCCAATTCCTGGATTGAAGGGATTGGGGTACGGGAGGGCGATTGTTTGGAAGCGCCAGGGTGAATTTGAGGGTGGGCTCCAATTGTTGCCATCGTCGTAAGCCCGCAGGTTGAGGGTAAATGTGCAAATTCCGTCGGGGACATTGATTGTCATGGACTGCACGGTGCCGGCTTTTTCCGGTGCCGGTTCGCCGGACAGTTGGATGCCAGTATTCCAGTTGATCGTGTCCACGGTTACGATACCGTCGAAGATGCGCATGTCGTAACCCGCGCAGGTTCCGACCGTACTGTCATCGCCAGGAGCGGTCCAGTCAACGGTTATAGATTGTCCGGCGGATGCGGCAGACGTGATCCCGCAGAGGAGCAGCAAACCGGCCAGCACAGTAATAAATTTCATGATTTCCTCCAACTTTATTTGAGTTTGATAGTGTGCAATTTTATATTTCAAAGTTTACCAAGGAGTATAGCACAAACCGCTTTTTTGTCAATGCGCGTCGACTGATGCGGGATGCTTATTAGTCGCCTTGAATAATACGTGTTATCTGTTACACTAAACACATCAAGAATTAAAAAAATATATTATGGACAAGAAACGAAAAGTGGCCATGAAGAAGCACCGGCGTAAAGCCGGGAAAAAGATCCGTACCGTCCGGCACCGATAATTTAATATAAAAATACTGCAAAGACCCGTCTCCCCAGGCGGATTTTTGTATTATCTTTCGGCCTTGACAGTATACTGATTTTTATGTTAGTATCTGGAATTCCGATTCTATCCAGATTGGACAAATAACAAAAACAGACACAGAACATTACCAATTAACCCAATTTACCAACGGAGGTTTATTAGTGAAGCGATTACTTTTCATAACGGTGGTCCTGATGGTGTGTGCGTGCTCCGCCAGTGCGCAGCGAATAATCACACAGTATGAGGTCGCCAATTTCAAGCCCGGTCGTGGCGTATCCATGACCAAACTGTTCGGCCAGCATGAAGCCGGCCTGCGTATGATCGGCGATTCTGCCCAAGCGAACCCGAATCGGATTATCAATGTATATTGCGTCGTTGACGCACTGACGTTTGATTCTCCGACCAAGGAGGATGCCTTGGAAGGCGGCACGTCCATCAGCCGGTATCTCTGGGCAGTCCTGTCTTTGAAGGAAGTTGGCGTCCCGCGGCATATGATTGCGCCGCCATACCCTGACTGTGACCGCAAAATCGGCGGGGATAAACGCCGAATACTTCTGGAAGTCGTCGAGTTTCCCCGAGCCGTAACGCCCGAGGAGATGAAACGATTTATTGACTCTTCGCTTGCTGTTTTACCGCCTCCACAGGTTGTCGCTCCGGCGACCTATCTCACAAATCAGTTCCTGTCGCAGGTCTGGATTGGCGGCGGGGTCGCATTTATTCCGGCGGAAAAGCTAGTGCCCTGTATCCAGGGAATGTGGGGCAATGAACGGCTACGCTTCATCGGTGAAGCCGGACATTCGCTCTACCACCAGGACCGGAGATTCAGCGGAGAAAAGCTGGATGTTACCTATCGGTACGTGATGGGCGGGGTTGCTTGGCGACCAATTTTTCACAGCCAATTCGACCTGATCGCCGCATGGCAGAGAAGCGAGGTGTATTCTACCCATTTCGGTAAATACGCCTGCAAGCTCGAAGGGCCGGCATTTGGCATTCGATTGGAATTGAGCAAACATCTGGCTGTGGCTGGGATCTGGACTCCGAGCGAGGAACAGATCCGTGGCCGGGACAAGGTGGAGTACGACAATGGCCGGTTCTATCTCGGTCTGACCGTGTTCACTACCGTCCTGGGAGGTGAAGAAGAATGAAGAGAATATACATTCTTCTGGTTATTGCCGTCCTGGCGATACTGATCGGTTGTGCTGAAAAGCTGCCGACTTCACCGACCGTTCCGCCGCTGACGCTGACAGCACAGGCGGTACCTGATTCCATCCCGCTTTCGTACGCACTTGGCCTCTACATGAAGCCCGAGGGTGGCGTGCCTCCGTATGTCACGGAATGGCGATACGGTGATGTGGCAGTAAGTACAAAAGCAGCCACAACATTCAAGCCTGACGCGCTTGGTACCTATGAGTTCTGGGCGTTTGTCAGTGATGAGGCAGGAGCCAAGGAATCAACAACGGTCACTGTGCGCTGCATTCCACTGGATAGTGTGCCACCCGACACTGTCACTATCCAACTGCCACCCGACACAATCAAGATCCAGCTCCCACCTGATACCGTCATTCAGATCATTATAAGGATTGATACGGTGCAGGTGCCGCACTACATTTACGACACTACCACCGTCCATGACTCGGTTTTGATCTATGTGCCGGTTATCGACACGCTGATTGATACTCTTTATTTACCGATTGGCGTTGTCCAGGATACGGCCTGCTGGTCAATCGACTGGCAGAATCTGTGGGCCACTGTCCAGCTGCATAACCAGGCCGGATGGTACCGATGCGTCGGGTTTGACCGCTTGCGGAAGGACCTGAAACCGTACGACAAGGAATTTAGTATCTCTCTGGGCGGCCAGGAGTTCTATTTCTCGGTGTACGGGAGGAGATACCTGGTCGAATGGGTCGGGGACATGGGCGTTTATTTGGAGGAAAACGCCACAGTCATTATTCAGCTGAAGAAGCCGGAGTACCTGGGCAAGGTTACTGGCACCCTGTGCCAGTATTACCTCGAGGGGTGTTACTGGTGGCTGGTGCCGATGGATCCTCCGAATTCGTAGCACTTTATTTTCATGGTAGGCGGGGAGAGCAGAAATGCTTTTCCCGTTTTTTATTTGATATTTTTTTTCAAATGAACTATTATTTTTCTATACCAATTTTCATGGAGGAATTTTTTTATGCAATCTGTACATTCATTCGTTAAGTTCGTTAACGGTTTTGCAAGCCCGAAAGTGGCATTGGGTCAATTGATGCGCCAAACAAAGCATTGTCCGCGCATGACCAAGAAATTGGCGGAATTTATCGTTCAGCAGATGGGCTGGTAATCGATGTATTAAAAAGATCGCCCTTAGGCAACTTCGGTTGCCTTTTTTGATTGACTTTAGCGAAAAAATATGCTACAATGACTATGGTGATCCGACTGAGCAGTTGCTTGGAAGGATCCCAATCCACCTTTTTAGAGGGAGGATATAAAGCCCGTACCACCACCTGTTAATTACTCCGGTAGTTGGCAGATGGGTACGGGCTTTTCATTTATGAGGGAGCACCTATGGTTCTCCCTCATCACTCCTTCTCCTTACGCGGTATCCCTCACCCTGGAGTAAATCGAGGGTTCGGGATGATTTTTAGTAGATTCACTTGATTTAGGGCCTATAAATCAATAGCCGAGGCGTTTATTGGTTATTGACTGTTATCGAAGATGTGGTACAATGTTTTTGTTCATAAACAACCAAACCAACTATCAAGAGTGAGCCGAGGGTTCTGGCCCCATGACGCTCCGACAACCATCCTTCGCTTTTCACTGCGTTCAAAGCTTCGGATGGTACGACCTTTTTCTATAACGGCGTACTATCCATTTTGAATAGTTTTGAAAGGTGATTGAACGGTGCCACATCCAGCCCCATCACATGACGGGGATAGATAAGAGGCGGATTCTCTTTAATAATCTCTTATCTGGTAGGAGATTTTTTTTAAATAAATAATTATTTTAATATTATGCCACAGAAAAAAGTTTTTACCTCGGAGTCGGTGACTGAAGGGCATCCGGACAAGATATGCGACCAGCTCTCCGACGCCATCTATGACGAGATGCTTAAGACGGACCCAAAGGCCCATGCCGGCATCGAGTGTTTCGTCACCACCGGCCTGGTCATGGTCGGCGGAGAAGCCCGCACAACGGCCTATGTCGACATTCAGGAAGTTGTCCGTCGGACACTTAAAAAAATCGGATACGACAGTCCTGATTTCGGATTTTGTTACAAAGACATCGGCGTCATCAGTACGCTCCATGAACAGTCGCCGGACATCGCCCAGGGCGTGGACGGTACTGGCGAATCGAAGGAGCAGGGCGCAGGCGACCAAGGGATGATGTTCGGTTTTGCCTGCGATGAGACGCCAGAACTGATGCCATTGCCGATCTCCCTCGCGCACCAGCTAACTCGCAAATTGGCTGAAGTACGGAAGGACGGCACGCTGACATACCTCCGGCCAGATGGCAAGTCACAGGTCAGTGTGGAATACGATGACGGCAAGCCGGTGAAGGTCACGGCCGTAGTCATTGCCGCACACCATTCGGACGAAATTGCCATGGAAAAACTTCGTACTGACATTACCGAGTTGGTCATCAGGCCCGTATTGGGTAAGTGGATCGATGCAGACACGAAGATTTTCATCAATTCGACCGGTAAGTTTTTGATCGGCGGTCCACCAGCCGATGCCGGTTTGACCGGCCGCAAGATTATTGTGGATACCTACGGCGGATATGCGCCACATGGCGGCGGATGTTTTTCCGGCAAATGCGTGACCAAAGTGGACCGCAGCGCCGCGTATGCCGCCCGGTACATTGCCAAGAATGTCGTGGCCGCCGGATTGGCGAAAAAATGTCTGGTCCAGCTGGCTTACTCCATCGGCGTAGCCAAGCCCGTGTCGGTTTTGATCGATACCTATGGCACCGGTACCAAGCCGGATGATGAGATTGAGGCGTTAGTTGAAAAGAATTTTCCCATCAAGCCCGCCGACATCATTAAAGAGTTGGATTTAGAGCGGCCGATCTATGAGAAGACCGCAGCCTACGGTCACTTCGGCCGGACGGATGTGGAGTTTCCCTGGGAGAAGACGGATAAGGCGGACACACTCCGGAAGTGAGGATGTGATGTGAGGAGTGGGTCGAGAAGCGGGGAATGAGAAATTTGGATGTAAACACTGCTGGCTAATGGCCGGCGGCGTTTTGTTTGTTTTTTATGGTAAAAAAAGCTATAATTTGTGGTACGAAAGGAATATCCTATGGGTAAAAAAATTTTAACAATTTGTGCATTACTACTGATCAGTTTTATCTTCAGCGCCTGCACCAAGACCGCATCAGACTCAAACGCCAACTCTTTTTCTGCGGCCGATATTGTGTCGGGTGCGGCAGACGTGCAGATAAAGCTTAATGCAGATAAAAATTTAGCAATCGCCAAAGCGAAAGAATTATGGGGCAATGCCTTCCAGATGGAAGAGGACTTGTCGAGCGGCCCATGCCTTGCCAACAATCTTATTCCGGATTGGGTAGCGGATATCGCCCATAATCCGCGCACATCGGCTGACGATGACCCGACTAACCAATGTTCCGCATACGTTAATGGCACGGCTCACCATTTTGTCGAACTGGACCCGGAGGGGAATTTAATACGGGCACAATAAGATGATCCATATTTACGTCCATTATCCGAATATCAAGGAGGCTCGAAGGATATCCAATTTAATTTTGCAGAAACATCTGGCGGCCTGCGTTAATTTCATCAGGCAGGAGGACTTGTATTGGTGGAAGGGGAAAATAGTGCAGACGCGGGGGATCGTTACATTGATTGCCACGCAAAAAAAATATTTCCGTACAATTAAGGCTTTGATTAATGCTGAGCATTCTTATGACGTGCCCTGTATAGTCGAACTGCCAGTTGGGCGTGTTTTACGATCGTATGAACGCTGGCTTATTAATGAGACCAGAAACCCCAGGTCAAGATGAAGACTTTAATAAAAAAAATCATTCCCAAATCCGTTCTCGGGTGGTACCATCTAGCCCTGGCTCACATTGGCGCTGAGCTGCACGGATTCCCGTCCAGGAAAATGATCGTCATCGGCGTGACCGGCACCAAAGGCAAGTCCACTACCGCGTATTTGATCGCCAAAGCGCTTGAAGCCGAGGGGAATAAGGTTGGGCTGACCACCACGGTCATGTTCAAGATTGCCGACCGGGAATGGACGAACGACCTGAAACAGACTATGCCCGGCCGTTTTACATTACAAAAAATGTTGCGCCAGATGGTAAAGGCGGACTGCCGGTACGCGGTCATTGAGACGTCGTCAGAAGGGATTGCCCAGCACCGTCATGTGGGCATAGATTATGATATTGTCGTATTTACCAATTTGTCGCCGGAACACATCGAATCGCACGGCAGTTATGAAAAGTACCGGGCTGCAAAACTGGAATTATTTAGAGAGCTGGCTTTTGGCCATAAGAAAGTAATTGACGGCCGGCCGGTTAAGAAAATACTTATCGCCAATGCCGACGATAAGGAGGCTCCATTTTTTTTAGCGCCATTGGCTGATGAGAAATGGGGATACGGATTGGGTGGCAGCTGGAAGCTATTGCCCGAGGGTACGGAAGTTGTCGTCGGTGAGCAAGCTACTTCAGGAGAGCAGGGCAGCGAGTTCAGCGTCAATCATGTACTTTTCAAACTTCCGCTGTTGGGCGAATTCAATATCTATAATGCGTTAGCGGCTATTTCCCTCGGATTGTCCCAGCAGATTGAGATTGGTCATATGAAAATCGCATTGGAACGGGCTAAGGGTTTGCCTGGCCGGATGGAGGAAATAAAGACCGATAAGGGTTTCCGTGTATTTGTCGATTATGCGCATGAGCCGTCATCCCTGGAGGCGGTTTATAAAACTATTAAGTCATTTTATCCGAAAAAGATTATTGCTGTGCTCGGTTCACAAGGCGGCGGACGCGATAAGGCTAAGAGGTCGGTGTTGGGGAAGTTAGCCGGAGAGTACGCTGATCACGTCATCATTACGAATGAAGATCCGTATGATGAGGATCCGCAGGTAATTATCGATGAGGTGGCTGATGGCGTGTTGCGTGTGGCGCGGGGCAAGGCTGAAAAGATTTTAGATAGGAAGGACGCTTTGCGTCAAGCGATAACGTTGGCCCAGCCCGGCGACATTGTTATTGTCACCGGCAAGGGTGGGGAGACGAAGATGGCGCTGAAGAACGGGAAGCTTATTGACTGGAGTGATGCGGAGATTATTGGTGATTTGTTAAGGTGAGCGTTGGGTAAAGAAATGTTTATAATAAAGATTTTTTGGTGACAGATTATCAATTTTTAACCCAGGAAAATTATAAAGAGGAAGCTCATCGGCCGTATATAACTATATTATTTATACTGCCATTTTTGATTTTGTACGAAATCGGTGTGGCCAGCGGGGCGCTCGGCGGCAAGCTGAATGGCGCGGATGCCATTTTCCGGTTCATGTGGAGTTTTTTTACTTCTATCCTGGGTACGACTTTTTCCTCTATCCTATTCGGGATTGGCATCCTGGCTATCGTCGGTTACCTCATTAATGAGGTTGTTGTCGAAAAAAAACGTGTTCAGCTGAAAACATTGGGACTGATGTTTGTCGAAAGCCTGGGCTGGGCCGTGGCTATCGCCATTTTCCTGGCCATCGGCCTGGGCTGGCGATTCCCCACGTTTTTTTCGTTTATCCAAAATACCGGTGTAGCCGGGCAGGCTGTCGCATCCGGGCTAACAACCGCCTGGCAGTATGTCGTGGCCAGCGTGGGGGCCGGCGTATTCGAGGAATTACTGTTCCGACTGCTAATTTTGAATGTCATTTTCAGTTTTTTTATCGGCAAGAGACAAGGCGTCGGATTACGCGATGACACGGGGGCTTTTATCAAGGCGGCAGGCATTTCATCAATCATTTTTACGATACTGCACATTGGGACCGTCGGCACCATCCCAGGGCTGATGGTTATTTTCATCAGTTCGATGGCCTTATCATTCATTTATGCGTATCGGGGCTTGGGAATTGCCATTGGGACGCATATTATATATGATCTTGTTTTGTTATTTGGGGTTATTTCTTAATTTGGTAAATAAATATGTGGATATCCTGTTGGTATCCTTTTTATATATTTATATAAAAAAACAAGTTAGTAACAATAATTTCATTAATAATTGGCTAATATTAGGCATGAATAAATTATTATCCTAATCCCCGGTAAAACTTGACAATGCTATAACCCTCTGCTACACTCAAAGCTACAATTTCCAATCGGAAAACGTCTAAATATTACATGACGTTTCAAAATTATTTAGAAAATTGAACAATTTCTAGCCGACTAAGCTCCTCTTTATAGTACATATAAGACAGGAGATATTCTTTTTATGTCCTTGTCAACCCAAGAAGACAAGCATATGCCGAAAGAGCGCAGAACCTTCAGCGCCATCACGCCAGCTGCCGAGCTGACGGATTTGATAGAGGCGCAGAAAACGTCCTACGATTGGTTTTTGCGCGAAGGGTTGAAAGAACTTTTTGAAGAAGTGTCGCCGGTGAAAGATTTCATCGGACGCGATTTGGAATTATATTTTTTGAATTATTATCTTGATGAACCTCGTTTTGACGAGCGGACGGCCAAGGCCAAGAACGTGACGTATGAAGCGGCTCTGCGGGTCGAGACGAAGCTGGTCAACAAGAAGACCGGTGAAATCAAGGAGCAGGAAATTTATCTCGGTGACTTCCCGCTGATGACCGACCGCGGAACTTTTATTATTAATGGCATTGAGCGTGTCGTGGTAAGCCAGCTGATCAGGTCAGCTGGTGTTTTTTTCACCTCTGAACAGATGCGCGGCCGCCGGTGGTACGGGGCCAAGATTATCCCGAACCGTGGAGCCTGGCTGGAAATGGAAACAGATACCAATAATGTCATTTCAGTAAAAATCGACCGGAAACGCAAAGTGGCCGTTACCGCCCTGTTACGCGCCTTTGGATATGGCACTAATGAGGACATTACCAGCATGTTCCGTGATGTTGATACGCATCCGGAGAATCGTTATATAGAAGCGACCCTGAACAAGGACACCTCCCGGGACGAGGCGGAGGGTCTGCGTGAAGTCTACAAGCGTATCCGCCCGGGCGACCTGGCGACGGTAGATAACGCCCGCGAACTTATCTATAAGATGTTTTTCAGTTTTGACCGGTATGATTTCGGCCGGGTTGGCCGTTACAAGTTGAACCAGCGCTTCCATTTCGACTTCCCGAACAAAAAGGAGTACCGCGTCCTGCAGAAGGAAGATTTGGTGGCCATTATTAAGGAGATCATACAACTGAATAATTCCCAGAAGGAGTCGGACGATATCGACCATCTCGGCAACCGCCGCGTCCGCGCCATCGGCGAGCTGGTGCAGAACAAGTTCCGCATCGGTTTGGCCCGTATGGAGCGCATTATCAAGGACCGGATGTCAACCTTGGACCTGAATACGCTGACACCCAACCAACTGATCAACGCCCGGCCGATTATCGGTTCTACCAAGGAATTTTTCATGTCTTCCCAGTTGTCCCAGTTCATGGACCAGACCAATCCGCTGGCCGAGCTGGAGCATAAGCGCCGGTTGTCTGCCATGGGACCGGGGGGGTTATCGCGAGAGCGTGCCGGATTCGATGTCCGTGACGTGCACCGTACCCATTATGGCCGTATTTGCCCGATTGCCACGCCCGAAGGCCCGAACATTGGTTTGGTCGGCCATCTGGCCTGCTATGCGCGCATCAACGAGTTTGGTTTTATTGAGACGCCGTTCCGCAAGATCATTCATGACATACCGAACAAGAGTTCACAGACCGAGGGTGAGGTTTTGCGAGAAGACGTTCTGGACGGGGCCCAGCAGTCCATCGCTAAAGCCGGCGACAAGATCACTGCCGAGGTGGCGAAGAAATTGGAGAGCATTGACCTGAAGACTGTCCCTATCAAACCCCGGGTGACTTCGCAGATAGAATATATGGATGCCTTTATCGAGGAGCAATACGTTACCACTGCCGCAACGACACCATTTGATGCAGATGGATATTTCTTGTCAGAGAAAGCGGAGGTCCGCCTGCACGGCGAACCGACCGTTGATCATGTATGGCGGGTCGATTATATGGATGTAGCCCCATACCAGATCATCAGTGTCACGACGGCACTTATCCCGTTTTTGGAGCATGATGACGCCGTCCGTGCCCTGATGGGCTCGAACATGCAGCGCCAGGCCGTCCCTATCATCGCCCCCCAGGCGCCGTTGGTCGGCACGGGCATGGAACGCAAGGCGGCATGTGATTCCGGTCAGGTGATCGTGTCAGAACAGGCGGGCAAGGTGGTCCGGGCTGACGGCGACGAGATCCATGTTTTGGAAAAATCCGGTAAAGTGAAAAAATATATTCTCAAGAAATTCGTGCGTTCAAACGCTTCCACTTGCATCAACCAGCGGCCTCTCGTAGCGGTCGGCCAGTCGGTGGACAAGGGCGATACACTCGCGGACGGACCAGCTACTGACGGGGGAGAATTAGCCCTGGGAAGCAATGTCCTCGTTTCTTTCCTGCCTTGGGAAGGCGGAAATTATGAAGACGCCATTTTGATTTCTGAGCGCCTCGTCCAGGCGGATCGGTATACATCAATACATATTGAGGACTATGTTGTTGACGTGCGCGATACGAAGCTTGGCCCTGAGGTGGTAACGCGCGATATCCCAAATATTGGCGAAGAAAAACTGAAAGATCTGGATGACGAAGGTGTCGTCCGCATCGGCGCTGAAGTTTCTTCAGGCGACATTTTGGTAGGCAAAATAACGCCGAAAGGCGAGACCGAGCTGTCGGCCGAGGAAAAATTGCTTCGTGCCATTTTTGGCGAAAAGGCCAAGGATGTCAAGGACTCTTCATTGTACCTGGAGCACGGCGAACACGGTAAAGTAGTTGATATCAAGATTTTTTCACGTGAACGCGGAGACAAGCTGTCGTCTGGCATCCTCAAGACCATCCAGGTATCGGTCGCCCAATTGCGAAAAGTACAGGTAGGTGACAAGATGGCTGGCCGCCATGGCAATAAAGGCGTCATATCACGGATCGTCGCGGTTGAGGATATGCCGTATATTGCTGATGGCACTCCGGTAGATATTATTTTGAATCCGTTGGGCGTCGCGTCACGTATGAATATCGGTCAGATTTTGGAGACCCACCTCGGCTTGGCCGCCAAAGCGTTGGGGTACAACGTAGCCAGCCCGGCCCTGAATGGCGTACCGGAAGAGACTATTAAGGATGAACTGGAAAAGGCCGGCTTCCCGCGTGACGGGAAAATGGTGCTCTATGACGGCCGGACGGGCATCCCGTTTGACCAGAAAGTTACCGTCGGGTATATCTACATGCTGAAACTGAACCATATGGTAGAAGATAAAATTCATATGCGCTCTATCGGTCCGTATTCGCTGGTCACCCAGCAACCGCTCGGCGGCAAAGCGCAGTTCGGCGGGCAGCGTTTCGGTGAAATGGAAGTATGGGCCCTGGAGGCTTATGGCGCCGCGCATATTTTACAGGAAATGCTGACCATCAAATCTGATGATGTGCCCGGCCGCTCAAAAGCGTATGAAGCCATCATCAAAGGGGAGCCGATCCGCCGCCTGAACATCCCGGAAACCTTTAATGTGCTGGTCCGTGAGCTGAAAGGCTTATGTTTAGACGTGGACCTGATCGGCAGTGTTGAGGAACGGATCGATGACGACCGCCGTGAACCGAGACGGGAACGGGAAAACGTTAAAGAGGATAAGGAAGAAACAATATGATAGCCGAACCATCAGTCAGGACAATCGATTTTAAGGCCATCCGGCTCAAGCTGGCGTCTCCGGATGATATATTAGGCTGGTCGCATGGAGAGGTGCTCAAGCCGGAAACGATTAATTACCGGACGCAGAAACCGGAAAAATCAGGCCTCTTTGCCGAGGAAATCTTCGGGCCGACGAAAGATTGGGAGTGTTATTGCGGTAAATACAAGAAAGTCCGGTATAAGGGTGTTGTATGCGACAAATGCGGCGTTGAGGTGACCCGCTCTATCGTCCGGCGCGAACGGATGGGGCATATCAAGCTGGCCTCGCCTGTTTCCCATATTTGGTTCCTGCGCGGCGTACCGTCAAAAATTGGCTTGATATTAGACCTGTCCATCCAGGATCTGGAGAAAGTCATTTATTTCGCTAATTTTATCGTCACTCGGGTGGATGAGAATCTCCGTGAAGAGACACTGCAGCAGATTGAGGTTGAATTTCAGGGCAAGAAAAAGTCTATTGAATCCGAATTCAGCCGCATGGTAAATGACGTCAAGCAGCGCCAGGTCCAGGCGCAAGAAAAGTCCAAGAACGGCAAAGACAAGGAATTGGACGAGGAATTGGCCTCGGTAAATGCGCTAAAGGAGGAAAAGCTGAAGAACCTGTCCGAAGCGGTAGATTTAGCCAAAAAAGAATTAAAAAGCCTGCAACCGTTGATGATCATCTCTGAACAGGCTTACCGTGATTTATCTTTGAAATACGGCCACGTTTTTGAGGCGAATATCGGTGCTGAAGGCATTCAGGAGTTATTGTCGGAAATCGATATCGACAAGACGATCCGCGAGCTTGAGGAGGAGATCAAGGATGCGCCGGATTCCAAGCGCCGCCGCTCGGTCCGCCGGCTCAAATTGTTCAAAAATTTTAAATTAAACAAACTGCATCCCGAGTGGATGATATTATCGGTTATTCCCGTCATCCCCCCTGATTTACGGCCGATGGTCCAACTGGACGGCGGGCGTTTTGCGGCATCTGACCTGAACGACTTATATCGTCGCGTTATTAACCGGAACAACCGCCTCAAGAGGCTTATTGAACTGAACGCGCCGGAAGTGATCCGGCGGAATGAGAAACGCATGTTGCAGGAAGCGGTAGACGCGCTGATCGACAATAATGCCCGGCACGGCAAAACAGTGACTGCGTCTACTGGCCAGAAGCGTATGCTGAAATCAATCGCGGATATTTTAAAGGGCAAGCAGGGCCGTTTCCGGCAAAATCTTTTGGGCAAACGGGTCGATTATTCCGGCCGTTCCGTTATCGTCGTCGGCCCTCACCTGAAATTGAATGAATGCGGCTTGCCTAAACGGATGGCCTTGGAACTGTTCAAGCCATTCATCATCAGCCAGCTTATTAAGCGGGAATTCGTGCATAACGTCCGCAGTGCCGGCCGGTTTATTGAGAGCGACCGCAGCGAGGTGTGGGATATTTTGGAAGAAGTCAGCCATGACGCGTATGTCTTGCTCAACCGCGCGCCGACCCTCCACCGCCTCGGCATTCAGGCTTTCCGACCGGTCCTGATCGAGGGCAAAGCCATCCAGATCCACCCGCTGGTCTGCCCGGCTTTTAACGCTGATTTTGACGGCGACCAAATGGCCGTCCACGTGCCGCTTACCGAAAATTCAAAACGTGAGGCGCGGGAAATTATCGCCTCAGTGAATAACCTGCTTAAGCCGTCGACCGGCTCCCCGATCATTACGCCGACGCAAGACATCGTATTGGGCTGTTATTATCTGACCTTGATGAAGGAAGTCCCGAAAGAATCAATGAAGCGGTTCAGTTCCCCCGAAGAAGCGGAGACCGCCTACCAGATCGGACATATCCACGTGCAGGACAAGATTATGGTCTTGATCAATAAAGAGATTGTCGAGACGACTGCGGGACGCATCATACTGAACAGCATCATCCCCAAAGAAGTCGGTTTTGTGAATGAAATGCTGGACCGCAAATCTTTGGCCAAACTGATCAGTACGTTCCTGTACAAATACGGAAATGAAAAAACGGTCGTCCTCCTGGACGATGTCAAACGCCTCGCTTTCAAATACCTGACAACGTCCGGAATCAGCTGGGGCATGAGCGATCTGGTTACGCCGAAGGATAAGCAAATGATCATCGCTGAAGCGGACAAGCAGGTAGAAGAGATTGATTCTCACTATGAACAGGGGCTGCTGACGAATGACGAACGGCATATCAAAGTAATCGAAATTTGGGCCCATGCCAAGGACCGGGTCCAGAAAGTCAGCCGGGATGCCCTGGATAAATTCGGCTCAGTCTATTCTATGATCGAATCCGGCGCTCGCGGATCGTGGGCGCAGACTACCCAAATGATGGGCATGAAGGGCCTGGTAACCAACCCGGCTGGCGAAACCATCGAGTTGCCCGTGAAAGGCAGTTTTAAGGAAGGGTTTGACGTTTTGGAATACTTCATTTCTACCCATGGCGCCCGTAAAGGTTTGTCTGATACGGCACTGCGTACCGCCAATGCCGGGTACCTGACCAGGCGTTTGGTGGACGTAAGCCAGGACGTATTAATTACCGAAGAAGATTGCGGCGACGAAGAGGGCCACGTGCTGACCAAGGCGGAATCCGATGAGATGGGCGAGCATATTGCGCACCGCATACTCGGCCGCGTTGTGATGGAAGATATTGCCGATCCGAAAAGCAAGAAAGTGATCGTCAAAGCCGGTGAACTGGTGACGGAGGCAATAATTCCGAAACTGGAAAAGCTGGAGTTGGGGGATATTAAGATCAGGTCAGCCCTGACCTGCAAGGCTCGCTGGGGACTGTGCCAGAAATGTTACGGATATGACCTCGGTTTTAACAAGCTGGTAAAAATGGGTACGGCAGTCGGTATCATTGCCGCCCAATCCATCGGTGAACCTGGCACTCAGCTGACCATGCGTACGTTCCATACC
Source organism: Patescibacteria group bacterium (assembly GCA_041649335.1). GTDB lineage: Bacteria > Patescibacteriota > Patescibacteriia > UBA10025 > JAHIVO01 > JBAYGJ01. The sequence goes on from JBAZNF010000005.1 coordinate 29,318, forward strand.
GGTGGCGTGGCCGGACAGGACATCACCCAAGGGTTGCCCCGTGTTGAAGAATTGTTTGAAGCGCGTCCGATCCGCCATCCAGCAATTATTTCCGGCGTCGCCGGCAAGATCAGCGTTACAGAAGAGGTCAAAGGGGTGAAAATACTGACGATTACATATGCCGCCAATGACGAAGAGGTGCATCCGCTCAAGAAACGGAAAAAAATCGACGTTAAGGTTAAGGATGGCGATTCGGTCCAGGCTGGTCACGTTCTCTTCACTGACAACAGCGGAGATACTGTGGCGCACGGGGCCGGGCATGTAAGAGTTACCCCGGAAGCCGTGGCAGTCATTTCAGAAAAAGAAAAGAAGCGGGAGTATCCTGTGCCAGCCGGACAGATGTTATGGGTCAAGGACGGCGATCTTGTGACAAAAGGCGATCGCCTGACGGACGGAAGCCTGGATCTCCACCAGCTGTTTTATCTCAAAGGTCAGGAGGCGGTCCAGCGGTATATTATCCAGGAAATACAATATATTTATTCGTCCCAAGGCCAGAAACTTAATGAAAAACACATTGAAATTGTTGTCCGCCAGATATTCTCACGCATCTATATCAAGGATTCTGGGGACACCCATTTCCTGCCGGGCGAAACAGTTGAGAAATCCCAGTTTGTCGAAGCGAATGAGGAGGCTAAGAAAAGCGGCGGCGTATTGGCAGTCGGCGAGCAGCTATTACTGGGCATCACCAAGGCGTCATTGTCAATCGACAGTTTTCTGTCGGCGGCGTCTTTCCAAGAGACAGCGCGGGTGCTGATTGATGCGGCCGTGTCCGGCAAGATCGATAAATTACGCGGCCTCAAGGAAAACGTGATTATCGGCAAACTGATCCCGGCCGGCAGCGGTTATCCGCCTAATTTACTGCCCAAACAGGGCTAGCTGGTTACTGGGCGCTAAGAACCTTCCCTTGAAAAAGCAGGTTGTTTTTACGTTGAATATATTCCGTTAAAATGGTAAAATTGGAACACGTTAAGTTGTCTATGATTTCAGTACCATGCTGGAAAAAACAAAAAAGCAATACCTGAGGAAGTACCGGAAAGAGGCCAGGCATGAGATTGGCAAGGGCGATGCGCATCCGGAGGTTCTGCCCAGATTGAAAGCCGAAACGAAGCACGGCATCACCCTGGTTGTCATCATGATAACCGTGCTGCTGGTTGTGCTGTCATTATTCGGATGGGCCGGTACGTTTGGGCACGGCATAGACGTGGGACTGCGCTACCTTTTTGGCTGGGGGCGTTTTGTGGTGCCCTTGGTTTTGCTCGTCGTCGGATATTTATTTTTTCAGCCGCAAAAATACGCCTTACGGACGGCAAATTATATCGGACTGGTTTTTTTGGTTTTAAGCTATTCCGCTTTAATACATTTATTTTTCGTGCCACTAGCCAGGGCGGTTTCTGACATCAGTGACGGACGCGGCGGCGGATATGCGGGTCTTATCCTGTCCTACCCGTTGGAGAAAATTATGGGACCCTGGGCGACCGGCGTAATTCTATTTGGATTGCTGATTATTTCATTATTAGTATTGTTTGACGTGTCATTGAAACGGCTGGCTTCAGGCGGCAATTTCTTCAGCCGTATGTCCGAACGGTTCAGAGAGTTTTTTTATCGGTTACGGGTCAATATGGAAACCACGCCGACCGAAGAACCGCCGGCGGAAGACGAACCGGCACGTGAGGGGGAGACGTCACCGGAATTTGGCGTTAAGCCAATCAACTCTGAAGCAACCCAGGCCTCGTCCGGCAAACCGCCGGCAGCCACGCATCAGGAGAATCAGGCTGCACTATTTCCCGCCCAGAAAAAACCCGTCAGAAAAATTGACGTACCGCTAGATTTGCTGGAATCGTCAAATGCCAAACCGGCTAGCGGCGATATTGAGGCAATTAAGCAGAAAATTTATGAAACACTGAGGAATTTCGGTATTGACGTGGAAATGGGGGAAACGAAAGTCGGCCCGACAGTCACGCAATATACGCTGAAACCGGCAGAGGGCGTCAAATTGTCGCAGATCACCACCTTGTCAAATGATTTGGCGCTGGCTCTCGCTGCGCACCCGATCCGAATTGAGGCGCCAATCCCGGGGAAATCGTTGGTCGGCATAGAGGTGCCGAATAAGGCGGTGGCGGTGGTAAAATTGAAAGAAATATTGCAGAGCAATGATTTCAAGAAACGGCCGTCCAAGCTGACCGTGGCGCTTGGCAAGGACGTTGCTGGCAACGCCTGGGTGGCAGATTTGGACCCGATGCCCCATTTGTTGGTAGCCGGGGCAACCGGCTCGGGCAAGTCGGTATGCTTGAACGCCATACTCCTCAGCCTGCTGTACCAGAACTCGCCGGATGAGCTGAAATTAATACTTGTTGACCCGAAGCGGGTGGAAATGACCGGGTACAACGGTATCCCGCATCTCATTACCCCGGTGGTCAATGACGTGTATAAGACCATCAATGCTCTGCGTTGGGTTGTCGCGGAAATGGACCGTCGGTTCGATTTGCTGCAAAAAACCGGGCACCGCAACATCCAGGCGTATAATCATGATAATGGGAATATCATGCCGTATTTAGTGGTGGCGATTGATGAGCTGGCTGACCTGATGGCCGTGGCGGCCAATGAAGTTGAGGCGGCCATCATCCGTTTGGCGCAAATGGCCCGCGCGGTCGGCATCCATTTGATTTTAGCCACCCAGCGTCCGTCCGTTGACATTATTACCGGGCTCATTAAGGCTAACATCACTTCACGGATTGCGTTTTCCGTAGCATCGGCCGTTGATTCGCGAACGATTTTAGATACGTCTGGCGCCGAAAAACTGCTTGGCCGGGGTGATATGCTGTACATTTCCGCGCAATTATCTAAACCAAAGCGTCTGCAGGGCGCCTTTGTCACTGATGACGAGATCAATCGAGTCTTGGCCTACCTGAAGTCAAAGGGTCAGCCGGAATATCAGGAAGAGGTGACCGCAAAAGTCGTGGATAAGACCTTAGCCGGTAATTTTGAGGACCTTGGCGACGACGACCTGTTTGAGCAAGCCAAGGACTTAGTGATAAAAACCGGCAAGGCTTCCGCTTCATTGTTGCAGAGACGGTTGCGTGTCGGGTACGCCCGTGCGGCGCGTCTGCTGGATCTCATGGAAGAGCAGGGTATCATCGGCCCTGGCGACGGCGCAAAACCGCGGGAAATACTGGTCAGCCGCGACCACGTGAAAGGCGCGGAGGATGACGGCTTTGAACAAGAGGATGAGGCCGATGAGGCCAGCGAACAGCCGGATGATGGGGACATGATTGAGGATGATGATGAAAACGGGCAGGACGAAAATGAAAATAATGATAAGAGCCAGTAAGATATGGCAGCATTTACCAAAAAAGCAATAACCCGGTCGAAAACGCTTGGCGAAAGGCTGAAGAAGGTGCGCGAAGAGGCAGGCATCAGCCTGGACGCGGCGGCGGATAAGACCCAAGTTCGAAAACAGTATTTAGAGGCACTTGAGCGCGGCACGTATGCGGATTTGCCCGGCCCGGTCTACATCGAAAATTTTTTAAAGCGGTATGCGGAGTTTCTCGGAGTCAGCCCGGATTTCGTCATTGATGTCTACAAGCACCAGGATCAGAAGTCATTAAAAAAAGAATATAAACAACGCTGGCCGTTGTCCCATGTGCCGCCACGCGAGGTGATCACGCCGCGGGTACTGAAGCTGGTCGGGATCGGTCTGCTCATCCTGGTCGGTTTAGGGTATGTGGGATTTGAAGTTATGAAGATTTTTTCCCCACCGGCTCTGACGGTGGTCACCCCGACGGATTATTTGACCGTCACGGCGGTATCGCTGCCGGTCGCCGGCAGTACCGACCCTGACGCTACCCTGACGGTAAACGATAAACAGATATTCCTGGACGAAAAAGGAAATTTTTCGGAAACAATTTCGCTTCAGGAAGGTTTGAACGTCATCACGATCTCTGCAGAAAAAAAACGGAGCAAAGCAACAGTGGTGACCAGGCGTATCCTGCTCCGCTCCGATCAGCCTCAGCTACAAACAGAATTATAAACTTCCCATTTTATTTTTAACCATCATAAGCGTATGCCACGAATGTCTGAAAAAAATCAGCAGAGCGACAAAGGGCGGGCAGCCGATGAAGCCATCGCCCAGATTAAGGAGCGTTTCGGCGAAGGCTCCATCATGAGATTGGGAGAGGCGAAGCGAATTAAAGTTGAAGCTGTCCCGACCGGGTGCTTGTCATTGGATTTGGCGCTGGGTGTCGGGGGCGTGCCGCGCGGCCGGATTATTGAAATCTACGGGCCGGAAGCGTCAGGCAAGACAACTCTGGCCCTCCATATTTTATCCGAAGTGCAGAAACGCGGCGGGATAGCGGCATTTGTCGATGCTGAACACGCACTGGATCCGGAATACGCCAGGAAGATCGGGGTGAACGTCGATGAACTGTTTATTTCCCAGCCTGACACCGGCGAGCAGTCACTCGAAATTGTAGAGACCCTGGTGCGTTCAAATGGCGTCGATGTCATTATCGTCGATTCGGTCGCCGCTCTCACGCCCAAAGCGGAAATCGAAGGTGAAATGGGCGACCAGCATATGGGTCTGCAGGCGCGGCTGATGAGTCAGGCCCTGCGTAAGCTGGCGGGCATTGTCAGCAAGACGAAGACAGTGGTCGTTTTTATTAACCAGACCCGGATGAAGATCGGTGTTTTTTTCGGTAATCCGGAAACCACCACCGGCGGTATGGCGCTGAAATTTTACTCTTCCATCCGCATCGAGGTCCGCCGGGCGGCCCAGATCAAGAAGGGCGAAGAGTCAGTCGGTAACCGGGTGAAAGTAAAAATTGTTAAAAATAAAGTGGCCCCGCCGTTCCGGACCTGCGAGTTCGACATCATGTACAATGAAGGAATTTCATTAGCCGGGGACGTATTGGATGCCGGTGTACTGCACAAAGTGATTGAGAAGAGCGGTAACACGTTCTCGTTCGGTGAGGTGAAATTAGGCGTGGGCCGAGAAACGGCCAGGTTATTTTTACGGCAGAACCCGAAGGTTATCGATGAGATAAAGAAGAAAGTCTTCGCGGCCGTGGAGTCCGAGGAAAAGGAAAAAGAAAAGGAATAATATATAATCAAAGGCCGTCCCGCAGGGCGGCTTTTTTGATTGCGATTTTTTTAACATTTTGTTAGAATTAAGACACTGAAATAAAAACAAGGAGGCAATAATGCTCTTTACTAATATTGCTAAGCGCTTTGGCATCTGGCTGGCCTATATCACGACAGTGCTGACGGGGTTTACCTGCACATTTTTTTTCAAGGTATTGAACCGGATGCACGTCTACGGCAAGGGGAATATCCCGAGCCAAGGCCATGGGGTACTTTTAGTATCGAACCACCAGACGATGTTTGATTCATTTGCCATCGGGGTGGCGGGCTTCTTCCCTGATATCATCGCTTACCCGAGTCACCTGCCGCTGAATTTCGCTGCCAAGGAGAATTATTTTATCCGTTGGTATTTTTCTATCCTACTCCGTCTGCTCCGAACGATTCCGGTCAATTACCGTACCGATCCGTGGCTGATGAGAAAATACCTACAATACCTGCAGAGCAATAATCTTCTTATTTTTTATCAGGGTACGCGGAGTTATAGACTTGACCTGATAAAGAATGGCCCGGGTTTTGCCGTGGCGCACAGTAATCAGCCGCTGATAGTTATACCGGTGTATATCGAAGGCGTCAGCAAAGTATTTGGGGGGCCAAAAACCCAAGGATTTTTTGGACGGTGGTTCCCGAAGAGTGTTTTGCGCCATATAGTTGTGGCTTTCGGGGAGAGGATTGACTTTTCCGATGTGGTCATTGTCCAAGACGCCCGCCAACGCGCTACCGTGATTAACCAGCGCATTGTTGATGCGATAAAAAGACTACAAGCCCAATATACCCTTGAGCACGCATAAGAAGAGATGCACGCAATGTATCCGGCATTGAATATTCAGTGCCGGTTTTTTATGCAATGATATGCCGCCGCACTGTGACGCCGTGGCCCAGCCAAACCTTTATCAGGTTATTCAGATGTGACGGCAGGTCGCTGAAATAATACCCCGTGCCGTATTCGTCGCGGGTCATGGCCCGTTGTAGGCCCGGAGTTTTTTTGATGAATTCTTTCAGCGTGCCGACAACCAGTTCAGCCGGGTCGATGAGCGTGACGGTATCGCCCATGATGTTCTGAATTAAATTTCTGAGTAGCGGGTAATGGGTGCAGCCGAGGATAAGCGTGTCTATGTGCTGGTCAATCAGCGGTTGCAGGTATTGTTTGGTTACCGTAATAGTAGTGGGGGTGTCCAGCCACCCTTCTTCTGCCAGCGGCACCAGGAGCGGACAGGCCTGTCCGACGACTGTTATGTCGTTGCGGGTGGCATTAATCGTTTCGGCGTAAATATCACTGTTAATGGTAGCCCGCGTACCGATCACCCCGATCCGGCCATTGGTCGTGGCCGTGATGGCGGCCCGGACTGCCGGCGTAATGACTTCAAAAACAGGCAGGTCCGTAAAGGCATCGGAGATTTCTTTGCTGGCCACTGCGGAAGCGGTATTGCAGGCGATGATAATGCAGTCGGCTCCTTTTTGGGCCAGAAAATCAGCGTCCTGCAATGCGTATTGGACGATAGTTTCCGGGCCTTTATTGCCGTACGGGTACCGGGCAGTATCGCCGAAATAGAGGATTTGCTCGCCTGGCAATTGCCGTTCCAGTTCTTTGACGACCGTGAGGCCGCCGATACCTGAGTCGAATACGCCGATCATAGTGATTGAATGAGTTTGATAGTTATATTGTTAAGGCTCTTCACTACTCCGGCCGTCCGATTGGTAAATTTTTTTGGGGCGTAACTTTTTTTAACGGCAATCACCTTGGCGCCGGCGCGCACACCGGCTTGAATGCCGCTGATGGAGTCCTCGATGACCAGCATCTCGGCCGGCTTGATTTTCAGTATTATAGCGGCCCGTTTGTATACCCAAGGGTGCGGTTTGCTGTATTTCATGTCGTCACCAGTAAGCACTGCCTGGAAATATGTTTTCAGATGAAATCGGCGAATGACATGCTGTATAATATTACGCGGACCGGATGAAGCGATCATTATTGGGTATCCATGCCGACGCAAACGTGTGATCAGTGACAGGGCGCCAGGTGCCAGTTTAAGATGTTTATTGAAAAGTCGAAGCAGGATCTTTAAGCGGTCAGTAATGATTTTATCGATCGAATCAGGAATATTGAGGTGTTTTTTCAGGTACCGGCTGATGAATATCTGTGTCCGGCCACGTACCTCGCGGTCTAAATCTTTCTCATTAAATTTTTTATGGGCGTTTGGGCCACATTTTGCGCGAAGGTATTCCCATGTTGATTGCTCCCACAGCGGTTCAGAATCAATAAGTACGCCATCCAGGTCAAAGACAATTGCCTTTATCATGATTATAAACCTTTGTACAGATAATCGTCGTAAAGTTTACGGGTTTTTTCGTAGATTGTCTGCCGGAAGGTATTGGGAATCTTCTGGTCATAGAGTGGGGTAATTTTGCCTGAATAATGGACCATGGTATTTAGGTATTTGAGGCATTTCTTTTTGTCATTGCCGTTTGAATAACCTCTTAGTTTTGCATCGGTTCCGGATTTCCTAATTTGAACGAACATCCGGTCAAATGCCAGATAGGTTGCATCACCGACAAAAATTACTTTTTCTAATGAGGAGAAGTTGAGTTCGGACATGGCCTCTGAAAGTATGGCTTTGGCATCATCTAGGGTGATAGTGCCTTCACGGAGAGATAACGCGATCCCCAAGTAATATAGGTCTATAGTATCGCGCTTTTTTTCACCTTCTGCTTTTTCCTGTAAGAGGATTTTTGGGTCAGGTTGACTTTCGTTATAGTAGGTAATATCCGCCCGTTCGTAGTAGCGGTAATTCATGTTGCATTCCTTGAATATTTCCTGCAGGTATTCGGCCATGGTTTTTTTGTTCATGAACAAGTGGGCTGCGAGGGCTGCGGCGATTATCGAGGCTTCGCCAGCGGATTTTTCTCGCATGGCCAGCGCTTTTCGGCCGCCCTTGCTGACGATGATTTTTTCCGGGCCGATGAACATGCCGCCGCTCTCCTCCCCGGCGAAGGCGATACGCGGGTCAACACCCAGGTTGATATTTTCTTTCCAGATGTCGTTTATCATGATTTCTTTGGTCGGATCGGAAAACAGTTTTTTTTCCACTTTTTTCATGATGGTGGCTATTTCCTTGAACCCGACCGGGGTGGTGATCACCTCAACCCCGTTGGCATGAGCCCATTCATCCCATGCCCGCGATGACGGCGTGGTATTTATCATGAACCTCGGATGGTCGTTCCATTGTTCGGATTTTTTTAGCTGTTTCATATTGTAGTCCATAATCATGAGGAAAGTAAGCGTCGGATTATATATGGAGACGATTTTTTCCTCATTGATCTTGATATAATAAATGCCTAAGTCGTCCATAAGTTGCGTGTTCGAGGCCGGTTCTACCTGTCCGATAACCAGGCGGTCGCCGTCCGGATCAGTGATGAGTACGACATAGCCCAGCGGCTTGTCTTTGAGGTAGTATTCGTAAAACATGGTATCGACCACTTCCGGCAGGCAGGCATCACAGGATAGGTCAAAATATTCTATTTTACCGGTTTTTGGGTTTAGTTTCCTTGTTTTGCCGACCCCGTGGAAAAGAGGGTCCTCTTCCTTATTATGCCATTCGAAGGCTTCTTGTATGTCGAATTTTTTCAAGATTGGCACCATGGTCCGGTGCATACATCCGCCGACAGTATCATACATCAGGCGCATGCCTTGACCGGTTGCTGTCCGGATAAGGTCAAGATTTTCTTTTGTAGCCACTCCGTTTTGGAGGTATTGGCAGTATTCATTCACGCCGTCAAAATCCTGTATGATGTATGGCGTGTCCTTTGGCGCCAGGGTAATGGAATACCCTTCCGGATTCTTCTTTGCCTGTCTGACGATTTCCTCAATTTTTTCGATGAAAGCAAGTGACATTTCCGGCAGGAATTGGCTGCCCTGGTCGTCCAGATCTTTGGTGGCGATTTTGCTGCTCATGGCGTGGCTGGAGGTAACGAATTCCCCGCCGTCATAATCGAACATGAAAATGATGAATGACACCAACCAGATGGCTGTTGTAACGTTACCCGGCGTCTGGTGGGTAAAAATACCGTTGGCCGCATGGACGCGGGAAATGAGCTCGATATATTCCTTGGTGTTATAGCGAACTTCACCTGAAACAGCCTTATGGATTTCGCGGTTAGTGATCCGTTCTTTCAGGACCAGGCTTTTGCCGAGCGTGGCCAGCGTCACTCCCAGCTGGTTAATCGGAAAACGCGGATCGGCATAATGGAGTATGTTCTGTGGTCCACGAATCCCGCCGGTTGAGTGTTGAGCTTCGTTTTTGTAATTTGCTAGCCATTTTTCCACTTCCCATTTTTCCACTAATTCTTTTGTAATAGTGAGTTTGATTTCCCCACCCTCAGCAATATCAATAATTGGACCGCCTTTATAATCAGCCGGAGTGGCCTTTTCAATACCCTCATAATATTCTTTTTTCAGTTCAGCTAAATATGCGTCGCGTTTGGCAGGAGAAGAAAACGTCTTTTTTTGTGAATCCATATGGATTAAAATTATTATCAAATAAGATTATTAAGTATATGATACTATTTTTTACTGATAATTTCAACCCTTTCTTGAGGGGTCAGGCCTTCTTGGCTATTGTTATCAGGTTGTAGCCGTCCCGCCACGTAGCCGTCCGTCCTTTTTTAGTGTAATATTGCTGTACCCGAGTGAAGCCGTTATTGTCCAAAAGCGCCGACAACTCTGACAATCGGAATCCGTGGATGTACCGCCGACCGATCATTTCGCCTGATGCGTTTTTCCAATGCTTTATGACGTCCGGGAATGACACCCGTCCTTTACCTAATATTCGTTGCCAAAGGATTTTTACATGGACCGGCCACCAGTTAGTGGCCATGAGATTCCAATTCAGCAAAACGACCTCTCCGTTTGGCCGCAGAACTTTGTAAAATTGCTGGATAGCTTGGATCCGCAGTTGCTCGGTCGGTAGGTGATGCATGGTGGCGATACAGAAAATATCGTCAAAAGATTCCGGTTCGAATGGAAGGTCGAGAATATTACCTACGGCAAAAGGTATCCCCGGGTACTGTCGTCGGGCAATGGCAATAAGTTCGTCGCTTAGATCAAGGCCGGTATATTCAACATTTTTTTCTTTCAAAAGCTCATAAAGCCGGCCATTGCCGCAGCCGGCGTCGAGCACTTTATCACTTACGGCCACATGTTCCAATAGGGGCTTGAAGTCTTCCCAGATAAATTTCCTGGTGGCCGAAAACTGTTCGGCGATGGCCTGGTAGGTCGTCGCGTTCATGGCCATTAATTTTTTAGCAAATCGATCGTCCATATGGATAAGAAAACTTTACGAAAATATACGCGTGATTTTATTAGGGCAAAACCCGAGACAAGCGACGCTGCCCGCCACATGAAGCGGTTATTGGCTACGAAATACTGCACAACCATTATACCTAATTCTGAGATTCTCCGGCAGTACCGTTTGTTAAATATCAAAAAGCCGGACCAGCGGTTATTGCGCCTCCTGCGTAAGCGGGCCATCCGTACGCTTTCGGGCGTGGCGCCGGTTACCGTACTGACCAAGCCGTACCCATGCCCGGGCCGGTGCGTGTACTGCCCGACGGAGGCCAGGATGCCAAAAAGTTACCTGTCGTCCGAACCGGCCGCCCAGCGCGGATTAAGCCTGAAATTTGACCCGTACAAGCAGGTGAACATGCGGACCGCCACACTGGAAGCTAATGGACACAGCGCGGACAAAATTGAGCTGATTGTGCTGGGCGGTACATGGTCACATTACCCGCATGATTACCAAAGGTGGTTCATCAAACGTTGTTTTGACGCGGCGAATGGCCGGACGTCACGGACACTTAATCAGGCACAAATGTTAAACGAACGGGCCGAACACCGCATTATCGGCTTGAGCCTGGAGACACGTCCGGACCACGTGATCCCGGCAGAATTGTGGCGTATGCGCGAGCTGGGATGCACGCATGTGCAGATCGGTGTGCAAACACTTCATCAGGATATTCTGGACCTGGTTAAGCGGGACGAAACGCTTGATAATATCGCCCGAGCCACGTTATTGTTGCGCGCATTCGGTTTCAAGTTCACGTATCATCTCATGCCCGGTTTGCCCGGCGCCACGCCAAAGAAAGATTTCATTTCATTTAAAAAAATTTTTTCTGATTCACGCTTCCAGCCTGACATGCTGAAAATATACCCCTGTTTAGTCATTAGGAATTCTTTATTGTATCAATGGTACAAAGCAGGGAAATATAAACCGTATTCTCATGAGCAGTTAGTTGGTTTATTGATTAAAATAAAAAATATCGTACCGCCGTATGTGCGGATAAACCGGTTGATCAGGGATATCCCGGGCCCTGAGATTGTGGCCGGCAATATGGTGACCAATTTACGCCAGCTATTGCAGGAACGCGGTGTCCAATGCAGATGCATCCGCTGTCGTGAAGCACGTAAAGAGATCGTCAAACAAAACCAAGTAAAACTGAAAGAGCGCGTTTATCGGGCAGGAACAGGTGAGGAGCATTTCATCAGCATTGAAAGCAATGACGAGAAAAAATTGTATGCCTTTGTGCGGTTGTGGCTGCCCGACTCCGTAAAACACTTTATTGGTGCATTTGATGACCAGACTGCGTTGATACGAGAATTGCATACTTATGGCGAATTGATCCCTATCGGCTCAAAAAAGACCGCGGTTCAGCATATCGGTTTTGGCAAGCGTTTGTTAGCTGAAGCGGAACATGTGGCCCAGGTAAAAGGATATGAAAAAATGGCAATTATTTCCGGCATCGGCGTCCGCGGGTATTACCGAAAGTTGGGGTACCGGGTTGAGAAGACATATATGGTGAAGAAGTTGACTGTTAGTCATTAGTCCACAGATGCTGAAACGAGTTCAGTATGACAATTCAAAAACGCTTGTCACCCTGAACTTGTTTCGGGGTTTCACATAGAGTAATAAAAAAGCAGGCGATCGAACGGGTCGTTCGCCTGCCGGTGTTTTGGCTAGTATTCAGCACGGTCCACTGCCGAGCCAGCGTCCGATTTCTCTCGCGCCACCGAGCTTGTCGGACAGCTCCTTGATTGTTTCCCGCGGTACGTTCAGCGTACGGAGAATGTCCGTAAACGTATTTTCGTGGCAGAAGCCAAGCCAGTGGGATAGAACGTGGGTTGCTAAGAACGCGTTGATCACCGACTGCTCGAGGCCGACTTTCTTGGCTACCGTTGTGAAATCATCTTCTGAGAAACATAAGTACAATTCAACTTTCGTTACCATGGCCGTCTCCTTTCAATTTTATATCTGAATGCTGTGTGACGGTGTTGTTGATAATGTATTCTGATATTACAACCTCCTTCTAGCTTGTTAATGTTCAAAGTGGCAATACGCGGTTTCGTACAAAGCGCTTGAATGATTTCTCCTTTCGTTTAATTAACTGAGCTCCTGCATTGAGAATTCGAAGATTATTCAGTAATGCAAGTTCAGTTAGGTATTGTTTTTTTGTTTTTATTTTTTTATTAAAAAAATGTATATAGCATTGGCGATATTGGGGGAGTGTTTTGCAGTTCAAATAGTTTTGGGGACCGAAGAGCCTCTTGTCTTGCACTGAAGCGGGTTGTAGTCGGGCCGTAAAACGCCCATCAGGTTCGTTTTTCAGGATCCTGTAGAGACGGCAATTCTTGCAGTCATTACGGCAGGCACGGACGTCGGCAGTATCATAGATAAACCGGTATCCGCGCCAATTATCAAGAATGACCGAATTGATGCCGGAATATTTTTTGGTCAGGACGCGCAATTTTTTCTGGGCAAGTTTTTGGATGGTCTTGTTCATAAGAAATTACGGCCGGGACTACTGAAAACAATAGTCCCGGCTGTTGTCATGCGGATTCAGAAAGGTGCGGAAGCGGGCAGAGGGCATACCCGCCGAACGGATCGCCGCCGCCTTCCACGGTCGCCCGGCAGCCCCCCCGGCAGCGATCCCACCGGTCGCAGGAGCGGCAGGGTTCACCGACCGTCTCTTTGGTCAGTTTGAGCCGGCTGCAGATCAGCGGCGACTCGAATGCCCGGCGGACAGGATCGTCCTCGTCCAGATGTGACAGGTTCACATTGGAATTGGAGCAGGCACGGATCGAACCGTTAACGGCGAAGTACAGGCCTTTGTCGTAGAACGGACAGGCGCCGAACACGTGCGGCATGAGCACGTCGGCCGGCGGCAGGTTGAATTCAGAGCGAACCGCCTGGACTTTTCGGATCATGACGGCCAGCTCGACGGGGGTCGGGGCGATGCGGAAGTATTCCTCGTCGACCGGCTCGCCGGAGGCCATCAGCTCCAGGTCGGTACCGATGTCGCGCTGCAGGCACCAGCGATAATAGTCAGGCACCAGGTGGATATTGTTGCGCCGGATCAGATTCTGCGCCCGGAACAGCGGCTGTCGATATCCGGCGTCGGTGAAGACGCTGATGGCTTCCACCATTTTCTTAGCCACGCTGGCGTTCTGTCCGATCATCTCCGCTTGCAGTTCTAGATTGCCGGGATCGTCAGGATTGATGTTCAGCTTGCCGGTGACATGGATTTCCCGTTCGAACAGCCACCGGGCCAATTCAGGCGTAATGGCGATCATGTTAGTGAAGACCCAGGGCAGGATGCCCCGGTCGAGCAGGATGGTCAGGTACGCTTTCAGGTGCGGCCACAGCAACGGGTCGCCACCCAAGAGGTCCATGGTCTCCAGTTCGCGTCCGGTGTACTCACGGCACAGGTCGAGGATGCGGACAGCCTGAGCCAGCGGCATATCGCCATGGTTCAGGCCGTCCCGCCGGACCATGTAACAGCCCGGGCAAGCACACTGGCACCGCGTAGTGACCTCGATAATGCCGTACCGCAGCCCCGGTCCATAGCCCTGCGCGTCGTAGCGCCGGCCAATGTCAGTTTCAGAAATCATACAGTCTCCTTACCTGCGTCATCGCAGGTGGTTGAAATTTTCGTACCGTCCAGTGGGCACGTGTTGATTACTTTTCCTCCTTTGTAAATGTTCAATATGTATTTTTGCCACAGGGCACCCGTGTTCCGGTGTGGTCGGAATTCATATTATGTTCAATGTGTTGTTTCGATCGGATTTTTTACATAAGCAAAAAAGCCTCTTGCTTGACTGGCGAAGAGGTTTTTGTTAACTACTTATCGATTGTTTATCAGGACACTAATAATCCATAAGTAAAGAAACCCCTTCGGCAAGAGTCGGATGACAATGCCGGCAAGAATTCTTTAATTGTGGAAAAGTAGTATTCATATAGAGGCAGTGTACACCTCATGGGGGCAGATGTCAAATATGAGCCATACCTGTGGCGGTAAAATTTATTAATTACAAAAAGAAACGATCAAATTTCTCAAATGTGTTTTTCGTATTAATTATTTTTTCCGCCGATTTTTAAACGCCAAGAATTTCATAAGCAGTTTTGGCGGTTGCTGCATCCCCAATTGGGCCATCATGGCAAACCTGTCAGCGACGCCCCAATGTTCAACTATTTTTTCGTCACGGAAACGCATAATATCTACGACGGTGATTTCCATTTTTCTGCCGGTCGGAGGCATGGGGCCGATTTGCCCCTGTTGGGTTCCGCGGGCAGTCATGCGTCCCCAGATGGTGTTACCGTCCTCTGAAGCAACTAAATCTTCGATGGTCATGCTGAAATCTGGGTACGCCCCGTGTAATTCGGCCATCACTTTCTTGACGCCCTCAGAGTTTTTTGGGTCGAAACCAAATTGGTTTTCAATAAAATTTGGCGCGAAGTATTGGTCGATAATTTTTGTGTTGTTTTTACTAAAGCCCTCGATGTTAATGATACGGAACAATTCTTTATGGCGTTCAGCGGTCGTATTGGACATAAACTAATTAGGTTATCACATTAGGGATGCTACATAGGGGGCGCTGCCCATGGTTATTGGCTGATCAGCGGGTTGCCCCTGGTTTTTTAGCTAATATTACTACGCTCTGTGCGTTTATAGTATTTCATCGTTTCTTGACGTAAACGGCTCTAAAACGTACCATTACCATACCTCTATGTCACGTATTCATGGCTGATTTGATGCTAGAGTTACTAATCATATGCTAATGAAAACCATCGGCATTATCACCAGCGGCGGGGATTGTGGCGGGCTCAACGCGGTCGTCAAAGGCGTGGCCCAGATGGCGAACCGCAAGGGCATCAAAGCCTACGCTATCCCGAACGGATACGCCGGTTTGTACAATCTCATTGACTTGGAGTCTCTGGTTGACCTGGCACCGTCGCGGCTTGATACCTTCAGCATCGGTCTGGCCGGATCGGAAGCCGGTCATTCGCGCGTAAAAATTTCCAAGATTGAAGACGAAAAGAAATACGAACGCATCAAGGACGGCCTGAAAAAATTCGGCATCGAGGGGCTGATCATCAGCGGCGGCGATGATACCGGCAGCGTGGTCATCGATCTGGCCAAGCACGGCGTCAAATGCATCCACGTGCCGAAGACGATGGATCTGGATCTGGTCCCGTATTCGCTTGGCGGCGACTCTACAATCAATCGTATCGCCGAAACCGTACGCGACCTGAAAACGACCGGCCGTACGCATAACCGCATCATGGTCATTGAAGTGTTTGGTCGGTATACGGGGCACTCCGCGTTCCGCGGCGGCGTGGCCGGTGAGGCTGACGCTATTCTCATCCCGGAAATCCCGGTTGAGTTCGGTGAATTATACCGTCATTTGAAAAAGGTATATATGAAACGTATAATAGAAAGCGACGTGAAAGCCGGCACCTATACCATTGTAGTGGCCGAGGGCATCAAGGACGCTTCCGGCAAGGAATTGTACGACGAGTCGTCCGGCGTTGATTCGTTCGGCCACAAGAAGCTGACCGGAGCCGGCAAATATGTGGTCCAGGAGATCAAGAAGCAGATGAAAGGGGATCCGGAGATCACGCAGTTCATGAAAGACCAGGGTATGTATGTGGCCGGGCAGTACGATTTGCCGGAGGTGCGGGCCATCGTCCCGAGCCATATCGTTCGCAGCGGCTTTACCTCGGCCTTTGACGCGAATTTCGGCATGGAGGCGGGCGGAGCGGCATTGTATCTGATGTTAGAGGGCGTCGTCGGGGTGACGGTCACCGGGTACGAGAACGGTACCGTCCACTATATGGACATTGCCGACGCCATCAGACAGCGCACCGTTGAACTGGAAGAAGTCGCGCTGTATGAGCAATTAGGCTTTTGTTTCGGCCGGCCGCGGCAGGAGTTTAAGGCGAAGATGGCCAAAGTCAGCGGCCTCATTGATCGGGCATACTAATTATTAAAAACATGCATACTATGGCAGACAAGACTCTCTCCGAAATCGCTCAGCTGATGGTAGCGAATAACAAAGGCCTGCTGGCCGCCGACGAAAGCACGAAAACGGCCGGCAAGCGATTGGCATCAATCAGCCTGGAATCCACGCCTGAAACGCGCCGTCAGTACCGTGACCTGTTTTTATCGGCAGAGGGGGTCGAGCAGGGTATCAGCGGGGTCATCCTGCACCATGAAACTATGGAGCAGAGCGCGTTCGACGGTACGCCCTTTATAAAACTTTTAGAAAAAAAAGGCATTATTCCGGGGATTAAGGTCGATGAAGGCACGATTGACCTGCCAAAATTCCCCGGCGAGAAAGTGTCCGAGGGTCTGGACAAGCTTGGTGACCGGCTGAAAAAGTATTACGAGATGGGAGCGCGGTTCGCCAAGTGGCGCGCGGTCATCACCATTGGCGACGGCATCCCGACCGACTTTTGCATTTTGGCCAATGCGCACGCGCTGGCCCGTTATGCGGCGTTATGCCAGGAAAATAATATTGTACCCGTCGTTGAACCTGAAGTATTGATTGACGGAACCCATGACATACACCGCAGTTATGATGTTACGGTAAAAACGCTTGAGGCGCTTTTTAACCAATTAAAGGAGCATAAAGTTGATCTGACAGGTGTGATCCTAAAATCCAGCATGGTTATTTCCGGGAAAGAGTGCCCGGAGCAGGCCTCGCCGGAAGAAATTGGCAAACTAACCATAAAATGTTTTAAAAAAGCCGTACCACGTGAATTGCCCGGCATAGTATTCTTATCTGGTGGACAGACCGCGGTGCAGGCGACGGAGAATTTAAACGCCGTGAATATGGTAAACCCGGGCCCGTGGATTATCAGTTTTTCCTACGCCCGCGCTTTACAGGGGCCGTCTCTTGAGATCTGGAAGGGGAAGCCGGAGAATGTCCCGGCCGCACAGAAAGAGTTCATCAAGCGCCTGAAAGCGAACGTGGCGGCCAATAAGGGGGAGTATACTTCGGAGATGGAAAACTAGGCGATGAAATACGTCATTAAAACCAAGCGTTTTGTATTACGGCCAGTGAGGCTGTCTGATGCTAGGTCGATGACGGCAAATATAAATGATAGGGAAATTTCTCGACGGACCCTGCATATACCTTATCCGTATACGATGCGTGATGCTAACAAATGGCTGAAGAGAAAGACTCGGTATTATCGAATGAAAAATTCGCCCTCAATTCCTTTTGCTATTGAGATTGATCAAGCCATGGTCGGATGCGTCGATTTGATGCATTATGTCCCACGACATAAAGCGGAGATCGGTTATTGGCTGGGTCGCCGGTTTTGGGGCAAGGGGATTATGTCCGTGGCCGTACGTGAGGTGGCTACGTTTGCTTTCAAGAAATTAAAATTGAAACGTGTATATGCTTATACCTTTCCTGCCAACAAGGGGTCAGCCCGGGTACTGCAGAAAAACGGCTTCCATCGTGAGGGAGTGTTGCGAAAAAGCGTCGTTAAGAAGGGGAAATTTTTTAATGATATCCTCTGGGCAAAAGTAATATAGCCCCATGAAGTACGTTATCAAAACCAAACGCTTTACCTTACGGCCGTATCGCAAGTCGGATGCCCTGTCGTTAGCGCGCAATATTAATGACCCGTTGATTTACCGGTATACGCTACATATTCCATATCCTTACCGTTTGTCTGACGCGACCAAGTGGTTCAAGAAAATTATCCCTGAGTACCGTAAAACGCGTCCGACCTGCATCCATTTCGCCATTGAAATGGATGGGGAGGTGGCCGGTTGCGTGGGTTTGTCGAATATAGAACCCAGGCATAAGACCGAAATCGGCTACTGGCTGGCCCGGAGATATTGGGGGCAGGGCATCGTCCCGGAGGCGGTCAAGCTGGTGACCGCGTTCGCTTTTAAAAAAATGAAGTTACGGCGGGTGTATGCGTATACCTTCGTGCCGAATAAGCAGTCGGCCCGCGTATTGCAGAAAGACGGCTTCAAGCGTGAAGGGTTATTGGTTGAGGCGACCAAGAAGGACGGGAAGTTAAGGGATGAGTATATCTGGGCGAAAGTGAAATAAAATTCTTTGTCGCTTTTCTGGACGAACAGAAAAGCGACGGAAAAGAGACGCCGGGGCGTCAATGCGCGTGCTCTTGCTATCTCATTACTTTATAAGATGGGCTTAGTGACGCCCCGGACCCAAGTTCTAAAAAGCTACGAGTCCTTCGAGGCGCGAAAATACAAATATGAGATTACCACAGAACCCGCGAGCTCGACATGATTTAGGGGAAATTCTCGCTCGAGTGGGTCAGCTCCTCCGAATCGGTCCTCCGTGCTCCAATTTTACTACGAGTACTCCATAGGCGCGGGGAAAACCGAAACGAGAGCATAAGACGGAACCCGCGATTGCTTGTTATCGTGCGGAGCGCGGCAACAGAGGGCCATGCTCGGAGGAGATTTTGGGTAAAGTCTTTTTGCCATCCCTCGTTTTTTCCAGTACAATGCAGGTATGGATATGCTCAAACAACAGGATGAGGAAATTTATTCTGCGCTTAGCCAAGAACTGAAGCGGCAGCAGGACGGACTGGAAATGATCCCGTCCGAAAACTATGTGTCTAAAGCGGTGTTGGAGGCTTTGGGCGGCATCGGCACGAACAAGTATTCCGAAGGCTACCCGGGCAAGCGGTATTACGGCGGCAATGAATATATTGATGTGATAGAGAATATTGCCCGTGACCGGGCCAAGGCGCTGTTCGGCGTGGAGCACGTGAATGTCCAGCCGTATTCCGGCTCGCCGGCCAACCAGGCGGTATATTTCGCGTTGCTCGAGCCGGGCGATAAAGTGATGGGCATGAGCCTGCCGCACGGCGGGCACCTGACGCACGGGTGGAAGGTGAATTTTTCCGGCCGCTATTACCACTCGGTGCCATACGGCGTGGACAAGGAAACGCAGTTGATCGACTATGAAGAAGTTTTAGAGTTGGCCAAGAAGGAACGGCCGAAAATGATCATTGCCGGCGCCACTGCTTATCCTCGGGCATTTGATTTCGAGGCGTTCGGCCGGATTGCGTATGAGGTCGGCGCGTATTTATTGACCGACATTTCACATATTGCCGGATTGATCATCGCCGGCGCGCACCAGTCGCCAGTCGAATTCGCCGACGTCATCATGACCACCACGCACAAGACGCTACGCGGACCGCGAGGCGCCATGATCATGTGCCCGAAAACGGCGGACCGGCTGAAGGAAAAATACCATGCGGATTCCAAATGGAGCCTGGCTGAACTGATCGACCGGGCTGTATTCCCCGGCCTGCAGGGCGGGCCGCATAACCACCAGACCGCGGCTATAGCCGTGGCCCTGAAAGAGGCCTCTACCAAGGCTTTTCAGGTTTACGGCCAGCAGATCGTTAAAAACGCGAAAGCGCTGGCTGAACAGCTTCTTAAACATGATTTCAGGCTGGTCACCGGCGGTACCGATAATCATTTGGTACTGATTGACCTGACGAATAAAAATATGGCTGGCCAGGAAGCGGAAACCGTATTGGATGAGGTTGGCATTACGGTCAATAAAAATACGGTGCCGTTTGACCCGCGCAAACCAATGGATCCGTCCGGTATCCGTCTCGGTACACCGGCCTTGACTACAAGAGGATTTACTGAAGACGATATGAAGATAGTTGCCGATATCATTGCTGATACCATCCATAATCCGCAAAAAGAGCTGGTAAAAGAGGAAGTGAGGAAAAAGGTAAAGGAGTTGACCGACAAGCATCCAGTGTATTAGTCGTTGGGTCCCTCACTCCCAGCCCTCCCCACGGGAGGGGAGGGTACTTTGATTTTTTAAAATGAATAATGAAAAGCCACCTCGGAGAGGCGGCTTGTTTTCGTCTGGGTAGGGAAAAGCGTTAGTTGATGCTGAACGGGGCCTTGATTGAATTGAAATGCGTATGCATATACGCATCGTCAGCTGCAGCCTCGGACGCTAACTGGCAAAACTGGGAGAAATACCCGTTAAGATGGGCGATAATCGCCCGGCGCGTGTCCTGACCGCCCGCCAGCTTGCTGACCAGATTGACCAACGGCTGGTCAATGAAGGCGAGCGTGTTGTCATGCCTGGCGTTCAGTTCGGCACAGACCGTCCCGAGCGCATTCCCGCATTCCTTCAAATCAATCAATGACAATTCCGGTAAACCCATCAAAGATCCTCCGTGAAATATGATGTGCATATTAATAACGAAATATGATATCATTACAGGCATGGATTGTCAAGCCCACAGTATCGATGGTAAGAAAATAGCCGATAGCATCTTATCGGACGTTAAGCAGCGCGTGGCCAAACTGGCTGCCAAACCGGGCTTGGCTATCATTTTGGTCGGCACGGACCCGGCCTCATATATTTACGTCGGATTGAAGGAGAAGGCGAGCCAATTTGCCGGTATCGCGTTCGAGAAATACGTCCTGCCGGAGTCGACCGGGGAGCAGAAAATACTGGACAAGATTTCAGAATTGAATGGGCGGACTGACATTAACGGCATTCTGGTCCAGCTGCCTTTGCCGAAGGGATATGTGGCGGATAAAGTGGTCGGGGCGATTGATCCGATGAAGGACGTGGACGGCTTTCACCCAGCCAATCTGCAGGCGCTTCAACAGGGCCGGCCAGGCCTGGTTCCCGGGTTGGCCGCGGGTATTGTGGAACTGGTGAAAAGTACGGGCGTACGTTTGCCAGGCAAACGGGCGGTTATTATTTCCAACAGCCAGGTTTTTTGCCAGCCTATCGTGTTTCTTCTAGCTGGGCTGGGCTGTGCGGTGGAGCAGGTGGGGTCCCGGGACGCCGGATTGGCCGAGAAGACATCGTCAGCGGACGTCATTATCGTGGCGATCGGCCGGCCGAAGTTCGTGAAAAAAGAAATGGTAAAATCCGGGGCGATAATCATCGACGTCGGGTATAACCGGCTGAACGGCAAGGCGGTGGGGGACGTGGATTTTTCCAGGGTATGCGAGTCGGCCGGCTGGGTCACGCCGGTACCGGGCGGCGTCGGCCCCATGACCGTGGCCATGCTTCTGCATAATGTGTTACATGCCTATGAACTCCAACGCCGATAAATTTTTCAGGTTTTGCCCGCACTGCGGCCGAAGATATTTTGGCCGACAGCGGCCAGACGTTTTAGTATGCGGGGAGTGCAAGTTTCAGTTTTATCAGAATTCTAAACCTACTGCGTCAGCATTTTTCGGTGACGGTAAAGGCAGGATTATGCTAGTGAAGCGCGCCATTAACCCGAAAAAAGGCTGGTGGGATGCGCCGGGCGGTTTCCTGGAAAATGGCGAGGACCCAGTCCGTGGGTTACGCCGTGAAATGAAAGAAGAGCTCGGCGTGTCTATTACCGACGTGGATTTCCTGGGTGTATACATGGATACCTACCTGCACGGCTATAAAGCGGCTACGTTGAACATCATCTACCAGGCGCATATCGGTAGCGGAGCCATAAAGCCCATGGACGATATAAGCGGGTTCCGTTGGTTTGCGCCACGGGCCATTCCCTGGCGCCGTCTGGCGTTCCGCTGGCTGACGCCGGCCTTGCGTGACTGGGTCCGTTTACAGAAATAAAAAACCCCGTCGTGTGACGGGGTTTTTGTGACTTTATTTTAGGTTTTGGTTATGGATTGAGCTTGGCCCCGCCGCCGGCTAACGGGTTGAAGCCGTTCTTCACTTCATCGCCGTCCAGGAATCCGTCGCCGTCAGTGTCCGGGTTCATCCGGTCGGTCCCGTAGATCTCTTCCTGCTCGTCAGTCAGGCCGTCGCTATCGGAATCCAGCACGTTATTTGAGTTGGCGTTGGTCACGTTCGTATTATCATTGGAATTCGCGTTGCTGTTCGCAGCAGTATTGGTTGTATTTGTATTGCCATTCGCGTTGCCGGCCACGTTTGTATTGCCAGTCACGTTACTGTTGGCGTTGGTCACGTTCGTTACATTGGTCACGTTCGTTACGTTCGCGTTACTGGCGTTATTCAGGTTGAGGTTAGTATTAAGATTGGCATTGAGGTTCAGGTTTGTATTAGCATTCAGGTTGGTATTGGCGTTAATCTCCGTATTCGTATTCTCGTCATTCGTCGTGTTGGTATTGCTGTATTTGCTAAAAAAATAAATTGCGGCCGCGACCAGTACGACAATAATGGCGAAAATCATCAGGCCGATCATGATCATTTTAACTCGGCTGTGTGTCGGCGGTTCGGGCGTGCCGGATCCGGGGACATTCAAATTTCTTGGGAGGTTAGCCAGAGGATTTTGGGGCGGTGGGACTATCGGGCCACTGTCCATCGGTGGCGGAGGCATCGGACCGGCCGCGCGTTTGCTTTGTTCAATCGGTTTCCATGGGCCCCAATTTTTCGGTTGGGCTGGGGGCGGATTTGGCTGGCTGGGCGGATTTTGGGGATTTTGGGGACGAGTAACGTTTTCGAACATATTTTTTCTGTTAATAAAAACTTGACTGTATTATACCATAGTGGTAATTATTCCAAAAGTATGAGGGCGGCGGCGGCAATGGATGCGGTTTCTGCCCGGAGAATTCGCCGGCCTAAGCTGACGGTGGCAAGGCCATGGTTTTTGGCCAGCTCAATTTCTGCCGGCGAATAGCCTCCCTCGGGGCCGATGAACAGGTGGTATGCTTGTTCGTCAGGCTTCAGGACGGTCGGCAAAGTTTGATCGACCTGTCCTTCCCAGGCAATAAGCGACTGGCCAGGCTGACGGCTAACGTGCTGGATGGCGTCAGCGAAGGTCATGAGCGGATCGAGTGGGGCAATATGCACGCCGCCGCACTGTTCGGTCGCCTCGGTAATTATCTTCTGGTACCGCGTCAGCTTGTTGCCGGAAATTTCCCTGATAATGCTATTGTCGCTGACTACCGGCACGAAGGCGTGGATGCCGAGCTCAACGCCTTTTTGCAGGATCCACTCGAATTTGTCTTTTTTAAGTAGGGATTGGTAGAGGATCAACTTTTTCGACGACTCGCGTTCGGCTTGGCGCTGCTCAATGACTGTCGCTTCGATTCGTTCGTTGGTAAGCTTGGCGACTGCCAGTTCGTACTCAACTTGTGGGGTGAAAATGAAAAAGACGTCATCTTTTTTCAGCCGCAGGATGCCGGTGATTTGTCGGATAATATCCCTGTCAGTTATGGCCAGAGTATCATCGGCCACTGTTACGGACGGCATGTAGAAGCGTGGTTGCATGGGCTAGACTCTTTTATTTCGGCCGGGGCAAGTAATGATATAACACTTTTTCGACCTCGTTGTAATTATCTTGTTTTGTATACAGGACTAAGTACTGTTTTTCTACAATCACTGATTCTTTTTCATAAATTAAGAAAAAAATTTTTCCGTGCATTTCCTCAGAAATTTCAGCGCTCTTGCCTGCCAGTCCCCCAAAACCAAAATTGCTTAAAGATTGGGGCGTGTACCGATGGCCAAATTCAGTATTTGTCATAGCTGTTGTGAACAAATTCCAAGAATAATGTTTGCTATCTTTATTTTTAGTGATATGAACGCCTTCTTTATTTAGTTCAACGAATAAGTCGACCTCCTCAGGTTTTTTGAATTTGATTAAAAGTACCCCAGAAAGTAAAAACAACGCCCCTACAATACCTAAATTCTTAGCCACTTCTCTGCCAGCGTCAAAATATGCATATGTAACAAAAAAAACAATTGCCAACGCAAAAACTGGCACCATTTTGTATTTTCCCAAACTCAGTCGAGAAGCAAATTCATTGGCATCGATGTGATACGCAATACCTATTGGGAGGTCATCATTATTTAAATTTTTTCCACGACTTAATAATTTT
This sequence comes from Patescibacteria group bacterium, assembly GCA_041649335.1. Lineage (GTDB taxonomy): Bacteria > Patescibacteriota > Patescibacteriia > UBA10025 > JAHIVO01 > JBAYGJ01. The sequence goes on from JBAZNF010000005.1 coordinate 53,648, forward strand.
TCGATGGCTATCTTATCCCATCCTGAATTTTGCAATTGAAGATAGATTTCAGCATCCGAAAGACTGCTTTCCCGAGCCTGTTTTAACCATTCATTGATCCCTTGAGTGTTCATATTAATAGTATATCATCATTTATTCTCGTATGAAATAAAAAAAGGCCGTGAGGTATACAGCCTTATCGATCCAAGCTGCGGTGTGCACGCAGTGCACATACACTGCGGGGGCAATCGCCCTCCGGTGTACCATACGACGCAGGTGCTGTTCCCGCCAATCAATTATGCACGACCAGCTGTATATATGTGCGGGCCCGCCTCACGGCAGCCGAGTCCTGGCACTCACGGTGCCTAGGGTCGCGTTGGCCAGGCGCGATCCGGATGGGTACATCTTAGCACCCTGCATGAGGTGGTCAAGCCTTTTAATAACAAGAATTTGTTGATACAATACTTCCATATGAGCTTTTCAATTGGCATCGTCGGCCTGCCCAACGTGGGCAAGTCGACCTTATTCAAAGCGCTGACCAAAAAACAGGTCGACGCGTCAAACTACCCGTTTTGCACCATTGACCCGAACGTCGGCACCGTAGCCGTGCCGGACGAACGTTTGGACAAACTGGCATCGATTTATAATTCAAAAAAGATCATCAATACGGTTGTTGAGTTTGTGGACATTGCGGGCCTGGTCGCCGGCGCACATAAAGGTGAGGGACTGGGCAACAAGTTTTTGTCGCATATTCGTACTGTCGACGCTATTTGTCAGGTGGTGCGGAAATTTTCCGACCCGAATGTTATCCATGTCGCCAATAAGGTCGACCCGCAGTCGGACGAAGAGACTATTAAATTGGAATTGATTTACGCCGATTTATCAACGGTGGAAAAACGCATTGCCGATACCGCGCCAAAGACCAAGAGCGGGGATAAGGAAGCGGCCAAAGCATTGGTCCTGTACCAAAAAGTGAAGCAGTTTTTGGATGGAGGGAAGCTGCTGTCTGAAGTTGGCCTGTCTGAAGAAGAATTATTGGCCATTAAGGATTTAAGCCTGCTGACCGTCAAGCCGATGTTGCGGGTGCTGAATGTCGATGAATCTGAAGCCGCCATAGAGGTGCCGGGCTATGTGGTCATCAGCGCCAAAGTCGAGTCCGAACTGGCCGAGATGCCGGAAGCGGACGCCAAAGAGTATTTGCACAGCTTAGGATTGGAAAAAACCGGCCTAGATCGGCTGATTATTGCTGCCTATCAGGCCTTGGATTTGATCACTTTTCTTACGGCCGGAGCCGATGAAACGAGGGCCTGGACCGTCAAGCGCGGGTCATCGGCGCCCCAAGCCGGGGCGGTCATCCATACCGATTTCGAGCAGAAATTCATCCGGGCAGAGGTGACGCAGTGGCAGGATTTACTGGCCTGTGGCGGGGAGGTGGGGGCGCGT